>CAILNN010000132.1 GCA_903835555.1 uncultured Verrucomicrobiota bacterium
CTTTGGGAGCGAAATGGGGGCCTGGTGTGGATTGAACCGAGGCATTGCTGGCCCCTCGGACGGATTCTCCCATCAACTGGGACAACGCCAATGCTCCGAAGCCATGCCCGGCTGTCTCAAGAAATCGGCGGCGCGACCATCCGGTAGTACCAGCGGCGAAAGGGCCTTGGCAGGACCGCTGGCTGAGAGGATCAGGGGACATAGGCAAATTCGTTGCTATTGATCAAGGCCAGGGAGAAGTCCGTCCATCCATCGGGATTGCCAGCAATAAACCGTTTTGCATTGTCCAGTTCCGTATCCTTGGGCGGCCGGGAGAAACACCGTTCGAAGGCGGTCCGGATACGGTCATCGGGGCTCAAATCACCCTTGTTTAGGGAGTCGGCAAAAGCTTTGGCTGAATCCCATGCGAAGCGACTATTCATCAACACCAATGCTTGCGGGGCATGGGTGCTGACCGGGCGAACCGGACAGGGAGTCAGGGCATCGGGGGCATCAAAGGCGTCGAATATGGGATAATGCACATTTCTCTTTCGATAGACGTAAATCGAACGGCGGTGATGTTGAGCTGGTTCGGGATGGGTTGGCCACAGTTCGACCTCCTCCTGTTCGCTGAAAATCAAGGAGCTCACTTCCGGTTCGAGGTGAATATGAACTCCAGGGCCCCTGGCCTGCGGATTGAGGCGTCCGGAAACGGCAAGAATGGAGTCGCGCATGGCCTCGGCATCCATCCGGCGGCGATTCATCCGAGCCCAATACCGATTGTCCGGGTCTATGCGCGAGGAATTGACCGCATCCACCGCAGACTGTCGGCGATAGGCCTCCGAAGTAACCATCCATCGGTGGATGGGTTTGAGATGCCAGCCATTCCGGATTAATTCACCGGCGAGCCAGTCCAACAATTCACCGTCGGTGGGGCGTTCTCCTCGAACACCGAAATCCGATGAGGTTGCCACCAAGCCCCTGCCAAAATGATGCTGCCAGAGCCGATTAACGATGACACGGGCGACTAGTGGGTTGTTGGTCGCAGTCATCCAGTTGGCCAGGGATAAACGACGTCCCAAAGTGGGTCCACTTGCCGCCGGGTTCGTCCCATGGCTTGGATTAAGCCCTTCCATGGCTGCCGCAAGGATTGTTGGGGGATGAGGGAGAACGGTCTGGCGTTTATCTTTGATGTTTCCCCGACGAAGGACGTGCGTGTCGGGAATTGGACCGCCGGTCTCAGTCATGGCCATGGCACGAGACGGGTGACGGGGCATTTGGAGCTCCAACTGATAGATTTGACGCTTCAGTTCCTCCCGGAGCTGATGGTCGCCTGGGTTCCGTGAGACGGCGTCGGCAATTTCCTCCCACTTCACTTCCAGAGCCACTCCAATTCCTTCGGCGATCCGTTGCTCTTCCGCAGAACGGTCTTCCTTGCGCTTGACTCGGATTTCCCGCTCGCGAGGTGTCAGGGCGGCTTCCTTGGCCGTCGCGATTGTCGCGCGGTACGGCTCTTCGAGCTTATTCTTCCTGTCCAACAATGGCTTAATGCTGGCCTCGATTCGGGCCTTCTCTTCCTCATAAACCTTCTTCTCGTGGTCTGAGTGAATCGCGGTTTCGGTCAGATGCGTTCCGGCGAAATAGGCTTCCAATCCGTAGTAGTCAGCAGCAGAAATGGGATCGAATTTGTGATCATGACATCGAGCGCACCCGACCGTGAGGCCTAGGAAAACGGATCCGAGGGAACCGACCATTTCGGTCAATTCATTCTGCCGCCTTACTTCCGGGTCAATATTGCCGGCCACCACTTCGCGTGGGCCGGCTCGACCGAAACCGGAGGCAATCAAAGCATCAGGATCACCTGGGGCAGCCTCATCACCGGCGATCTGTAAGGTCAGGAAGCGGTCATACGGAAGGTCCAGATTGAAAGAGCGAATCACCCAGTCACGGTAACGCCACGCATCTGGACGGTCGGCATCGAGTTCGAAGCCATTGGAGTCAGCGTAATGGGCAAGGTCGAGCCAATGTTGGGCCCAACGCTCACCAAAGGCGGGTCGAGAAAGCAACCGGTCGACGAGGCGCTCCCAACCGGCGGAGGAAGGGCCCTGTAAGAATTCATCGCGGTCTCCTGGGTCGGGTGGTAAACCCGTCAGGTCATAGGTCAGTCGGCGCAGCAAGTCCGTTGGGGAAGCTTCAGGGGCGGGAGTGATCCCCAGGCGCTGGAGGCGGGCGAGGATAAAGGCGTCGATCGGGTTTGCTGGCGTACGGCCATCCAAATGGGGAGGAACTACAGCGTGGAGTGGCTGGAAGGCCCAATGGTTGGTTAGATGGGATGCGGGAGTGGTCGCCGAGAGTGCTGGGTCGGCGTGTCCGCTCCAGCCAAATCCAGAGAGAAAGTAATAGGCTGCCAGCGCCCTGAGGAGGAACTGAACTGGCCATTTTCGATTCATACCCTTTTCAGAAACTAACGAGCTCATGAAAACCCAACCGGGTACAAATGCAATTCCGATGAAACTTTTTGGCGAGGATAACCAGTTAAAAATACGCGCGCAGGACGGACAACAACCACTGCACCCGGGTATCCAAGCGCCATTCCCCCTCCCGGCTCTATTGCAACAGGAGGATCAACCACCCGCGACGATTCGGACGATTTCGAGTTGGTCGCCCGGGTTCACCTGCCGGGATGAAAATTCCGATGGTGCCACAGCATCGCCGTTGTGTTCGACCACCACGCTCTTGGGGAAAAAACCGTGGGTTGCCAGGAAATCGATGAGGGAACAGGAGGCGGTCAGTGGCACGGTCTTGCCATTGGCGGTGACGGTCGGCATCGGCGAAATATGAGCGGCGAATGGAATTGCAGCAATGGAGTTCGGGCTGAGGAGAAGGCTCCCAGTGCGTTTCCCCGCGCATCTGAACTGGGAGTCATGGGGTTTAGCCCATCTTTCGCAACAGCGAACTCTGGCCTTCGTCGATTTCGCGGCCGTTTCCAAAGTGCCAGATGGATGTCGGTCCTGCGGACGGCCATTAAGCTTCGCTGGTGCGGAATAAGCCTGGTCCAGGCCACCGGGCAGACTGGAAAGCCTGCGGGACGGTAGCGTCTCACCCAGGGCGGTCGGAGGCAGGCGAGGAATCACTTGCGATGTAGGCGTGGGTCGGGCTTTCAGCCCTTTCGATATTTTGGGCCAGATTTCCTGGGCCGTTGGCCCAGACTGGTATGAAATCGGGCCTTTGGCTCTCCAAGATCGGGGTGGTTTGGAGCACATCCGTCTTGACGGAGTCTCGCCCGATGTTGCTTTGCGTCAATTCGTTACGTGTGATTATTAGGCGGAGGAAGAAGCGCTGTTGCTTGGAAGAACTAGTGTGAAGCAGAAAAAAGCGGGGAGATTGCGGAATCGAGTTCTTTTTGGGTTAAGGCTCCCAGGAAACGGGCAACGAAGTTTCCTTGGCGATCGATGACCAAGGTGGTCGGCAGGGACATTCCCCCGGATAAAGGACCAACGGAAGCGCCGCCGAAATGGCTTTGTTGCAGGGCATCCGCAAGAACCACTGGGTAGGCAACCTTCATCCGTCGAACAAAGGGACGGACTGCTTCGGCTCCCCCGTCGTCAACGGAAGCCCCGATGACCGTGACGCCATCATTGGTGTGGGACAATTGGAAGGCGTTGAGCTCCGGGATTTCTTGTCGACAGGGGGGGCACCACGTCGCCCAAAAATTCAGCACGACAATCTTGCCGAGAAAATGGGTGGAATCGACTGGTTTTCCATCCAAGTCGGGCATTGTCCAAGCCGGGGCGGGTCCGTGCCCAACGGGGATTCGCATGAAGGTGGACCGGCGGTCAGCCGATAGATGCTCGATAACCCAGGCCATCGCAACTGCCAGGACGAGGGGAAGCAACCACCGTGGCCATCGGGCGATCATCGTTCGATTCTAGACGGGGAATCCAGGGAGGCCAAGCGGCGAGACGCCGCTTCTACTTTGGGGAGAATCCTGAAAGGCCAAGCTGTCGGTGCTCTTCCAGGAAGTCGCCAATGACCTTTTTCCAGACCGAATAGCCGAGCGCGTTGAGGTGGAGATTGTCGGATTGGTAATAGTCGGGAAGTGGTTCCCCGTGAAGGTCGAGTAACGGGCCGAAGGTATCGATGAAGTAGACTTGGTCTTCATTGAGCGCCCAACGTTGCAAACTGGCATTGAGTTCACGTTGAGAATCGAGGAGTGAGCGACGGACGGGACTCGGTTTAACCGCCAGAACGACTACAGGGATACCCGGAACTTCCATCCGGCACCGGTGTAGAAACTGGGCAAAACCGTTCAAGATATCTTCCAGGGAGCATCCCGAGGCCAAGTCGTTGTCCCCTTCATACACCAAGATCAGGCTGGGGCGGTAGGGAGTTACGAGGTCGGAAAAGAAGTGAAGCAGATCGGACATTTTGGAGCCCCCAAATCCCCGGTTGAGGATGGGCCAAGTGGGAAACGCAGCCGGCATATCGGGCCACAAGCGAACGCTGGAACTACCGACGCAAAGGACCGGATGGGGGGGTGGAGGATAGGCCAAATCGTGCAGTGCGAAGGCATGCACTTCGGAATCAAAGGAAGAGGTCACGGATGATTGGGTATGCCAGCCAATCGAGATCGCCAGGGAGGCCAATAGTGTGAAACCCAAGCTCGAAGGAGTGCGCACGGGGGTAATGTAGGGTCAAGGAATTCCCGTGCCAAAGGGGCAAATAGCTATTGCCCTGCCCCGTCCCCCCCCTATGATGCGGCAGTTGTCATGCGTTTTCCTTTAGCGCTTACCCTTAAGATTGCGAGCCACATCACCAAGCAACGCCTCAAGCGAGTTCCCCGATTCGCGATGGTGTTGCAGCTCGAACCGCTTCACACCTGCAACCTGACGTGCACAGGGTGCGGGCGTATCCGTGAGTACTCGACCAGTCTCAAGGACATGGTGCCAATCGAGAAGTGCCTGGAGGCGGCTGCCGATTGCGATGCGCCGATGGTGTCTATTTGCGGAGGTGAGCCGCTCATCTATCCCAAAATAGAAGAGTTGGTGGCCGGCCTGACCGAACAAGGGCGAATCATTTACATCTGCACCAACGGGATGTTCATGCGCAAGAAGATGCGCGATTACATGGCCGCGCATTACACCGCAGCAATGGAGCCGCAACTGGCCCGATTGGTTGCTGAACAATTGGTCACGGAAAAGGAAGCCGAAGCAATTCGCACTGCTGAAGGTGCAGCCAAGCAAAAGGTGGTCATTCTTCCATCCCAATGGATGTATTGGAATGTCCACTTGGACGGTCTGGAATACACTCACGACCTCATCGTAGAGCGCGAAGGGGTCTTCAAGGAGTGCATCGCCGCCATCCGCATGGCCAAGATTCTTGGCTATCAGGTGGCTACGAACACCACCATCTACAAAGAGACGGAGATGGCGGAAATCGAGCAGATGTTCCAGTACCTATCGTGCCTGGAAGTGGACGGACACACGATTTCTCCGGGCTACGATTACGACGCAGCCAAGAAGGACATGGTGAAGCGTTTGGGCAAGGACCCGAAGGATTTCTTCCTTACCCGGGATCTGACCCGGGAAAAGTTCAAAGACATCGAAAAGTGGGGTGAGATGTTCACCCTGTTTGGAACGCCGGTGTATCACCGTTTCCTGGCGGGCAAACGTCAGTTGACCTGCTCCGCATGGGCCATTCCGACGTTTAATGTCAAGGGGTGGAAAGCTCCCTGCTATGTCATGACCGACGAGAAGCTTGGGCATTTCGAGCGCTATCAGCAAATGCTGGATACCGTGCAATGGGACAAGTATGGCGTCGTCAACGATGTCGCCCGGGATCCTCGCTGCGAGAATTGCATGATGCATTGCGGCTATGAGCCATCGGGGGCCATGAGCAGCAAACTCTCGGATACCTGGTTGAATTTGAAGTTCAACTTCAGCTCCCGTCCGAAGAAGGTGGTCGCTGGGGAAAAGGTGCTGGCTTTCAACGGTTTTAGCGTGGGCAAAGGACACTTGGCGGAAGCAAAATCGACGGTAAACAAGGCCTTGGCTGGAGCCCGGTCGGTTTACCAGCGCAATGGCGACCATGATCACGCACCGGCCACGGCCATACCGGTTTCCTCCCAACGCGATGAACTTCTCGCCAAACTTCGGGAAAACGGGCGCATCGAAGTGAAGCCGGAGTAATCAGCATTGGTTATCAGGGTCCATTACCGCGATCGGGTCTGGTTATTGGTCTGTTTTGGTCTAAAACCATATTGGTCTAATTCTTTTTTCGGCCTGAAAGGAAACAGTTCAGGCCGAGGCGTTTATTTTATATGAGTCAGTCTCTCTTCTTGTCTCCACCTTCGTTTGATGGATTTGATGGCGGTGCCGGTTCGCGTTACCAAGCGCGCCGGGAGGTCACTTCCTATTGGTATCCGACCTGGCTGGCTCAGCCAGCGGCTTTGACGCCGAATTCACGGTTGATGGACTGCCCTCCCCACAATATCGGTATCCAGCAGTGCTTGGATGAGGCGGTGAAGTATGACCACGTGATCATTCATACCTCAACGCCGTCGCTCAAGAATGACTCGAAAGTGGCTGAGGCGATCAAACAGCGGCGACCGGAAACTAAGATTGGGTTTGTCGGAGCGCACGCGGCCGTGTTGCCGACCGAGACCTTAAAGGCTTCCGCAGCGATTGACTGGGTGGGGCGGAAGGAATTTGATTTCACCTGCAAGGAAGTCTGCGAAGGGCGCCCCATTGAGAGCGTGGCGGGCCTAAGCTTTCGGAAGGAAGGCAAAATCATCCATAATCCCGAGCGGGACTTGATCCACAACATGGACTCACTGCCTTGGGTTGCGGACGTTTATCGCCGGGACCTTAAGATCGAGAACTACTTCATCGGGTATTTGTTGCATCCCTATGTGAGCCTGTACACGGGCCGTGGATGTCCGGCTCAGTGCACTTTCTGCCTATGGCCTCAAACCATTGGTGGCCATAAATACCGGGTTCGTTCTGCTGACAACGTGGCGGCGGAAATGACCTACATGAAACAGTCCTTTCCACAGGTGAAAGAGTTCTTTTTCGATGACGACACCTTTACGGCCAACCTTCCTCGGGCACGTGAAATTGCCCGCAAATTGGCACCCTTGGGCCTAACCTGGTCCTGCAATAGCCGGGCAAACCTGGACTACGATACCATCAGCAGTTTCAAGGATTCAGGCCTGCGGCTATTCTTGGTTGGCTATGAATCGGGTAACGCTGACATTCTGACTCGAATCAAGAAGGGTGTGACGATGGATGAAATGCGCCGTTTTACCAAGGCCTGTCATCAGGCGGACGTGGTGATTCACGGCACCTTCATTCTGGGACTCCCGGTTGAGACCAAGGAAAGCATTCAGCGAACCATTGACTTCGCCAAAGAGCTCGATGTGTTCAGCCTTCAGGTTTCGTTGGCGGCACCCTATCCCGGAACTGAGCTCTATGAAATGGCTCGGCAGAATGGTTGGTTTGCAAAGAAGGACAAGACGGACATCGTCCATACCGACGGATTCCAGCAATCCACTCTGGAATATCCGGAGCTGTCGCGGGATGAAATCTTCGAGGCAGTCGACCGATTCTATCGAGAGTACTATCTGCGCCCGGGACCTATTCTGCGAATCGTGAAGACGATGCTGGAAGACAAGAGCATCCTGGTGCGCCGAGTTCGGGAGGGATTTGAATTCTTCCGAAGCCTCAACCAGAGAAAGACGGACTTGGCTCGCTCGCAGGCTGCAACCGCCTGATGACGATTTTGGGCTGGCGCTTGCTAAATACGCGCCAGCCGCGCAGCTTCAGACCATGAAGATCGCTGTCGCACTGTTGGCCGCCTGGATGGGATTCACCTTACGAGCCCAGGTCGAGGTCGAGATCAGGTGCGCCCAAAAGCGCTTCCTGCCATCGGAAAGCATTCCTCTTTCGGTGCGGATTGGGAATCTGACGGGGATGCCGCTCAAACTGGGGACATGGCCCGGCTGGTTGAGCTTTTCTGTTGAGCAAATGCCCGCCGGAGTGGTGAAGAAAATCGGCGATATCTCTGAAAGTGGGGAGTTTACGTTGGAGCAAAGCACGGTAGGCACCATCAAGTACGATCTGTCGTCGGTATTTGAAATCGACCAGATGGGGAACTATCGGGTCACGGCGACAGTGACACCTCTGGAAGGGGGCGAAAGTTTCACCAGTGCGCCGTTCCCAATTGAAGTGGTTAATGGAACTCGCATCGAAGACCGGACGTTTGGCTATACACTACCAGACGGGACAATCGAGCAGCGGAAATATATTCTGCAACAGGCCAACTACCTGAAGCAGCTGCAACTCTACCTCCGGGTGACCGACAGGTCAGAGTCCCACACCTACAAGGTCATTTCGCTGGGAGGTTTGGTTTCGTTCAAGCGTCCAGAGTTTTTGGTCGACAAACAAAGTCGGTTTCACATTTTGCATCAGTATAGCGCCACAGAGAGTCGATACCATGTCATCGATCCGGACGGAACAGTGATCACCAAGGAGATTCGAGTAGGGGGAGATCGCAGGCCACAACTTCGCGTGAATGATGAAGGATTGGTCGCCGTCATTGGTGGGGTGCGTCGATTGGACAAGAGCGACGTACCGCCCCCGACGGAGGCCGAATGGAAAGCGGCCCGAGACGCTGAGATAGCAACAGCGATGGCAGTTGCACGGGCCGCTGAAGCGTCCGCCACCAATGCTCCAAAATCGAAGAAGTCAAAATAACTGGCTAATTGCCTGCGCCTGTGTGGGTCTTAGTTTGAGTTGTGTGGTGCTGGGTGCAGACCGCATCACCTTGGTCTTGGGAAATGGCGACCGACTGACGGGGACTGTGCAGGCCGAGACCCCTGAATCGGTGACTTTGGAGACCCTTCTTGGCCCAATCAAAGTCCCGATATCCCAGATAACCCGTCGGGAAGCTCCATCAAGCCTACTGCCAGGACCCGGGACTGGCGGGACGTCACCCGGTGGCACCAACCTTCCGCCATCGGCTTTTGGAACAAACCGAGTTTCGGGGGTAGCGTCGACTAATACGGCGACACTCAAAAGCGGTGTGGGACAAGGACCCAATTTGGGGCCGGACCGTTTGCAACCTGGCTGGCATCTCCTATCGCAACCGTGGATGAAACCACTGCTGACGAATTGGCATGGAAACATCCAACTAGGAATGGACTTGGGATTTGGAACCTCCGAGCGACGGTCATTTTACGGAAATGCGACGGCGAACCACACCTGGGATCGGGTTCGCAACCTGCTTGAATACCACGTTGCGTATGGCATCGTGAACCAACTGGAATCGGCCAACAAGATGGATGGTTCGGTCAAGACCGACGTCGATCTTGGACCGAAGCGGCGAGTCTATGTCTATGAGCACTTGGGGGCCGGTTACGATCACATCCGGCATCTCGATCTAACCTTTGATACCGGTCCGGGTGTCGGGTACAAATTCATCGACAAACCGAAGTTTAAATTAGCGGGTGAAATCGGTGCTCAGTATCAGAAACTCAATTATGATAACGCGCCGGGGAAATCATTTTTTTCCGGACGGGTGGGCGAAAACCTGACTTGGAAAGCGTGGGACAAAGTAACGTTCACCCAGCGTTTGTCCTATTTACCGAGTGTCAGTGACCCCGAGGACTATCGGATTCGTTTCGATTTGACGGCGGCCTATCCGTTATTCAAGAAGATCACCATCAGCCTGAATATCATCGACCAATACGAAAGTCGACCCACGGTAAGCGTGCACAACAACGATCTTGAGATACAGTCGACGATCGGTGTCACTTTTTAGCACCTTGTTGCTACTTCACGAATGGGAACGTTGACACTTGGTGTTTTCGTCCGTAGGATTTTCTCGGTCTAACCACGATTTACATCATGCTTCGTCTCGCTTTGATTTTCGGTTTGCTGGCATCGATAGCCGGCCTTGTCGTCAGCCTGGTGGTCACCAAGCCTAAGGTGACCGAATTGGCTGAGAATCTGACCAAGACCAAAGGCGACCTAGCCGCTTCTGAGACCGCCCGATTAAAATCCGATGGCGAAGCCAAGGCGGCGAAGTTGGTAGCGGAAAAGGCTGCCAAGGACCTGTCGGAGACCAAACAGGAGCTCGAAAAATCTCAGGCCGACGAGGTCACCCAGCATAGCCGGGCGGATCGACTGGCGAATGACCTTTCGAAGGCTTCCAAGGAGCGTAATGATGCTCGTGAGGAACTTTCTCGATGGGAACTGACTGGCATCAAGCCAGAGCAGGTCTTTGTGCTCAAGGGAGACATAAAGAAAGCGAACGAGATGATTGCTGTCGTGGAAAGCGAAAAGAAGCTCCTCAGCCGGAAGGTTGACACGCTGGAATCCCGGCTGCATCGGTACGAAGCGGATATCGAGCCTCCCGTGGAGATGCCCGGATTACGCGGCAAAGTTTTGGCTGTCGACGCCAAATGGAATTTTATCGTGATCGATGCGGGAAGCGACGTCGCCAAGGAGAACGGGGTGGTGTTGATTCGGCGGGATGACAAGCTGGTTGGAAAAGCTCGAATCGTTCGCGTTGAGGCTCAGCGGAGCTTCGCGAACATCCTTCCTGAATGGCAACAAGCGAATTACTCAGTTGCCGAAGGTGACTCCGTGCTTTACTAGTCATCCATGAAGCGATTGGTACGCATTGCTGCTTGTCTGTTGTTTCTCGGAGCGGTTGCTCTCGTCGGAGGGTGTGCTTCAGAAGACCAAGTGACCACCCGCCCGTGGAACACTCCCCAATCTTGGGAGAATGGTTTGCCTGCATCCATGACTGAGGGACGGTAGGGTGTTAGAGAACGTCCAAAGAAAGAAATACAAACCGGGGTTTTCCCCGGTTTTTTGCTTTTGAAAGGGAAATAATCTGACCCCAAGTCATGTGGCCCGAAGTCGCCCCTGTGTTTCGACCACTATTCTGGCGATGGAAAAGGCTAACGGACAACCTCGGTGCCAACACCGGCGTCGGTGAATATCTCCAAGAGAATTGAATGGGGTAGACGCCCGTCGACAAACTGTACCTTTTCTACTCCTGCTTCGAGAGCAGTCACAGCGCTGTCGACCTTGGGAATCATCCCGGCGTCGATCACCCCTGCCCGCTTAAGATCGGCTACGTCGCGAACGGCGAGATGCCGTATCAAGGTTGCCGGGTCTTTGGGATTGCGCATCAATCCGGGAACATCACTCATAAAGACCAAGCGTCGGGCCGCCAAGGCGATGGCTACGTGAGCGGCGGACACGTCTCCATTGCAATTGTAAATGCGACCATCCTCGCCGGTCGCGGTCGGACTGATGACTGGGGTAAAACCCCGGTTCAGGCAGTCCACCAGCGGTTGAATATTCACGGAGGTTACCTCACCGACCTGGCCCAAATCGATTGGGCTACCATCCGGTGCAGAGAGTTGGAATTTGCGGCAGGTAAAAATATCGGTTCCGGCGAAACCTTGAGCATTCCCACCGAGCGAGTTGATGGTGGCGACCAACTCCGGGTTGATTTCCCGGGAGAGGACTTGGTCGACGATTTTGACTGTCGATTCGTCGGTCACGCGTTGACCCTGAATGAATCGGGAAGCTACCCCTTCGCGTTCAAGTGCCCTGGTAATTGCTTTTCCGCCGCCGTGAACGACGACTGGATTGATCTGAACGCTCTCCAAGAATACCAAATCCCGAGCGACCGAATTGCGAACTGCCGGATCGGGGGAATCCATGAATGAACCGCCATATTTGATGACAAATCGGGCTGAGGAAAACCGCTGAATATAGGGAAGTGCTTCGAGAAGAGTCTCGGCTTTCGCAATAATATCACGCATGGGAATCGACAGAGTCAGACGAGAGCGAGGGGAAAAATAAGACGGATAGGGCCGATGAAACGAATGAATACGGGATAAGAAATCCGTCCCGACCCAAGACGCTAAGGCTGGCGAATCGGTTCGCGAAAGGTGACAACAACTTCATCGGGTCGCGCGTAGCCAATTTCTCGAAGGCGGCGCTCGACTGTCCTGGGGTCAGACTTTAGGGCTCGAATTTCCGATTCCAGACGAGAAATCTCGGCCTTTAGGTGGTCCACCTTGTCTTGTTGGGTCTGCAAATCCGCCCGCATGACTTGATTTTGACGAATGAGCGGTATGTAGCGAAGACCGATCGCACCGATGACTGCCAAAAAGATCAGCACGACCAAAATCCGATTGAGCCAACTCAAAAGGCTCATCGAAAGTCGTTGACTGGTGGAAAAGGTGCTCACCTATAAAACTCCCGTGCGGACTGAAGCCGATGGTCAGGCGTAAAAGTCAGGCGTAAGAAGCGTGCCGGGCCATCCATCACGTCGACAGTGTAAAAACCTGAATGATAGCCACGAAAACCACGGGGCCCCCACGCGGTATAGGTCGCATAGGAATTGCCATGGTAAAGGAGCCACTCGGCAACCATCGTTTGGTCGCTAGTAGTTGCCACCTTGTCTGGAGGGCCCAGCTCCTTGATGGCATCGTCGTAGGTGTAGGAGCCAACACGGGATTTCCAGTCCACGCGCGTGGCACAGCCAGTCACGAAAACCCCCGCCGATATTCCCATCAAAAGGAATAACGCGAACAGGTGTCCCCCCCGATTTACCCTGATCCGATTCACCTCAGGGCAAATATAGCCACCTCAAAAAGCGATGCAATAGCGTAGTTTCTTGAAACCGATTGACATCGATATGGAAGGGACGAGGGGTCCAGCAGGATTGTTGGCCTCGCCAGAACGGTAAATCCAATCGATAGTTCGGTGACAAGACCGTGAAGGACAATCCGCAATCGACTGACGTGGAACCCCATTCGCCAGTCGCCGAGTGGTTTGCCCGGAAATTCGTCCATCCGACCCCTGCTCAAGCAGCAGCCTGGCCTCTTATTGCGGATGGACATTCAGTACTCATTGTTTCACCCACTGGCACGGGGAAAACCTTTGCGGCCTTCTACCAAGTCTTGCATGAACTCGCCCGGCAGCATTTGGAAGGCGTTCTCCGGGACGAGCTTCAATGTCTGTACCTTTCACCTCTTCGGGCACTGAGTTACGATTTGGAGAAAAACCTCCAAAGGCCATTACGCGAGGTCTACGGCGAACAGCCGCCCATTCGGGTGGGTCTCCGTTCGGGCGACACGGAAACGTCAGAACGTCAGAGCCAATGGGCACATCCACCGCATATTTTGCTGACAACCCCCGAAAGCCTGTCGCTTTTGCTCAGTCAATCTCGCTGGACATCGATTCTGGCGAACGTTCGTTGGGTGATTGTCGATGAGATTCATGCGCTGGCCGAAAACAAGCGGGGCGCCCTATTAAGTCTGGCCTTGGAACGTCTTGATGCCCTGCCCCGTCGAAGCCCGATACCGGTTCAACGGATCGGGCTGAGCGCCACGGTTCATCCGCTTCCTCTGGTGGCGAGATTCCTGGTGGGAACGGATAGAAGCTGCGAGATCATCGATGTTTCGACGAGCAAGAGAATTGACCTGCAATTGTATTCGCCGCTCCAGCGCCATCCCTATCCGATGGCCGGTTTCAGTGGTGTTCGTCTGATCGAGGAATTGGGCCGATTGGTGCGGCAGAACCGAACTACGCTTGTATTCTCGAATACCCGGAGTGGGGCGGAATCGGCAACCTACTGGTTGAAGGAACATCTTCCGGACCTTGCCCCCCAAATTGAATGTCATCATGCCAGTTTGGATCGGGAAGTACGACTAGAAGTGGAGGATCGACTCAAGCGCGGGGAGTTGAGGTGTGTGGTCTGTTCAACCTCATTGGAGTTGGGCCTGGATATAGGCAGCATCGATTTGGTGGTTATGCTTTCGACGCCCAAGGGGGTGAATAAAGCCCTCCAGCGAACGGGGCGGGCCGGGCACAATCTTCGAGAGGTGAGCCGGGGCCTGTTGATGGCCACCAATATAAATGATCTGATTGAATGTGCGGCGACAGCGCGTCTAGCGCGAATCGGTCAATTGGATGCGATACGCATCGCCCGTGCCCCGTTGGATGTCCTAGCTCAGAATCTGGTTGGAATGGGTTGTCACGGCGAGGTTTCGATTGAGGAGGCATTTGCCCTCGTTCGCCGCGCACAACCTTACGCCCAATTATCGAGGGACGATTTCCAGTTGGTGCTCGACTACCTCGCCGGCGGCGGAAAGGCCTTGAGACAACAATATCAGGAAGTTTTTGGCAGGATTGTATTGGATGAGGCGCGGGGCGTTTTCGAGACGCGACCAGGAATGACACGACGGGATTTCCTGCAAAATATCGGGACCATCCCGAGCGATGGGATGGTTCGCATCCTGTTGAAAAACAGTCCGTTGGGTTCGGTTGAAGAGTCGTTTCTCCGTTCCCTAAGGCCCGGGGACATCTTTTCGCTGGCTGGAAGGGCACTTCGCCTGGAGCGCGTTGGCTTGATGGAAGCCTGGGTGGAGCGGGCGGATGGGGCTGTACCAACCGTGCCGCGATGGGGAGCCAATAAGATGCCGCTCTCAAATCGAGTCGGACAAGAGATCATCGATTTCCGAAGCGAGTTCAGGAAACGGTTGGAATCAATGCCGTTTCGGCAATCGCCTACCTTAATCCCGTGGGTTGCGAGCCGATTGGAATGTTCGGAAAACAATGCCGCGATCATCTTTCGTGTCCATGCCACGCAACATCAGCTCAGTGAGTTACCAACCGCCGATTTTCTATTGGTTGAGGAGTTACAGGCTCAACCGTTCTTGGAGATGACGGGTGAAAAGCTTGCACGGAGTTCACCGAACCATCGGCGACCATCAACGACCGCTCTGCCTGCAAGGCCACCGGAACGTCAGATGGCGCTGGATTTGCTTATGCAGGATTCACGATTGCAGCGCGGCAGCCAAATCAAATCGGTGACCAAGAAAACCAGTCCACGATCGCCCCCGGTGTCTTCTCAACCGGAGAGCGAAAGTATGGGCATACAGCCCGGTCGACATTATTTTTTCCATTCTCTGATCGGACGATCAGCCAATGACGCGCTTTCGCGGGTCGTGGCCCTCCGGTTGTCGCGTCTGCGCGGAGGCAATGCGGTGGCCACGCCCGATGATTATGGCTTTGTGCTGACGGTTGGAGACGCGCAAAGGATAGAGGAAAGGGACCTGGCACCCTTATTGACGAGCAACGGATTTCATCAGGATCTGCATCAAGCGCTCACGCGATCGCACCTGCTTCAGTACTATTTTCGCAATGCGGCGCAAACGGGGCTGATGGTTTATCGGAACTACTTCGGAGAGCAGAAATCGGTCCGCAAGGTTCAATGGTCGGCGGAGGTCATTTTCAATGTTCTCAGTGAACACGAGCCCGATCATGTTTTGCTGCGGGAGGCGCGGCAGGATGCCATGCACACGCACCTGGATGCCGACGGAGCCGAGCAGTTTCTGGTTGATCTGACTGAGAAACGGAAGCCGGTTCGCCTGCGGGTCATTTCCCAGGTGTCGCCGCTGTCGTTTGGAATGTACGCGACCCAAATAAAAGAAGCGCTCATGGTAGAAGATCCGCGAGAGACGATGGAACGGTTGTATAATCAGTGGTGGGAGCAATTGGGGAGTTCACCGATGGACGGGGGGATTTGATATCCCGAACTGGAAAATGGGAGATGAAAGGGTGGGTGCTCGCAGCGACATTCCCCTCGCCGCTTGACGCCAACGAAGCCGGATTATGCCGAGGCGATGGCTGGAATCCGAGCGGTGACAATTGTACCATTTCCTGGCGAGGATTTGATCGAGAATTTGCCACCCACCATCTCCAAACGTTCCCTCATGCCTAACAATCCCAATCGACCGTCTGCTTTCGCCCGAAGGACGCGTTTCACATCAAAGGATTTTCCGTCATCCTTTACTGTCAGGCAAACCCAGTGCCTTTGCTTCTTAATTCGTACTTCCACCGCCCCGGCCTTCGCATGGATGGCAATGTTATTGAGGGCTTCTAGAGCGACGCGATAGAAAACGGTCCTTTGGTCGAGGGGCAGTTTGTCTACTGCGGCATAGGAGGTCAAACTCGCCCGCACGTGCGTCCGTTTTATAAAATCCTCCATGAATGTCCGAAGCGCGGGAAGGAGTCCTAAATCTTCCAAGACAGCCGGGCGAAGCTCTGCGGCGAACCGATGAACTATTGCCAGCGACTTTTCAATGAGTAGCTGCGTCTGCGCGACTCTCCTTCGAAGGCTTGCCGGCTTGTCTGATCGCCGGGGAGTCAAGGACGCCAGATGAATACTGATGCCGACCAACGTTTGCAAAACCGTATCATGTAGCTCGCGGCTGATGCGCCTTCGTTCCGCTTCCTGCGCAACCAGTATTTCGCGGGCCAATTGTCGCAATTGTTCCTCGCTTGTCTTGAGAGTTTGCTCAAGCGCCTTTCGACGAACGATTTCCCCCTCCAACTTCCGATTCGTGGTGGTCATTACCTCCAGGCGGCACCGGGCCTCCTCCGCCATTTTTCGCGCGGTAATGTCTACCACAACGACCCGACATTCCTGTCGGCTGCCCGAGCGTTGAGCTTCAATGGTTATGAACCGGACAGGTTGTCCTTTGCAGGCAAGTTCAAAATCACCGGTTTGTTTGGACTCACTCGCAAAAACCTGCTTGAGAAAGATATTGAAGTTCGGACGAAACTCGGCGGAAACGAGCCGTGCGAAGGACTGGCCCACCAAAAGAGATCGCTCCATTCCGACCAGGGCCGCCCCGGAGAGGTTCGATCGAAGAATTGCACCTGTTGTTGCGACCGTAAAGTACCCGCTCGGCGCAAAATCGTACAGATCTGTATAAGCATCCAGCGCCACTTCCAGTTGATCCCGTGCATGCCGCAATTCCGCGTTCTGCATTTCCAGCTCAATCTGATGGACCTGCAATTCATGGAGTAGCCGTTTGGCGTCAGTGACGGTCTTTGGCACCACATCGGCGGACCGTTCGTTTTCTGATCGCTTTCGCAAGCGGTCTTCGGCACTGCGGCGAAGTTGAGCGCGCTGGTCCGTTCCTGGTGGGTCTAAATTCATGCCAATTGGGGTTGCCCTTCAGTGGTCACGACTTTGCTTTCCGCTTCCTTCTCTTCAATTCGGCTGTTTGTCGGGTGACGCTTTTCTCTAATACGAATGAGGTGTTGCGTAACTCTGCTTCTAACGTCTTCGATACGGTGATGTTCGCAAAAGTGATCACCACGCCGTCAATCCGGTCGTCTTGGGTGCGATAGGGCATGATGCGCACAGAAAACCATCGACCGTCACGCGCACCAATTGACTTTTCCACCGGAACCAGTTTTCGCAGCACCTCCTGAGCATCGCCGACCAATTCCGGATAGCACAAATCTGACGCTAGATCGGTAATTGGCCGTCCGGCATCCCCCGCGATGAGCTTGATGATTTTTGTCGCCTGCGGGGTAAAGCGCCGAACCTTCAATTCCTTGTCTAAAAACAAAGTCGCAATATCGGTGCTATCGAGCAGGTTCTTCATGTCGTTGCTAGCCCGCGACAGTTCATCCACCTTGGCCTGCAACTCAGTATTGACGGTTTGGAGTTCCTCGTTCATGGACTGCATCTCCTCCTTTGAAGTGGTGAGTTCCTCGTTGGTGGACTGCAATTCCTCGTTCGTGGATTGTAACTCTTCGTTGGCGGAACGTAGTTCCTCCTGCGACGTCTGCATTTCTTCATGGGTGGCACGAGCCTCGCCACGAACCTGTAAAAGTTCCCGCTCCAGTTCCGCTAGTCGAGCGCTGCTAGCGGTAGACCTTGCGGCGTGTGCGGAGACGTTGGCAACCACTGGACCAGCCGTATCGGTGAATACGATCATAACCAATCCCCGCAAGGACTCAGGTTCCGCAAGCTGTTGAATGCTGACGTCCACATATTGAGCACCTCCATTTGTTCCGACCTTAAGTCCATGCACCGCCACGCTTTCCTTTTGGCGGATTGCCTCTGCAAATGCCCGTGTGAGTTCGTAGCGCAACCCCTCCCGAGCCATCGCAAATAGATTCCAGTTGGCCTTGCCCGCTGCCGGTTCCAAATATTTTCCGGTTCGTCCGCTAACGTAAACAATGTCACCCATGTCGTTGGTCATAACGGCAGGTGGGGCATATCGCTGCAAGACCAACTCGTTAGCAGTTGCCTGAAGGCTGGTGGACGTTTTGGCGGTCCCGCGGATTTCGGAACCAGCAGACGGTACAGAGCTAAAGGAGGACGGAAAAATAATTTGCTCAGGCCGAAGAACGGATTCAATCCGCCGAAAGATGCGAGACTTGCCGGCGAACGGGGTAAACAAGTTACTGAATTCGCCAATTGTCTCTGCACTGCCTTGAAATAAGATGCCGCCTGGATTGAGGCTATAATGGAACAGTGGAATCAGCTTCTTCTGTACTTCGGACGTCAGATATATCAGCAGGTTGCGGCAGCTCAGTATTTCGAGCTTGGTAAAGGGGGGCTCCAGAATGAGATTCTGCGGGGCAAAGATGACCAACTCCCGAATCTCCTTTCGCACCCTGTAGCCGTTTTCTTCCTTGGTAAAAAATCGTTTTAGTCGCGCTTCGGAAACGTCAGCGGAAATATTGGACGGAAAGACACCGAGCCGTGCTTTCTCGATGGCGTCTTTATCCAGATCGGTGGCAAAGATTTGCACCGAAGTATTTCTCTTGGGTTTCAATTCATCGATTGCTTCTCGGAGTACGATGGCCAACGAATAGGCTTCTTCGCCCGTGGAGCAACCAGCCACCCAGGCGCGCAATGGCCGACCAGTCGGGCGATCCGCCAGCAGTCCAGGAATGGCTTGGGCGCGAAGATGCTCCCAAGCGGCGGGATCGCGGAAAAAGTTCGTCACCCCTATCAGCAACTCCTTGAACAGCAGATTCAGCTCCTGCGGATTCTCTTGCAGATAGCGGACATATGTCGACGTTTTGTTGATCTGATGAATACCCATCCGGCGCTCAATCCGGCGATAGAGGGTGCTTTTTTTGTAAAACGAAAAATCGTTACCCGAACTTCCGCGCAACAGAACTATGATCTTTTCCAGGGCGCTCTGTGTCTGGTCATCCCGCAAATTTTCGTTTCGGGTCATTTGCGGCGGGCGTTGCAGATAGGCAAGAATCTTTCCCGACAACTGGTCGGCCGGGGCGACGATGTCCGCCAGTCCCGCATCGATCGCGCTGCGTGGCATGGAGTCAAATTTTGCCGTCGAAGGATCCTGAACCAACACCACGCCTGCTGCCTCTTTTATAGCCCGCAATCCCAACGTTCCATCGGAACCCATGCCAGAAAGGATCACCCCAACGCTATTTTCCTTCTGATCCTGGGCCAGCGATCTGAGAAAAAAGTCAATTGGCAAACGTAACCCGCGCGGTGCCACGGGCACGAGCAAATGGAGCACCCCGTTTAAAATGGACATGTCTTTGTTCGGCGGAATGACATAGACGCAATTTGGACGCACAAGGGTGCGATCTTTTGCTTGAGCGACCTTCATCCGAGTAGCCCGCTGAAGGAGTTCGGACATCACGCCCTTTCTCGTCGGGTCCAGATGCTGAATGATGACAAATGCCATGCCGCTACCGACCGGAACATGCCCAAGAAGCTGCTCCAAGGCTTCAAGTCCGCCAGCTGAGGCTCCAACGCCAACGATTGGAAACGCAACCTTTGGCTGAATCACTTCGGCGGAAACTATCGGAAGGGCGACCGGTGAAGCTTTCCTTTTCACGCGTTTTGAATTTATGTACTTGACCATGACATCTTGGATTCTGTCTGAAAAGCCCGACGTCGCAGTAATTGCCTCCAGTCCGAGGGTGTGGTTGCTCTGGCGGTTTTGAACCCCAATGATGTTGACCGCCTCACTTGACTGTACACGGTTGTCCATGACGGAGGACCAAGGGCCGACATGGTGGCAATAGGCGTTGATGTTCACGTTGGTCCCGCTTGGTGCCGCCGCGCCGTTTGGAACGACGGTCGTCGGTTGGGGTGCCGGGTCGAAAATCCGCGGTTCGGCGGGAAGGCTCCATGGAATGTGGCTGGCGGTGTTCGACGGGTTGGTTAGTCGACGGGTTGTCGAGCTGGGAGTCGAAAGATGCCCATTTTCCCCTGTCGCGGATCCGTAGCTCCCGCATAGATCGCTGCCAACCAACACGTTACAACTGGAGCCGGTGGTCGGGATTGAACGCGAAGTTCCGATGTAACTCCTTGCAAATTTGGCGGCAAGAAGAATCCTCCAGTGCTTTGGCCAACCTTTCGATACTCCCGAATTACACCAACTGACACTTTCACTGAGTGCGACCACCCCGAGGCAACAATTTCAGCCAGAAATGTACACCAACTGCCGGGGACTCACACATGTCCAACGGGTTCAAAGAGAGCTTGAGGCAAATCCGGGCTATGCGAAGCGTAAGGCATGTGAAGCCGTTATTTTGCAAGGCCTGAGAACTCGATCAGCCAGGTCACGTGAAACTATCTATAACGGAAATCGAATGACAGCGTCAATCGTGTGGTTGATTCCAAAAATGGAACAAGCTGTTGTCAAATGTGAACTGGCAACCCAGATAGCCTTGAAATGAGATGCGGCCCTGAATGGAACGGCCAGGGTCGTCCGTGACGAATGGCGGACCGCCCCTGCGGGGAGCCTCACAATAGTTCCAATCGGCCCAACCTTGCGGATGATCGAGAAGTTATTGCTATCGGGAATAACCCCACCGCTCCTGATGCTCTCTGATCCATGATTCCGTCCTATCGACGTTGGAGAATCGCCCACTGAATCGTGGAAGGGTTTTACCCTATTGGATTGTAGTAATTAAAATGGAGTATAGGCAATCGAACGAATGATAGACACAATACGATTCATCAAAACATGAGAATACAATATACTTCACCCACCCGATCCCCACGGCCTATCGGTCGAAGTTTCGTCGATTTGAGCCGCTCCCTTGCCTTGACCGGCCTGATCCTCGCCGGTCTCGGGCTTGCGGCCGCCCCCCCACTCTCGACCGAAGATGCAAAATTCATCCTTTCCGCTGCCCAAGGCGGCATGACCGAGGTGAAACTCGGAGAACTGGCGGTCGGCATTGGCGCACGTGATGACGTCAAGGCGCTCGGCAGACGGATGGCCAAGGACCACGAAGCGATCAACAGCGATCTGAAAGCCCTCGCCAACCAAAAGGGCGTCAGCCTGCCGGATGCCATGGACGAAAAGCATCTGGAAATCGTTGAGAGAATGGCTGGCCTCGACGCTTCGAAGTTTGATCAGGCGTATATCACACATATGATCAAAGCGCATAAGAAGGATGCAAAAGCATTCAATTCCGAGCGATCGTCGACGAGTGACGCGGATATCAAACTCTTCCTCGAAAAGGTAATTCCGATCGTAGAGGGACACTTGAAACAAGCCAGGGCATTGCAACGTTAAGGACATTTGTTGCGGGTGCGCTGAGGGAATCTCACACTCGAGATCGGGTTACAGCCCATAGCAACAACGCCGGTTGTCTCCCATGGTTTAGCAAAGCAACGAAGCAAAGTGTGTCTCTCCTGGGCCACGACAAGTATGCCTCTTTCCCCCTTCGCCGCTGGTTACTAAGGCGTGTTTTCAAAATGCATTTGCCTGTCTGCTGGCCAAAACAGGGGGGGCTTCATCGGCCAGGTTGGTAGATTTTCATCTCGTGGATTGACCAGTAGACACCTTCCTCCGCGCCAGTCTGGGTGATTCGGATAAATCGGGTGTTCGCCGGTTTAAATTCAATTTCTGTCCGCGCCTTTTTCCCGAGCCCACTGGCTACCGGTTCGCCCCAATGCTGGCCGTCGCTGGAAAGCTGCACTTTGTATCCGCGGGGGTAATCATAGGCGGAAGCCCCGGCGTCCAATTCCAAGGCGTCGACGTTGGTTTCCTGGGGAAGCTCGATTTGAAACCACTCCCCCGGGGCCTGGTAGCTTCCCGTGTCATAACGCGTGTTCATGTCCCCGTCCACGGCCTGCTGTGCCACGCTGGGATTGTGGCTCGCGGTCACGTGCCACTGGGAACGGTTGGCTAGCGCCTGGGGCACCGCCGCCCGCAATTCCTCCGGCGTCCAGGGATCGCTCCGACCACGAATGGCAGCCCGGACCCGGGCCACGTCGTTCGTGTCCACCAAGGTGGCGTGGTTCAGGAAGCCGTTCCGCACATAGGAAGCGACCGCGGCAATCCAGTCATCTGCATTGCCTTCCATCGGCACCATCTGAGCGGTGTAGGTCTTTCCTCCCACCGGACCGTTTAAGCCTTTTAAAAGCACGCTAATCATTCCGTCGCGGTGGCCGGTCACGGTTTGGGATCGAACCAGCGGCGGTGCCAGGGTTTCGCCAGGTTTGCCGCCCTGCAACGGCTGCCCGCGTCCATCGGTACCATGGCAGGCAAAGCAAAGTTCCTTGTAAATAGCCTCGCCATGTTGGAGCCGTTTTCGTTCGTCGGACGTGAACTGCGGATCCAAGGACTCTGCAGTCGGACGCAACAACTTCGAGGCGATCTCGCGCACCCCAGGAGAGTCTGCGGTCAAAATCGAGGCTTCAATCAATGCCGTGGCATTGGTCCATTGCAACAGGTGGGGAGTTAGCAGGGCTTGAATCGCCACCGTCGGATCCGGATCCTTCGCCATCGCCTCCAAGTCAGGCACCAGTGATTTGTCTCCCACCTTGTCGAGGCTCTCGCTGGCACGGATCGCGGCAGCGCGCACTTGCGGGTCGGCGTCATTTAACATCTCCCGAAGGAATGGAGCGTCCACGGACTGCAATCCTTCCAGCGTCCAGATGGCGTGAATCCGCGCGAGGGAGTTCGAGGTCTGGCGGGCGAGCCGGACCAGGGCGGACGCGACCGTTTTATCGCCACGCAACACCAGTGTTTCCTGCGCAGTGTCGCGCCACCAGCCGTTCGGATGTTCCAAATGAGCGACGAGTTCGATGGAACTCTCTTGCAGCATGTGCGGTTGCGGCCCCGGTTTGAAATCCTTGTGGGTCAATCGCCAGATTCGTCCACGACCGAAATTTTTATCCAACGAATATTTCTCCACCATCGGACGAAGAAACGAGCCCTTCTGAACCCAGGCACCCTCCTGAATGATCCCTCGGTACATGTCCACAATATAAAGCGTCCCGTCTGGCGCATTCATCATGTTCACCGGGCGGAAATTCGGATCGGTGGAAAGGATGAACTCCGTCTTGTCATAGGCGTTCCGCAGATACGTCAGACCATCCTTCACCTCGACCTTCGCGCGCCGGATCAAACGTCCGACCGGCTCCGCAAAAAGAAGATCTCCGCGCAGATCCTCTGGCAGCCTGTCGCCGCGAAAAATTTCGTTCCCGCAAGTGGCCGTAAAGTGATTCAGAGTTTTGTTCTCCGGACGGTAACGGGTCGTGCCTCCCTGGACGTCGGCTAGTCCAACCAAAGGCCAGACCTCAGGAAAATTGGCCGGGACTTGGTCGCTGATATTGAACGCCCCGTAAACAATCGGAACCTGGAAATTCACCGGGCCGACCTCGCCGCCCCCGTTCACAAACCAGATCTTTCCATGATTATCCTGGCAGATCCCCCACTGGCCACCGTTTGGTGCCGTCAATTCTTGGATCACGTTCGTTCCCTGCCATCGCAATCGGTAGGCGTTCACCGTCATGTACATCCAATTGTCAATCGCCCAGATCAATCCGCTCTGCTGATGCTCCAGGTTTTCCCCACGCGGACCACCCGCGTAAAACAACAGCTTCTGGTCCGACACTCCATCCCCGTCCGTGTCGCGATAGAGCCAGATGTCATTGGAATCCGTCTCATTCACCAGCAGGCCGTCGCGAACCGGCAAAATCATCCTCGGAAGCAACAGGTGATCGATGAATACCGTGTGCTTGTCGAAAACCCCGTCACCCTTGCTCGACCAGTGGAGGGAAACGCGACTATTGGTGGTGAGCTCGTTATGACCATCGATGTCCTGCATATAGGTCCGCATTTCGGCCACGAACATGCGGCCATTCCCGTCAAACTTGGCCACCACTGGCTCACGGATAACCGGATCGCTTAACACCAATTCCAAACGGTATCCCTCGGGAAGGACAAACGTTTTCGCCTCGGCCTCCGGTGATAGATAGGGCACCGGGGTGGAAAGTGTGGTGTCGACGGGAGGGGTGGCGGCTCGAACGATCGGGTTTGCCATCAATCCGACAATGACTAAAAAGACGAAAAAATTGTGCTTCTTCATTGATGAAAAAGAGCCGACAAAAACCTAGAATGGACCTTCTGCAGCAGCAAGCCCATTCGCCGCCAAGGAGTTCATCCAATCAGATAAGCGAGGTTCGACCCTTCTTGCGGAGTCACGCGCAGTCGGAGCAGCCCTCGTGAATACGCGATGGCGCTGGTATCTCCTGGCCCTTGAGGCGCTTGCCTGATGATAAGGGGGTTACCCGGAGCGATTCGACCAAGAAGCCTTGGGCCACAACAGCAAGGCGGTATACCGGGCGTATGCCAAGAAAGCCAAAGTTCCTGTGCCTTCCCTCGAAGAGTTTGAGGCGAAAGCAACCAAGGACAAGGTGCTCCGGTTTCCCTGGCTGAGCGATCTGGGCGGTACCGGTCCGGAAGGCCTGGCTCGATCAAACGAGCAACGAACCGGATATTGCGACCATTGCGTGAAGCATCGCATGCTGTAAAAATCACGATGGCGGACGCGACATTAGCGGGATTAGTCATTGGCTTTGAGATTGCCCAAATCAAAGAAAGCGGCGAGACGCCGCTTTTACCTTGGGAAGCAAAGTGAACTTTCCTGTGACATTTTCCTGTCAAATAGCCTTCCTAGGGAAAACTATTGACGAAGGAAGGCAAATTGGGAATCCGGATGAGCACCATTCTTAAACGCGAAATCAGGGAATTGACGGGTCGGCTGGACAAAATCATCGCGGAACAGGCCGGGGAAACGGTTTTCAACCACCTGGATAACGTTCGTAAACTGTCCAAACGGGCGCGGCATTTTGGCAGTGAAACCAGTCGTCAAACCAAGCATGACTTGCTGGACCGGCTCGCCATCAAAGAGGCCCATCAACTTGCGCACGCGTTCAGTCTGTACTTTCAGTTGGTCAACCTTTGCGAAGAGCGGGCACGCGAACGCCATCTCATTTCCAAAGCCAACGCCCCCATGTCGCTCGGGCATTTGTTCCTCGAACTGAAGGCGGCGGGAGTTACAGAACAACAATTGCAGGTGGTCTTGGATGAACTGGAGATCGAGCCGGTGCTGACGGCGCATCCAACGGAGGCAAATCGCCGTGCGGTGGTTAATCAAATCGCCAGACTCACGCAACAGTGGGATCATCCCGATGAGGTGCTGGAGGCCCTGTGGCAAACGGAGGAAATCCGCGAGCAGAAAATCGGCCCGCTGCATGAGGTCGATACGGCGCTGTATTATTTCAACCGCACGATATTCGAGACAGCGGCCAATTTTTACGAAACATTTGATGCGGATTTGGCCCGGCATTTTCCCGGGGTGAAGCGCACGCGGCAATTTCTGACCTTTGCGAATTGGGCTGGCGGTGACCGCGACGGCAATCCGTTTGTCACGCCGGACATCAGCCGGTCGGCGATGCAGCGGCAACATGAAACGGTGATCGAATTTTACCGCCGCGAGTGTCTGGCCCTGAGCCGGGAAATCACCCACGCTGACGCTGACGAGGACTTATCCGTACCGCACAATCGTGCGCAGACCTCCGGGACTTATCAGCCCTACGAACGATTTCGTACTCAGATCGGATTGCTCCGCCGAAAGCTAGCCGACGGGAAACACGATCACGCGGAGTTTATCGCTACGCTCGAAGATATTCGCAACGGTTTATTGAAACAGAACGCGACTCGCGCCGCCAACGGTCGCATCCGACGGCTGTTAATCCAGGCGAAGACGTTTGGTCCGCACCTGGCGGAACTGGATTTTCGCGATCACAGCGGCAAGCTCGAAACCGCCGAGGCGGAATTGCTCGAAGAATTCCGGGCCATCCGCGATATCCAAAAAGACTACGGGAAACAGGCGGCGAGTCATTTCATTGTCAGCATGACGCGCAGTGCGGATGATATCCTGCGGCTCTATAAACTCTCAAAGCTGGCCGGTGTTTTTGACATCGACCTCGTGCCGCTGTTCGAGACGATTGAAGATTTGGAGAATTCGTCCAAAATCCTTGGCGACTTGTGGTCGAACGTCGACTATCGCCGCCATCTGAAGGCTCGCGGACGGGTGCAGGAAGTGATGGTTGGCTACTCGGACTCCAACAAGGACGGCGGCTATCTCGCGGCAAACTGGTTTCTATATCGAGCGCAAAAAGAGATGTCCCGAGTGGCCGACGAGGTGGGCGTGAAGCTCCGGTTTTTCCACGGAAAAGGTGGCACGATTGATCGCGGCGGTGGTTCGAGCTATCGCAGTTTACGTGCGCAACCACACGCGGCGCACGGCGGTCGCCTGCGCATTACAGAACAGGGCGAAGTCATTTCGCTGAAGTATTCCAATCCAGTCATCGCGCAGCGCAATTTGGAACAACTGACCTCTGCGGTCATCGCCGTTCAATGTCTGCCGGAAGTCGAGACGGTGGAACTGTCCCAGTGGGAAGCCCACGCCGGTTGGTTGGCAAAGAGTTCCTTCGCGCATTACCAAAAGCTGGTTTATGGAACGCCGGAGTTCGCTGAGTATTTCTGGCAGGCGACGCCGATTGATCTGATTGAACACCTGCGGCTTGGGTCGCGTCCGTCGCGACGCGTCGCCACGGCAGACATCCGGCAGTTGCGGGCGATTCCGTGGGTTTTTTCCTGGACGCAGTCGCGACATTTGATTTCCGCGTGGTATGGCGTCGGTTCGGCATTAAAGGATTTTGTCACGCAAACGCCCGACGGACTCGACCGGCTTCGCCAGATGTATCGCCGGTGGCCATTCTTCCGTGCGCTACTGGATAACGCCGAAGTTTCGCTGGCCAAAGCGGACCTTGGCATTGCGCGGCAATATGCGGCGCTCGTCAATTCGGCTGAGGTGCGAAAGAAAATATTCGGACTGATCGAAGAGGAATATGCGCGCTCGGTGGAAATGGTTTTGTCCATTAACGAACGAAAGGAGCTTTTGGAAAACCAGCCGACGCTTGCTCAATCCATTCGCCTGCGGAATCCGTATGTGGACCCGTTGAACTATTTGCAAATTCGTTTTCTGTCCGTCTGGCGCAAGGCGAACGAAGCCCAGCGGACGGAGCAGTTGCGCCGGTTGCTCGCGCTCACGGTCAAGGGCGTGGCTTCGGGGATGAAGAGTACCGGTTGATGGGCACGATCAAGGGTGCCGTGACACCGGGACTGGGGCCAGCGGGCGATTCATTTCAGGAGGCACCCAGACCACGGTTGTCCGCGTGGACTGGCTAGTCTGTGCGGATGTCAAAATTCCGGTTTCCAGAATCACCGGCACCTGTACCATGCCGGTCGCTTCCAGAGTCGAAGTGATCCCATGGCTACCGCCACCGACATCATCGACCTTCGCCGACTGCTGGCCGAGCGGTTCCCTCGGGCGCACCTCCAGCGTCCCGCCGAATCGGCGTTGTTGACGGTTCCGACCGGCGTTCGGTCCTTGGACACCCTGCTTGGCGGCGGATTGCCGCACGGCGGAGTCACTGAATTGGTGGGCGACGGATTCGGTTCGGGCAGCGCACAAGTACTTCATGCCCTCATCCGTCAAACGGCTTTGGCGGGTCAGTTCCTGGCCTTGGTCGATGGAGCCGACAGCCTGGATGTTGACCCGATGGACGACGACGTGTTGCCCCGGTTGCTGTGGGTTCGGTGCACGACATCCGATAACGCCCTGAAGGCAGTTGATCTCTTGCTACGCGATCGCAATTTCCCGCTGGTGGTGCTCGATTTGAAATCGAATGCGGCGTCGGAACTTCGCCGAATCCGTGCCAGCGTTTGGCCGCGTCTTGACCGCCTGAGGGAGCATCATGGCACGACCTTGCTGGTCATCACTCCCCAGCCATTGGTCAGCGGCGTCACCGTACGAGTCCGGGTTTCGAGCCAGTTGGACCTATCGGCCACACGGGAAGACGCCGACGAGATATTGGGGCAATTGCGTTTTACTTTGGAACGCGGTGCTGCGGCTGTGCCCAACGATCCAGCCGTCCAGGTGGCTTAACATGTACGCCGTCATCCATTTACCCGATTTTGCCCTGCAAGCCGTGCTAAGGCATGCCCCTGAGCTCTGGCTGCAAGCGGTCGCTTTGGTGGACCCGGCTTCGACCCCGGTCCGGCTGTGCGCCTGTACGGAGACCGCCGCCCAATTTGGTGTGGGGGTGAGTATGACTCCGGTTCAGGCTCAGGCACGCTGCGCTGACTTGCTGATTCGTTCACGGTCGGTGCCTCAGGAATCATCGGCTACGGATGCGGTGATTCAATGTGCCTACGGTTTTTCCCCGTATGTCGAGCATACACGCCCGGGGCTCTTCACCCTGGACCTGCAAGGGTTGGCGGAATTGAAAGGGGGGACACCCGAGGTCTATCGCACGTGGGCCGCCCGACTGGCCCAAGCTCTGGCTGGACATCAGTTCCGCCCTCGTCTGGGGGTGGGACCGACACCCAATCTGGCTCAGCACGCTGCTTTTTGGGGACCGCCGATTCAGGTGGTCGAGCGTCCGGAACTTTTTCTCAAACAACTGCCTGTTGCCGCGCTACATCCGTCATCGGACGTCGCCTCTCTTTTGGCCAAGTGGGGAATACACACCGTGGGTGAATTGACCGCCTTGGGTCAGGCCGAAGTCGCCGAGCGTCTGGGCCTGGAGGCCTTTGCCCTGTTTGCCGCCGCCTCTCCACAGGCCTCGCGTCCCTTGCGACTGGTTTCCCTGCCGGAACGTTTTGAGGAGCGGTATGAATTTGATCCACCGGTCGAAACCGCCGAGCCGCTGCTGTTCCTATTGCGGCGGTGGATCGATCAATTTGGCCAACGGCTTAGCGGAATCGGTTTGGTCGCGGGAGCGATGACCTTGCGCTGGCACTTGGAGAACGGGACATCGGCGGAGCGATGCCTTCGGCTGCCGCACCCCACTGCCCAAACCGCCATCCTGTACCGTCTCCTGCAAACATTCCTGGAGACCCTCCAGACCGAGGCATCGCTGACCGCTATTTCGCTATCTGTGGAACCTGCGCGTCCCGTCCATCATCAATTCTCCCTTTTTGAAGCGGCGATCAAAGACCCGCACCAGCTCCAGGAAACCCTCGGGCGTCTTTCGGCTCTGCTCGGTTCCGATCGCGTGGGGGTTCCCAGCCGATTGCACCGATATCACCCCGACAGTTTTCAATTGGTGCCACCCGACTTTGAGCACGCACCGGTCCCACGTACGAAGTCGACCTCACGGCTGCCCCGCCCCCTGCCCATCCGTCGCCTTCGGCCCGCGCCGCCGGCTCGCGTGGACACCAATCCAGCGCCAGCCCCTGGATTGCCTGAATCACCGCTTGCCGTTGCCTCACCGTCTGTTTCTGGTCCGCTTCGATTCACGTTAGGACCGTGGCGTCAGTCGGGCGAATGGTGGGAGAACGGCGGCTGGCAGCAGGAAACCTGGGAAGTGGAAACCCACCGGGGAGTTACTTGTCGATTGGTAAAAACGCCCCTCGGTTGGACAGTTGCAGGCATCTTGGACTAGCCGAAGTCCTCGGCTTTTGATGAGAGTGCCCCCTGGGAGGGATGGTCTCCTGCGCAGCTACTTCGACGCATCGCGCTGGGGCAATTCCCCACAATCGCTGAGGCCAGGTGAAAGCCTTGCGGCGGCTATTGACCTGCTCGTTTTCCGGCAAAGCACTGGCCGTGAAACGTGTGACGGAAAAATGAACTGATTACGCTCCGATTGCGTCCAATGGCCGTATGAGGTTACCCGCTTCAGTCTGGTGTTCGGTGGGTGTGCTAACAGTGGCGATTGTCGGTGGCAATGCTCACTCCAAACGGCAAATCCCCGACAGTCATGGGATTTCGTTTCGGAGTTTACCGGCCACTCCGGCGGCTCAAGCCGTTGTCGAGGACGTCGAACCGCGCCTTATCCGATTGGAAAGTGGTTCGGGCGCCTCTGTTCCCGACGTAGAAAGCGTGGTTCTATTGAATCCGGCGGAAAAGACACCGGCATTGGCTGGGGCGATTGAAACACGGCTTCGAATCCGAGAGAGTCCGCAGATATCGGATTATCGAGCCTTTGACCTCTCGGTTTCGGATAATCAAGACCGGGCGAATTGGGTGGCGGCGGTTGAAAAATGGGCCTGCGGGAATTCCACGGGGCTGACGCTCTATTTTCCCAAGTGGTCTGTCGACCGGCAATTAATGTCGCCGATTACCGAGAGTGGGGGGCTGGGGATTGGATTGCAGTATAAGGCAACGTTCTGAGATGGAGTAGCGTTGTATGCACAGTCGAGTAGGCGAGGAAGGACGGATTGAAAGGCATAGCCAATGACCGTCTCTTCCTCACCCCTCTTGGGAACCGGACGTGCAGATTTCCCGCATCCGGCTCGTATGAAAACTCTCGCTCATTTGGCACTCACGTGGCCACGCAGAGGGTGCAAGCCAAGCGCTCGCAGGTGGGCATAGAGGGTGCAACCGGCAGGGACTTTATATGGCCGCTGACTACGGTGACGCAGATGAGTCCGGAACCGCGTGAGCACATGCAGATGTATCTCGTCGAACGCGTCCTTCCAGTAAGCACCGATCCGTCTGTCACCCGCATTTGCACGCACGCCATGAGTTTGTCGTGCGGGATCGCAATCGAAGTACCCTTTCAGATCGGCGTCATACACAATGGTTTTCCCGGCCAGTAATTGCTGACGTATTTCCTCCAGCGCTTGATGCGCGTTGCGTCCGGGGCGAAAACCATACGAACAGTCCTCAAAATCGGCTTCAAAGATCGGCTCCAGTATCAGGAGCACTGCCATTTGCACGACTCGATCTTTGACCGTCGGGATGCCCAATGGTCTCAGTTTTCCGTTCGCTTTGGGAATATACACCCGCTTCACCGGCTGGGGACGGTAGGTTTTGAGCTGCAGTTCTCGCTGGCTCCGCTACATGTTCAATGTTCAATTTACATGGCAAACACCTTTCATTTTGCTAGTCCATTCAGACTTTCATGACGCACCGAAGACACGAAGATTTTTGGGGCATCAACGATTTGCTGGAGACCGATTCAAATCCCCTTCGTGGCTTCGTGCCTTCGTGTGAGTCCTTCAGTGTCTATCCTATTCTCCTGGCCCAACTCAATCGCCCTTCCGTTTGGTAGCCACCCGGCTCCGACTTTGCCCACTCCGTTCAGGCGCTTTGGCCGATTGACGTGAGGCGACGACCTGGCCCGATTCCTTCCGAATTTGTTCCCGATTTACTTTCGGCGGAAGCGCTTGAGCGGATGACACCTTCAATGTCGTCTTTCCTGACGAAATAGGTATTGGCTTGCCCTCGGAGGGGTTGGTCGGAACGTCGACGTCCACTTGAATAGGTACCAGCGGATTCTTTGTTGGCTTCATGTTGAAATCCTAGAATGCTCATCAACACCTTGCTCTCCCAGGGTTGTTCTTGTCGCCCCGGAAATTGCCATGAGATCGGCCCTTTGCCTAAACTGCTGACGGAATACCGAACTTCGAGAACCATCCCCATTACTACTCTATGGTACGCAAGCGCAGCTCCATCGCCCCCGACTGGTGGGATTACACCACGCTCGACTCAGCCTTGATTGCCGATGCCGCCGCTTTGACGCCGGAAAAGCTCAAAGGCCTCGCACGTCCTGGTTTTCGCATTTCATTTTACGACACCCTGGAAGAGTTCTACCTGGCCGAAGCGTTGGAGTATATTGAAGCCTGGAAAGCGAGCACGCCGGACAACCCCGTGGGCATCTGCGGTCCGATCGGGCCAACCGAACAGCTCCCGCTGGTCGCCCGAATCGTCAATGCCTTGGGACTGAACCTTGGTTCGGCTCATTTTTGGGGAATGGACGAATGGTTCGACACCAACACAAATACCGAAGTTTCCATCGAGCACCCGTTGTCGTTCGAACGAGCCGACCGTGAACTTTGTTTTGACCGTATCGATCCGAAGCTTCGAATGCCCGAGCAGAATTTGCATTTCCCCAAAGCAAATACCGTTTCCTATCGCGCCAGTTGGTCTTTAGGAATTCGCTGCGCGATTATGCAGGGTGGACAGGGCGATACCAAGCATTGGGCCTTCAATGACCCCCTGCCCCGGCGAGGACGGTGGGTAGATGAGCCGCCTTCTGTTGAATTCTTCCGGAAATTGGAAACGCGGGTGGTCGATCTCCATCCATTGACCCTAGCACAAAACGCCCGGACTAGCGGCGGCGGCAACATCACCCTCGTGCCGACGAAAGCCATCACGGTCGGGCCAGTTGAAACATGGAAGGCGGAACGGGTCTCGATATGGCAGGCCGGTGCCCATGATAATCCACTGGGGCAACGACTGACCGCCCTGATGATATCCCAGCGCATCGTCGACACGGCGGTTCCCATGTCGTTGCTGTCAGACCATCCCAATGTTCACTTTCATTATTATATTGGGGGATTGGGGAGTTGTGCGGTTCGGATGCATTAGGGGGCATTGTTGTTCCAAGAGCGTTAAAATCCCGCCAGAGGCGCTTTGGACAGGGCGACGAATAACTTGCGCGGTGGGTGTGGTTCGGACCGCCGTGCGGGTCTGGAGACCTTCGTTACGGCAGCCTACAAGGCTGCGCTACGAGGTGAATGTGGTTCGGACCGCCTCTGGCTCGACAGAGTCTCGCCCCGATATTGCTTTGACTCAATATGTTAGGTATGGAATGTTGAGGTAGAAAGAAAAGCGGGTAATTGGAAGGGCGAAACGCCACTCAGATAGTGCGGCTATGAATTAGTGCCCACCTCTGTCGCGAATGGTCTTCCACGACGGTATCGCCGATTGAAGCCTTCGGAAGTCATCAAAATCTCCATCAGTACGCCTGGGCGGTTGAACAAACTGGACGAAAATCTTGGGAGCCTTCCAACGCCAATGCTCCGCGTGGCCGTCGACGAATGCCAGATTGGCCCCCTGCTGATGCCTATCGGCAGGAAGATCAAGCCATGCCTTCCCGAGGCGTGATTCATAGGGGTACAAACCGAAGGTTGGGTCCTCAATGGCGTCTTCTTGCACGTCGATAAAAGAGAAGCAATCGGATGGAGCCGGATCGCGGATTTCCGAGAGATGGGTATAGCTGCCGAGTACTTGGGGCTTGGTGTTGAGCCAAATACTCAGGTTGTAGCTGCGGGTTCGAGGCACCGAACCGCCGTCCGGCAATGGAACTCGCCCTGTATCCGAAGGACACCGATAGATGGCGACGGACTGGTGATAGGGAAATAGGGCACCCCGCTCGATATTCGAGGTATCCACGTCTCGCCTCACATTTCCCGGACACCACGAGGCTCCGGTTTGAAGGGGGGCGTTGGTATTTCGAGCATCATAAAGGTATTCATTGGCCACCAATTGGTCCTGATGGTCTCCGGCATACAAAATATAGGCGGTCTGTAATTGGCGAAGATGGTTCAAACAGGCTGTTCGCCGTCCGAGTTTGGTGGAGCCCAGCAGCGGAGGTAGCAATAGCCCCAGAAGAGCCGCCACGATTAGGATAACCACCAGCAGGTCAATCCAGGAAAAGCCATCCATCCTGGAAAAATCAGCATTTGGGCTACGCGAACCAGGACAATCCACGCCATTGGTAGGCCGAATCACCCAATGATTTTGCTGATTTCTAACGATATGTCCAGTGAGAAGCTGTTGTCACCTATTTTTCACCTGCCCTGGTACCCCATTGATTCGCGGAGCGTTGCCGGTCACGATACCGACCGGAAATGGAAGTATCACCACAGCCTGTTGTCCCAACCGAACCGACGTTGATCATCCAGACCAACATCGTCGAACGCCTGAATTTCCACTTGCTCTTTGGAGCCGTGCGACCAGTCGAAGTGGAGTTGGGCGCGGGCGATGGTTCGTTCCTCATTGATTATGCCGCCAGACATCCGGAACGGAATTTCCTGGGTGTCGAGCGATTGCTGGGGCGTCTTCGCAAAATTGACCGAAAAGCACGACGACGGAGACTCGATAATGTCCGGGCCTTGCGGTTGGAAGCCGCCTATGTCGTGGAATGGATGATTCCCCACGATTCAGTCGATGCGATTCATATCTATTTCCCCGATCCCTGGCCCAAGCGACGCCATTGGCGACGGCGACTCATCAACCTGACCTTTGGCGCAGTGGCTTGGAGGGCACTAAGACCCGGGGGCATTCTGTACCTGCGGACGGACCATCCTGGATATTTCGAGCAGATGCTCGAAGTGATGGGGCTATGCCCAAGTTTTTGTCGCACGGAGGAGCCACCCGATCTACTGGAGGTCACGACTGACTTTGAGCGCGGCTTTCAGGCGAAAGGCATCCCAACGCTACACGCCGCCTTTCAGCGTCCGCTCAATGCCGCCGATTGGGTAGCAGCACCGGTGGAAGGATATGAGCATCTCTACGCACCGCCATTCCCCGAATTGGCCGTTGAAGAAGACATCGAACCTGAAGGCAATGCCCTGGAAGAATCGCTTGTCGAACTGCCACCTGACCAACCTTCCTATCGGAACGAACGGGACGCTGCAGATGGAACGGTGACTGAAAACTCCCATCCATCACCGGAAAAAGATGCCACTCCATCGGCATGAAATCGAACGAGCACACTTCCGACGTCTTCGGTGTAAATCACCCGAATTCCCAATCCATTGAATCGCTCACGAGTCGGTGGCTTTACGCGTCGGGTGGCGGGATAGTGATCAGACATCACGACGAGCACCTGCGGATGCAATGCCTCCAAGAGAGCCGAACCTACCGGTTCGCTGTTGGGAGGGACCTCGCTGATCAATAAATCGCATGGGGTAACGCCTCGCTCCAGCCAAGCGCGTTGTCCGGGACGCCCCAGCTCTCCCAGCCAGAGCACCCGAAAGCCATGAACCGAGGTCGAGAGCACCATTGATCGGTCTTCACCCCTAGTAAATCGGTCATTTTCATCCGGGTGGAGGACGGTCCATCCCCAATTCGATGAGTTCAAGGTGGAGCGTTGGATCGGAATCCCCATCGACTCGGCAGCGGCCATGCCCCGCTTGGTTGCCGCCGAGCGGCTTGCCAGGCTGGAGAGCCACAGAAGCTGCGGATGACATTCGGCCAGCAGATTGGACACCCCACCGATTTGTTGCGCCGATTCTCCCGTCGCAGCCAGGCCAGCCAGTCGCTGAACTCCATGAGCGCGAAGGTAGGGAATGGTCAGACGTTGTACCGTCCGCTCGTTTCCACCCTCCAAGACGAACGTCTGACCGCGAATTGATTGGACCAAGCCGTCGCCTTTCAGAAGCGCCATTCTAATCTCTGCCCGATGCCGTATCCCCGACCATGTGGCCCCGAGAGTCGCCGAGGCGAGGAGTGCCCAGTACAGGTGCCGACGGCGGTCCGTGATGAACCAGCCCTGTGTGCATCCCAGCACAGTCCAATAATAGGCGAGCCACCAGAGCCAGGGAGGCGATTCGGTCCAGAAATGGCCTCCGGGGAGTCGCGCA
>CAILNN010000133.1 GCA_903835555.1 uncultured Verrucomicrobiota bacterium
AAACAGGCGGGGGCTTCGTTGCTCCTCGGTCACGTATTTCGTCGCAATATGCTCCCTCGTCGCGCCTCGCCCCCGCCTGTTTTGGCTGGCGCATATAGACAAAGCCATTTTGAAAACGCGGCCTAGGACTCCTGGCCTCGTGAAAGTGGGGTGTCCTTCCGACACGATAAGAAGCGGACCGCCGATCAGACTAAATGTTTGCGATACGGCAGCGTCACACCCGTGTTGGTCGGGGTCAGGCGAGGGATCACTTGCGTGGGTGGCGTGGTTCGGACCACCGACGGCTCGACGGAGTCTCGCCCTATCGATGTTGCTTTTCTGCAATGGGTTACGTGTGAATTGCAGAGGTTGGAGGAAAAGCGGTTATTTGGAAGGCTGGAAAGGCTGCGCTACGTCGATTGGGGCCACGTCTTTTCCATCCTTACCATCAAGCAAGGCGCACGGTTAGGAGTCCTGCGGCTTGCTAAACTGTTAGGCCTTCGCGAATGGACTGGGGCCTCCGGGGGAGAGAGAAAAGCGGCGGGACGCTGCTTCTACTTTTCGGGATAAATAAAAAAAGGGCCGGGCATAAGCCCGGCCCTTGATGGAGCTAGAACCGCTTAGTTGCGGGAGCGATAGAACGCAGGAGTGGCGCTGGTCAAGGTGACCGTGAGGGGGCTCACTGCGGCAGGAGAGACATCAGCAAACGGACCGGCAGGGCTGGAGGACCACTGGAGGGTGCCGGTGAAGGTGATGGTGGCAGCCGTGCCATTGAAGGAGACGGACAGGGTGGGCTTCGGCTGAGCGGTCACAGCGCGGTAGGTCTTGAGGGCAGTCGCGACGGTGGAGTCGTTCAACAGCACCTTGGTTCCATCACTCTGAACGTTGAACCATTCAGCATTGCCGCCGCCACCGCCTTGGAAGTAAACCGTGCGGAGGGGATAGACACCGGCGGTAGGCACGGTGAAGCTGTAGATCGTGTCGCTAGAACCGCGACCACCGTTGAAGTAGCCGAGACGAGGAGTCGGGTCTTGGCCGAGGGTGACGTTCACGCCGTTGGCGTCAGAGAGGTGAGCCTTGATCTTGGCACCGTCGGCCAGGGTGATCATGACGGCAGGAATGCCAGGGGCAGCCGTGCCGCTCATGACGATGGGCAGGAGTCCGTCGGCAGGGGTATTGGTGTTGTTATCACGATTGTTAACCACGATGACACCAATTGCGCCAGCCGCGAGAGCGCGGTTCAGCTTGTCAGTGAAGGTCGAGACGCCGCGATCAATGAGGACGATGTTACCCTTTACGTCGTTGGTGTTGACGATGTCGCTGTCAGCCAGCGGGGGATTGGAGTAAACAACCTTGCCCTTCAGGCCGGTACCCAGGGGCAGAGGGGTAGCAATACCGCCTTCATCGGTGCCACCGGAAACGGCACCCACAGCACCTGCGATGGAAGCAGGCGAGTTGATGTTGAGACCGAAGATAGGACCGGGGGCAGTGCTATTGTAGGTGGCGAAACCGTCGTCGCTGTTGAAGCCGAAGGTGTAGAAACCAGCGGTGGGGAAGGCGACCCAGGTTTGGAAGCTCAGAGCGAAGTTTTCGGTCGGGCTGTTGCCGTTGACAGGGTTGCCGGGGATGCCAGGGAACGCCTGATCGGTGTAGCCGTTGTTGACGGTGAAGTTACCGTCAGTTCCACAGCAATCGTAGTTGATGACACCGGTTTCGGCATAGGATGCAATGCCAGCGACATTGCCCCCGAAAAGACCGAGCAATTCTTGTTCGGCGAATTCAACCAAGTTTTGAGCGCGATTGTTGGGCTGGGTGCCAGGAGTACCGCTGGCCGGATCGATCTGCCAGATGAGCTCGTTGAAGCCAGGCTTGGTGGTATCGGCGGCACTGATGGGAACGGCGGTATTGGGGTCAAGCGCACCATATTTGCCAACCTTGAATTGCCAGGAAGCGGTGACCGGAGGCTTGGAACCGGCCGAGTAGGTCAGGCTGACGGTGTTGGTTCCGACGGGTAGGAGGTTTGGGAACAGATTGTTCACCGTTGCGGTGGTCTTTGTACCGTTCTTCGTGATGGTCGGATGCAAGGTCGTGCCATTCAGGGTCAGGACGATGCTGCCTTGATTGATGACATCCGAGGATCCGTCGCCCAGAACAACCGTGATGGGCTCCTGGGCGCTGACCAGGGAGTTTTCAGCAAACAAGGCGGGATCGGGACGAACGGCGTCGACGTAAGGATAGACAACGGAGCTGGAAGCGTAAGCCTTGATGGCATTGGCACCGTTGGTAGCACCGGTGTCATTGATCAGGTTGTAGGTGCCATCAGGTCCGATGGAGAACCATTCGACGTTTGCACCACCGCCGCCATTGAACCAGAGCAAGCGGGCGGGATAGAAGCCGGCGGAGGGGAAGTAAGTGGAGAACAGAGTGCCGGGGATGCTGGATCCGCGACCGCCGTCATATTGACCGACGTTTAGGCCAGTCAGCTTCTCAGGGGCGCTGTCACCGAAGGTGAGGCGGAAGCCGTCGTCGCTGGAAACGCCGAAGGTGTAGGCACCGGCGGCCGGGATTTGGAGGAAGGTTTGGATGTCTTCGACCGCATTGTCGTATCCGTTGAGAATATTCTGGGTATTGGGGAAGCCAGGTAGTTCGGTTTCGCCACCGAAGTTGCCTTGCTGACCGTCACCGGCAGAGATTTTGGCGTAGTTGATGACGCCGGTTTCCAGGAAGTAGCCCGAAGCATTGACTTGAGTCAGGTCGGCGACGTTGGGTCCAAGCCAGCCCTGAAGCTCTTCTTCAGCCAGACCGATTTGGTTGTTGTGACCGGTGACGGATTCATAGGGGAACACCTTGAAGCCGCGCTGGGCCGTGTTAACGGCCCCAGCAGGCAAGGCGAGGGAGGCAGGAACAATGGTGTACGGTCCTTCAATGAAGGTGCGGCTGCCTGTATAGGCATTACCGAGGGTGTCCTTGTAATTGACCGAAACCACGTTGGTCGAGCCAGCCGGAATCAAATTCGGGGCGGTGCTGACGGTGAAGGTGGTCACCAGTCCGCTCTTGCTGGCGGTGTTGGGGAGAACGGCTCCGTTGAAGGATGTCTGGATGGAGGCGGGGTCAACGGAAATGTTGATGCCAGCAGCAGCGACGTCGGTGATGTTCCCAGTAAAGCTGTTGGGGGTACCTGCGACCGGACCGAGTGTTGGGGTGGTGGCCGGAACCGTCGTGATCTTGATGTTGTCGACGTGATTGTTTTGGTTGGCGTTACCGGTACGACCGACGAACACCAAGCGACCGGCGCTGGGAGCGAAGGTTGTCTTCAAGCCACCGGGAGGGGTCACGTTGGCACCTTTGTAGGTAACCGTCAGCGTACCGTCTTCCGCCAAACTTGCGGTCAGCGGTGCCCAACCGAGCAGTGCCCAAGAGGTCGTGATGTCGTTCGGGTCACGATTGGGGTTTTGGGGTCCGGTTTGGAGAGAGGTGGTGTCGGTCAGTGCCCCGTTCTTAGTGGGCATGGCGAATTGATAGACCAAGTTGCCATCCAAACGGACAGAAACGCCGATGACGTCGTCGGTCAGAGGAGCCGGACCAGCGGGTTGTCCGTTATTGTTCCAGGAGCCGTCGCCGCCGCTGTACCAAGCGTCGAAGCCGATTCCGAGGCCGGTGGTGGAACCTTCTTCGGGAAGGTCGCCTTCACCGTTCGGACCGGTGGCCCAACCGTCGGTAACGTCGCCGCCGTTGCTGGGGAGCACGGGATCGTTGGCGCGGACGTAGTTGATGCTGACACCGTCGGCAGGGCTATCCGTACCGCCGCCGATACGAACATCCATCGAGAAGGTGAACGCCTTGACCACCAGACCGTTGTCAAAGTCATCGAACACGATGCCGCTTCGTTGGCTGTTGACGGCGTCGGTAATCGACAGGAACCCGCCCGTGGATGGGTTACCGCCGGTGGCGTACCATTGGGCGTTACCGTACAGGTTGAGGATCGAGGTTGGATCCGTGTCAAAGTTATAGGAGGCCGAACCGGCCAACGCTGAGTAACCGACCGCGCTCAAGGCGGCGAATACTCCCATGGAGTTGTGACGAAGATGTCGCTTCATAGTTTTGCTTACAGGGTGAGGCACCATTTGGCGGAAACTTGCCGATGATGTCAAGCAAGTGACAAGAGATTTTGAGGGGCGAGTGGGATTTGGAGGTAGCAGCAGGAGAGAAAGGGGCCTGCGCGACTCGGTATGGAGCCAATTAGTCAAGAATGACACTGTTTCTGTCCTTATGGGCATAGTTCTACACGGAATGTACGCAGCGCGACGTTCAAGCAAGCTCTTCAGAGTCGGGAATTGCGGGGGCCGTTTCTCGGGGGCTGTCGGCGAAACGGGAATTCTGGGAGGGACTTTGCTTTATTTTTTCGCTTTTTTGCATAGGGGGCCTCTGGAATAGGCGGACCGTGACAGGCAAACGAACTTTTCTCGATGGGGGCTCGCTCGAGATTGTCCCGGGGATCAGAACTCCGTGGGGCTCGTTGCTGCGCCTCACGATGGGCGACTCAGTCCTCGGAGGGCTGGTGGCACCTTCCAAAAGCTGCGGTTGACCGGTTCTGGAGTGATTTCGAGCAGCGATCGCCCCGTTATGCGGAAAATCCAGGCGAATGAAGTAAGAATAAGCAAATAAAACAAGTGTAATAGTACTGTTCGAATGGGCCATCCGAGGTAAAACGCTGCGGTCATTACCCGGCGGTAAGGCCAACGGGCGATGACCGGGCGGACCAGGGTAGTTCCGAGGACCGAAAGCACGCAGGCCGCGATTATTTCCCCACCAAACCACGAGATTCGGCCTTTTCGTGCCATGAATCCGGTGATGAGCAGGGCGGCGACGGACCAGACCAGGGCGAATTTCCGCCATTCGGAGGGGCGATCCTTCAGCGGTGGAGGCTCTGGCCAGGAGAAACCGGTCCGTTTTTCCCGAAAGACGTGGGGTTGGGACGGCTTCGACTGCTTATTTCGCCACAATAGAAAGGAACCGATGACCAAGACGTCCATTTCGGTCTTGAGAAAGCAGCGATAGGCGTCGAGAGGGGATGCGACGATCGGTTCGTCGCGCACGTTGAACGAGGTGTTTACCAAGACGGGACATCCGGTCAAACGCCCGAATTCGGTCAACAATTGGTGCATTTGTGGATGAACGGCGGCATCCACTGTCTGTACCCGGGCTGAATAGTCGACATGGGTGACCGCGGGAATCAATGAATGCGGATGACGCAATCGATCGAGTCCCTGAATGTCGGGCGGGGAGGGACGACGGATCGCATTCGCCACCTCGGCCACGATCAGCATGTAGGGTGAGGGGCGATCGAGCTGAAAATACTCGCCTACTCGTTCCACGGGAAGGATGGGAGCGAATGGGCGGAATGATTCCCGGAATTTGATCTTGAGGTTCATGACCGACTGCATGGCGGGCGATCGGGCGTCACCCAGGATGGAGCGACTGCCGAGTGCCCGGGGACCGAACTCCATGCGACCTTGGAACCAACCGACCACCCGTTGTTGGGCCAAGAGTTCCGCTGTTCTTGAAACAACCGACTCGGGTGAAAGGCGATCGTAGGTGGCCCCCGCCCCGATCAAGGACGTTTCGATCTCGGCATCGGAATAGGAGGGGCCCAAGAGACTTCCCTTCATGGAGTCCGCAATGGCTGGAACCCGGGTGCGAGGTGGACCCGAGCCTGGGTCATACCAGGCGAGCAACGCCGCACCGAGCGCAGTACCGGCATCCCCTGCGGCGGGTTGGATCCAAAGGTCATCGAAAATCTGTCGACGTAGGATATGGCCATTGGCCACGCAATTCAGAGCCACACCGCCGGCCAGGCAGAGGTGGGAAAGACCGGTACGTTCGCGGGCTCGGCGGGCGAGATTGAGCAAGACCTCCTCCGTCACCGCTTGAATCGAACGGGCAATATGGAGGTGGCGGGGCTCCAGAGGGGATTCTGGTGAGCGAGGAGGGCCGCCGAGTAGGTCGTGAAAGCGGTCACTCGTCATGACCTGGCCGCCGAGAAAGCCAAAGTAATCGAGGTTCAATCGAAACGAGCCGTCTGGGCGTATATCGATCAAATGATTACGGATGGAATCGACGTAGGTCGGCTCGCCATAGGGAGCCAAGCCCATCAATTTATATTCGCCTGAATTGACTTGAAAGCCGCAGTAGGCGGTGAAGGCGGAGTAGAGCAACCCGAGGGAGTGCGGAAACCGGAGTTCATCGAGGAGTTCGATCTGCCCCCCTTCTCCACGCGCAATCGTGGTAGTGGCATATTCCCCAACCCCGTCGACAGTCAGAATAGCGGCTTTGGCAAACGGTGACGGATAAAAGGCACTGGCGGCGTGAGCTTGATGATGGGTGGTGAAAAGAACCGGGCAATTTTTTCGTAAACCAGGAAGTTCGTCGCGAATAGTGCCGTCGATATTGAGGCGTCCGCCGACCCACAGGGGCAGGACATCGACAAAGGAACGAACTCCGCGCGGGGCGACAGTCAGCCATGTTTCAACCGAGCGAACGAACTTGAGAATCGGTTTGTCGTAAAAGACAACCGCATCCAGGTCTGATTCGGTCAACCCTGCCTCCCGAAGGCAGTAGGCAACGGCGTGGGCAGGAAAACGATCATCGTTTTTCCGGCGGGTGAACCTTTCTTCCTGAGCGGCGGCAATGATATCGCCGTCAACGACCAAAGCAGCCGCCGAATCGTGGTAAAAGGCGGAGATGCCCAAGATTTTCCGCATGGCAGACGAAAAAGAGGAGTCCTACAAAAACGGGTACATGAAAGGTGCCAGGACACTGGAACTGCCAAAGATGAGGATGGCAGCCAGGAGCAAGAGAAGGCCGATCAGCGGGACCAGCCACCACTTTTTTTCCTCCCGAAGAAAACGGAAGAATTCTTTGGCTAAATACCACATGGAGCTTGGGAAGAGTGTCCGGTGAGCTGACGAAGATGGCAAATGGGAAAAGCAGTCGTGGTTTTCCACGGGTCGTGTTGTGCGATTTGTCTGAAACTGGCTGATTTGAGCGGTGTTCACATTTGTCATGGCGTTCGTACTGGCGTCAGGGTGGCCGGGCATGATTGGATGGTACTCATGAGTGACGGGTTGGACACGCACCAGAAAGCACTCCAGGTCAATCTTGATGCTGGAAAGTACGGGGTCTTTGCCGAAATCGGAGCCGGACAGGAAGTGGCTCGGTGGTTTTTCCGAGTCGGCGGTGCGAGCGGGACCATCGCCAAGACGATTTCGGCGTACGACATGACGGTGAGCGATGCCATTTATGGCACTTCGGAACGGTATGTCAGTCGGCAGCGCTTGTTGGCCATGCTGAATCACGAGTATTCCCTGCTCAACCAACGTTTGGCGGCGAAGCGGGGAGCGACGACCCGATTTTTTGTTTTCGCCGACACAGTAACGGCCCGCAGTTATAAGCGAAGGGATGAGACGCACGGCTGGATGGGTATCCGATTTCAGACCGACCCGGGGGCTGAACCGAGCGACATCATTATGCATGTCCGCATGTGGGACCGGGAAAACCTGCAACAGCAGGAGGCCTTGGGCATTCTGGGAGTGAATTTGATCCATGCGGCGCTTTATCTCCACTGGCATGCGGAAGCGGTGATGAACGCCTTGCTTGACAACCTGTCGATCGATCGAATCGAGGTGGACATGATCCAATTCCAGGGTCCCGGTTTTGCCAAGGTGGATAATCGGCTACTCGCGCTGGAGTTGGTGGAACGGGGATTGACGAATGCCACCATGTTCATGCCGAACGGCGAGTTGGTTCAGCCCGCGGATTACCTTTACAAGAAGTCCATCCTGATCGAACGCGGTTCCTTCCGCCCCGTGACGCGAGTATCGGTGGACATGATCGAATATGCCCAGGCGCAGTTTGTTCAGGAGCCAAACGTGGTCGGGAAAGACATTGTGGTGATCCTGGAAATGACCCTAAAGAATTTGAATGTTGAAGGAGGGAAAATTGATCACCAGGATTTTCTGGATCGGGTCGATCTGTTGGGAACGCTGGGCCATCCGGTTTTGATATCAAATTATGGCGAATTTTATCGACTGGCTTCGTACCTGTTTCGCTACACGCGGATGCCGATCGCCCTGGTGATGGGTGTACCGACATTGCGGGAACTGTTCGAGGAAAAATATTATGCGGAACTCGATGGCGGAATTCTGGAGTCATTCGGGCGAATGTTTAAGAATGACTTGAAACTATATGTGTATCCGCTAAAGGCTCCGGACACCGGTGTGGTCATCACGGCTGGGAACCTGCGGGTGGCTCCACATCTTCAGCACCTTTACGACTATTTATTTGAGAATCATTTATTGCAACCGATGCGGGATGTGAACTCGGCCAACTTGGGAATCTTCAGCCGGGATGTTGCCCGGGAAATTGCAGAGGGGATACCCGGGTGGGAAAGCAAGGTGCCCGAGCAGGTGGCGGCAATGATCAAGGAACGCAAGCTGCTGGGCTACAAAGGTTGATTTAATTCTGGGGCGTGCCTGAGTCGTCGGGTTTTCGCGCGATAGGGCATCGGACTCTCGGACAGCAGTTGGCGAATTGCCTCGGATGTCTTTGGACCGATGCCTTCAACCTCCACCAGGTCACTGCCCGTTGCCGCCACCACTTTTTCCACCGAGCCGAAGTGGTCGAGCAGGCGAACGGCTCGATCGGGACCGATACCTGGCAGACTTTGGAGCAGGCGCAATTGCTGGCGGCGTTTGCCTTTGGGACGGCCACCGGCCGAATAGGGACGCCACGGTGCTTCTTCATGCAACTGATGACAGGCGTACTTCAAGAGAGACACGGTTTCGGCTGGGTCGACCGAGCGTAGGATTGGAAGTCGGAACCGGATTGTTAAGGTGACCATGGCCCCTTGCATGGCTTCGCGGCGAAGGCCGATGGACTTCAAGTCGGATGTTCTTCCTTCGAGTATAAGGAGTGAAGGAAGAGGCTGTAGGATAAGCCGTCGAGCTTGGCGGAAGAGGCGTCCATCGACGATCGATTGGGCGAAATCGGGGATGGTTTTTCGTTCGATCAGCACCTTTTCTTCCACCCGATAGTCGCCTACAGGCATTCGTGCGATGCGAAGGTCGATTTCCTCGATGGACCGCAGGGCATTTATGATTTCGTCGGATTGTTCGCGATCATCGACGACGATGGAAAATCGCGATTGCAGCGGGATTGAGTCAGATTCCAGTTCTATTTGTGGGTCTTCGGGATTCATCGCCTATTGCTCTATGATGTTGAAAAAATCGGCAATCATGGAATCGGCAACGTGACGAAAGGCAGACAACTGAGGTATTGTCAGGACATGGATGGTATTGGCGATACGATTCGGAAGGTGCGGCGAGAGGTGGAGATGGCTTTGACCGACCGCACGCCGACACCGCCAGGAGTGTACCTCGAAGCGGACCGAGTATTGCTGACGCTTTGCCTGCCGCCGACCGTGACAGAGCTGGCTCACGGTTTAAGTGAACAATCGTTAAACGGAGCCATCCGAGATCAAGGGGATCGAGCGAATCGTCTGACGATCGAGTTTCGCGTACGCTCGCGCGGGCCGGCGGTCGTCAGCGAGATTGGCTCGGGAACCGATCATTCACCTGCCCTTTCGCCGCAGGAGTTGCGGAGCTTGATTCTGGAGACAGGAACTGCGGTGTTTGGAGCCCAAGGATTCGATAATTCCGCCCGCGCCGAGGTGTTTTGCGAGTTGGTTGCGGGAATGGATATCGGCGAGGTTCAAGCAGCTTTGGCATTAGTCGAAACCGGAGCCTCCAAGGTGCCATTGGCACTAGAGCGTCCTGTTGCTCGGATTCGACAGATACTGGGATTTTCGCCGTTGGGGCGGGAGCGGGCGGCTGAGCGATTATTGCAATTGTTTCGGCAGTGCGCCGCTAGGGAAATCGTCATGGTATTGGGGGAAGTGTGGCGGTTTGGAACTCATTGGCCGCTGCCACCCGCGAATTGAACGACGGCAGCCACCGCCAAGTGAATAAGAATACCAGTTCCCCCCAAGGACTGTGGACCGAGGATTCCACATTCCGGAAATTCTTTTGCGAGCATCAGGATACTGGTCTCCAAACGAAGTTCAGCATGTCCGATTCGCCCGGAGGGTTCCGTCAATCGGTAGCACTCGATGGCACCGAAGGCGCGTTGGTAAAAGTCAATAGCTTGGATAGCTCCTCTGACGCGGAGGTACGGGGAAATGGCAAAGATGCTTTGCCTGGACACCTTTGCTTATTGAGCAGACGGAGCAGCTAGGCAACAAGTAAATTGCGAGCGCCGTGTCGTCCGACAAAGAAATAGAAAGTAGCCCCGATAATGGGCAGAAACCAAACAGCAAGAACCCAAGCTAGCCGAGTGCCTCCGGAGAGGCGGTCATTGAGAATGGCGTGGGCCAGCATCCAGAGCCAGAAGACGGTTCCTAGGAATCCCAGAATGCCAAGACCGATAGGAAGTAATCCCAAGACCAAGGCCACCAGTCCCAAGGCAATACCAATTGCCATTAAAGGCAGCACTAGGAGCAGTTTAATTGGAAAGAGAATCAACCCAATCAGCATTTTCATGGGTATAATACACGCCGAAATGGAAAATGTTTCAAGGGTCCCGCTCAAGCAACGATCCGCTCTCGAGCTTTCCTCTAACTTCTGATTAGCGAGATTGGTTCAAGCCGTAGGTCCCGCATTCCAAACACCGGCGCACCGGCCAGAAACCTAAACTTTCTTGCCCCATCCTTCCGCTTGGGTCCAAACCTCTGGCGATGCTGGTCGAATACTTGATCCACCCACGCCCGACTGCCAATCACAGCTCCATCAGTAAAGTAGCGAACCCGACAACGGACATAGTCACCCCAAGATAGCTTGCCTTTTTTGGCGAATACTTCCCGAACCTTTTCAGGATCAATACCCGGGCGAATGGTTAGTCCATCCGGTCCTTGAACCCCGTCGACCATCCC
>CAILNN010000134.1 GCA_903835555.1 uncultured Verrucomicrobiota bacterium
ACAACCGGTCATGAGTCCAGACTCAGTTAGGCGCAAGAGGCTGAAACCGAGGATGTTGCTCACCATTCTCTACGTTGTGGTAATTGCATTAATAAATTTAATTATTTATTATAAATGGAGATCGTCCCGCAACCTTTTTTCCAGCAGGGGAATCGTGGAATCTGAACCCAATCCCACATTTGCCCCGACCATTCCCAAGACCATTCCAGCGCCTTCTCCGGCTCCCGTCGGCATGGTGTGGATACCGGGAGGAGAATTCTCCATGGGGTGCGATACCTCAAATGAAGCGCTTTGCGGTGTACCTGGGGTCACGCGAGATGCTGTCCCAATTCACCGCGTCTATGTGGACCCCTTCTGGATGGATGCCACGGAACTGACCAACGATCAATTTGAAGAATTCGTGAGGGCGACCGGTTACCGGACGGTCGCTGAAAAGCGTCCGACCCAGGAGGAGTTTCCCTCCGCTCCGTTGGAGAATCTCGTTGCCGGCTCCACGGTTTTTTCGCCAACTCCGAAGCCCGTTCCCTTGAACAATCCGCTACAGTGGTGGAGCTATGTACCGGGTGCCGACTGGCGGCATCCCACTGGCCCGGATAGCAGCATTGAGGGAAGGGGTAGGTTTCCCGTGGTCCAAGTCGCCTACGAAGATGCGGAGGCGTACGCGAAGTGGGCAGGAAAACGTCTGCCGACAGAAGCGGAGTGGGAGTTTGCCGCTCGCGGCGGCCGTGCCGGTGCACGTTATGCGTGGGGTGACGAGTTAAAGCCAGGCGGCAAGTGGATGGCGAATATCTTTCAAGGCGAATTCCCGGTGGAAGGTGGCGACACCGGTGAAGACGGATTCAAAGGAATCGCCCCGGTCGCACAGTTCCCACCCAATCCCTATGGGCTCCACGATATCGCTGGCAACGTTTGGGAATGGTGCAGGGACTGGTACCGACCGGATACCTATGCTCGACTGGAGTTGTCGGACGGAGTGGCACGAAACCCGCAAGGGCCCCATTCGTCGTACGACCCACTGGAGCCCAGCGAAAAGAAACGGGTGCAGCGCGGCGGTTCTTTTCTTTGTGCCGATCAGTATTGCAGCCGTTACTTGGTCGGATCACGGGGAAAAGGGGAGGTCCGAACAGCAAGCAATCACGTTGGCTTTCGGTGTGTCAAGAGCCCGAACCGTACCAATTGACTTCAGTCGACAATTCAATTGGGAGAATCGTAGATTCTGCCAACAGGTTACAAAGACCCCTGGGCTCGTTCTGGAGCTGATGCTGGAATGGAGTTTGGCACATGAGCCCATCGGATAACGGCGATTTCCGATTCCACCTTTCCTTTACTATTGGCCAATCCTCCAGTAAGTAGACTTGTTATCCGATTAACACCATGTTCAAGAAAGCCTTGCTTTGCCTCTGCTGCACGCTCTTCACCGCCGGGTTGAGTCTGTCCCTGAATGCCAAGACCATTGTCGTTACGACGGTTGGCAGTGATGAATCCGAAGGCAGTTCGGTTTCATTCAAGCAGGCGCTTCGGACCGCTGTTGACGGGGATTCCATCGCCTTCAACCTTCCGGGTGCGGGTCCATTTTACTTGAGCGTGCCGGATGGCGGATTTCCCAAAATTACGGCCAATAATCTCACCATTGATGGGTACACCCAGCCCGGTGCCAGCCCAAATACCAACGGCATTCATGCTCCCAATAATGCCGTCATACAAATCGTCATCGATGGCCGCAATGGGAATGTCACCCCAATGGCCTATGACCTAAACAATCCAAATGCGGGCTATGGTGCCAATGAATTTGCGGTCCTTGGAGTCTACAATGCCACCAATGTGGTCATTCGTGGGTTGAGCCTTTTGACCCCGTCGGTGGACCCTGATGGTAACAACAATTTTTACGCCGTGGCCTTTTCCCGTGATTCCAATGGCGACGCCTCCGGCGGCCGGGTGAGCGGCTGCTGGATCGGTGTCGCACCGGACGGCAAGACTTTGACACCGACGACCTACGCGATAACGGCCTTTCGCCATCGAGACTCGGACGGATCGAATCCATTGAACATTGATCGAATCATAGTAGGGTTACCGAATGCCGATTCCACACCTCGCTCGGATTTCAACGTGATTGTTCCCAGCGGTCTGCCGATTGTCCTGGAAGGAAGAGGCCATCGCGTATCGGGAAATTTCCTCAATGTTTTGCCCGATGGTCTGACCGAGTACAACGTCGCCTTGGACGTTGAAAATTTCTCCAATAATAACCAATCCCAAGGGATGATTCAGATCGGTCGAGGAGGCGACAATACGCTGATCGGAACCGACGGTGACGGGTTGAATGATGCCGATGAGGGCAACGTGATGTCGGGAACTCTTCCTGCGAGTCTCAATGGCTACGCGCACAGTATCGAATTCTACGGGAATAATCCCGGAACCAACATCGTCATCGCCGGAAACTATATCGGCATGGGGATTGACGGTTTGACCCGGTTCACGAATGGCGTGCCTATCCTGAATGCGTCCGGCAGTGGATCGGCCTATCGGCTGGGATCGGATTTTGACGGAGTTAGCGATTCGCTGGAGGGCAACCTTTTCGCCAATAACTGGCCTTCGGATTACCTGGCTTTGGCTTTGACTTCAGCCGACCCCGCCAGCCTGTCATTCTTGGATTCGCTGTCGCCGACTGGCTTCATTTCGGCTCGGGGCAATTCATTCATCGATAATTTCTCCTTTCCCGTCAGTCCGCTGCAACAAGATGGATCGACAGGATATGCTTTAAGAACGTTCTACGAGAGCGCCCTCAACAATGTTTTGGATGGAGTCGTTCCCGTCGTCAATTCCAACTCAACCATTACGTTCTTGAGCGGAACGGTTCCCGAACTCGCCGAAGGATGGGGCCCGACATTCATCGACGTTTACGCCGTCGATCCAGAAGGCATCGATCATGGGAAATTCCTGGAATCGAATGGGTTGACCAATGCATGGGTGCAGGGCAAGACCTATCTCGGAACCTTTCAGGTCGATGGAACCAATGACTTGGACCCATCCGATCTGAACTTCACTTTCTTTATCACACCATTGGCGATTCCGGTGGGAACCTCGATCACGATAACCGCCAATTATTCGACTCCGACCGACGGAAGTTCGCAAGGAGCCCCCTGGGCACTCACCAGTCCCTTTAGCGCACCGGTGCGGTTGGTGCTTTCAATCGATACTCTTCCGGTCCGGCTACAAATCGAAACAGTCGGAACACAAATTCAGATCACCTGGTCTGGTCAATCCCTCGGCTATCGTCTCCAATCCGCCACCAGTCTTAAGGACCCTCAATGGCAGGATGTGCAAAACGGAACCGTGCAACCCGTCCTTCTTGACCTGATCAGCGGCCCCCAGTTCTTCCGGATGACCCAATAGGTTCAGCACCCCAAAGTAGAAGCGGCGTCTCGCCGCTTTTCACGTATTGGCTCAAGTGACAGCAGCATTGATTTTTGTAGACTGCGGTCTCTTTCTGGATCTAATAAAATAGAGTGTGGATTCCAGACCACTTACATGGAGTGACGGTAGCGATGAAAAAACGGAGCCCCCACTCGACGGAGCGCAGGCTTTCCAGCCCTCCAAATAAAAGCGTGTCCTGCTACCCCTGCAAGTCAATCGTAACCAGTTGATGCAAAGCAACATCGGTAGCGAGACTCCGGCGAGCCGTCGGCGGTCCGAACCACGCCCGTTACGCAAATTATCCCCCTCCCCCCAACTCGGACGTCTAAGAATCTTCGCTAATCTCCGCTAATCTGCGGTTCGACTCTCTTTCGACCGCCCAAACCAGCTTTTGCAGACTTTTTCTGGAGGTCAAAAACGTGCAAATGAGCCGAACCTACACCACCTCACCCCGCCACACCGTAACCGCGCTCCCCCCCAAGAAAACCCGGGAACCCGCCACCCGCAGATGAACCTCACCTCCACGCCGACTCGCCTGCCAAGCCCGTAGCTCCTTCTTGCCTATCCGCTCCGACCAAAACGGCGCCAGCGTGCAATGAGCCGAACCGGTGACCGGATCCTCCGGAACCCCCACCGCCGGGGCGAAAAATCTCGAAACACAGTCGTAAACTCCGTCGCCACGCGCCGTCACGATCACGCCGCGCACCGGAAGTTGCCCGATAACCGCAAGGTTCGGACGTAGACCGCGTACCGTATTCTCGTTGCCGACCTGAACCAAATGGTCATCCGCACTCCGCCCCACCCAGATCGGTTCGACGCCCAGAGCCTCCGCCAATCCGTCAGGAATGGGCGCTTCCGTCGCCAGTCGCGCCGGGAAATCCATTTCGATACGGCCGTCCCGAACATGGCAAACCAACTCGCCGCTCCGCTGGGTGAAAAAGCGGGCCGAACGTTCGAGAGCCAGCAGGCCGGACTGCCAAAGAAAATGGGCGCTGGCGAGTGTGGCGTGCCCGCAAAGCGCTACTTCCGCCAGCGGCGTGAACCATCGAATCCCCCAACCGTCCGGCGTGGGAATAAGAAAAGCCGTTTCCGACAGGTTCATTTCAGCAGCCACCCGTTGCATCCAGTCCGGATTCGCCGGCGCGTCGAGGTGGCAGACCGCCGCCGGGTTCCCCGTGAATGGACCGTTGGCAAAGGCATCGATTCCCCAAAGTGTCGGTTTGGCCATGGCATTTCCTGTAGCTCAGCTCCGTGGTTTGTCCAAATCGTCGAATCGTTGACAGCGAGCCTTCAATTCATAGGGTGAGGCATGAATTTCAACAAAGGAGTCATCGCATGGATCGGTCTGCTCTGGCCGATCATTTCCCTCGCGATTGATTCCGGGGTAGACCCGGCAAAGGACCCGCTTCTGGCCGAGTCGATCAAACGAGGCAGGGCGCTCTATGTTGCCAATTGCTCCATGTGCCACCAGATCACCGGGCGTGGGAGCGGCACGACCTATCCTCCACTGTACCAATCCGATTTCCTGAAGGACAATCCGATGGAGGGCATCCGGGCCGTTGTGGCCGGGCTTTCCCGGGAAATCTCCGTCAATGGAAAACCGTACCATGGACAGATGCCAGCGGCTCTTCTCCAGGACCAGCAGGTTGCGGATGTCCTGAACTTTGTCATCCAGACCTGGGACAGCGGCACCATTCAATTAACCGCAGAAAAGGTGGCTGCGATTCGCCGGACCACTTCGTTCCCTACCTATGACCTGTTGGCTGCTGCAGCGGCGTTCCGACCGCTTCCCACACCACCGCCGGGTTTTACCATCTCGGAAATAGCCCGGCTCCCAGATTTTGCCACCCGCCTGACTAGCGATGGAAAGGGGACGCGCCTTTACGTTCTGGGCCAGAATGCAACTGTCTGGAGCCTGGACCTAGCCACCAAAATATTCACCCCGATCTTGGTCCGGTCCAACCTAGCGGGTCTCCATTCGCCGGACGTGACAACACTCGGGGTAACCTTGGACTCTGAAAAACGGCTTTGGATGACGGTCAATCAGCGCGTGGAGGGACAGCCCTACATCACCAACGAGATTTCTATCTATCGAACCACTCAGCATGATGCGTCCGGCAATCCAACCAATCCGGAGCTCTGGTTCAAGACCGGCTATCCGTATGGGGTCGGGCCCTACAACCATGGCGTCTCGGACATTCGCATGGGAAAGGACGGATTGCTCTATGTCAGCAGCGGCTCACGCACGGATGGCGGCGAGACTGGCAATGTGCCGAATCTCAGTCGGGAAGGGGAGACAGACATCACGTCCTGCGTTTGGCGGCTGGACCCAAAGGCTGAGCATCCGAAATTGGAGGTGGTGGCCCGCGGCATCCGAAATGCCTACAGTTTAAATTGGGATGGCGATGGGCACCTCTTTACCGTCAGCAACGGGCCGGATGCCGATGCGCCTGAAGAAATGGATATCGTGACCCCTCCAATAGCGGGCGAGAGTCCCGAGCACCACGGTTTTCCCTATCAATTCAGCGACGCACCTGCCTCCAAGAAATGGTATCCCTATACGCCAAAGGCACCTGCGAATCTCAAGTTTGTCCTCCCCGTCATTAATGAAGGTCCTGACGGTGTTCTTAAAAAACAGCCCATCTCGACCTTCACCCCCCACAGCTCTCCCGCCGGCCTTGTGTGGACCGGACCCCGCTGGCCTGAATCCTATCGAAACGCTTTCTTGGTCGGACGATTTGGCAATCTGATACGGGCGGTGGATGATGAAGATACCGGATTTGATGTCCTCTGTCTTCATTTGGAGCATCGATCGGATGGACGATGGACAGCCAAGACCACAACCTTCCTTACTCCCTTGGGACGTCCAATCGATCTTCATCTGACCGACAACGGACGGCTTTACGTCCTGGAATACACCCGTCCAACAAACTTTAAGAGCCAAGCCGGCTGGCTTCCCGGGAGAATCCTGGAGGTCCGCCCCGTCGGTGATGGGGCGGCAAAACTGTAAGTCGCAGGCGCGTGCAAAGCAGGAAGTGCGCGTTATCAAAATGGTTTTCCGTTATGCCCCCGGCTGTCTTGGCTAGCCGTTAGGCGAACGCATATTCAAGAACCGCCCTAATTTTGATTTGTTAAGAATGGCGGTCTATCGAGGACGCCAGCGGCTTCCCAGCCAGTAGCCGGTGGTTGAGCGTAGCGATACCACCGGATTATCCGGTCCTTGCAGAGGCACCCCGGCAGGGGTGCCAGCAAGATTCATATCTACTGGAACCTCAATACCGCCCGTCCAACCATTGATCGATTGGGAGTTCTTTTCCCCACTACCCGGGGTTGGCCCGTCTGCGAGCCTACCCCAGGTTTTTTACCTCTTCCCCCGTTAGGTTGATTCAATCACCTCACGGTGCCAGTTTTCGCAGGCAAAAGGCCGTTTCCGTGGCATTGCTATTATGCGAACCAGGATAGCTGTTGACGATGCTTCGGTCCGACACATCCAGTCGAACCACATAACCGCACGGTTTCATGTGCACGGGGCTGTCGGTGTTCAACGACCACCCGTGACCAGCAGCACCTGGGGCTGCGGAAGTGTTGGCCAGGAATGGAATCGGCTGCGGCGAATTCGACGGGATGGCCGCCGTGTTCGGTTCGGTGGAGAGGCTCCATCCACCAAAATAGAGATCGTCGGCAATAAAGGTTCCGGTGATGGTGTCGCCTTCATTGAAGTCCTTGCAATCGCCATTGGCGTCAATGTGGATATCGATCGTCGCCGGACTGTTGGGAGGCGGCAGCGGGGCAAGGTTATCCAATTGAATGCGATACCACGGACTGGTTGAAACCACGCTCGCATCATTGGGGGAGGTCGCAATTTCAAGCACGATTTCCCAGAGGTCGTTTCCGGAACTATTCCAAACACCAATGGTGCGGGTAAACTCCTGGGAGGGATCCAGGTACTTGAACCATCCTCCCGCCAGTGCGACCTGATGATCGAAACCGATATCGCTGCGCTCGACATAAAAATCACTGTCGATCGGGATTCCAGCGCCGATTTCGCCGGTCTTGCGAAGCCGCAGCCGATAGTAGTAGCCCGGATAAAAAAGAGCTTCAATCTGGACGGTGCCGCCAAAAGGACATTGCCGACCAAGTCCCCAGCCGTCGGCCGTGTTTGCAGGGTACTGCGCAAATACCACGTTCCCCGACAGTGTCAGTCCGCTGGTGCTGGTCTCGATTCCTTCGACTGGAATCCCGCCAAGATTCCGAATCTTGGCCACGGGTTGATTGGGATCATAATTCTCTCCGGGAAGGATTTGAACGTGCGCATCCAGCCGGTTCCCCCAATATTGTAAGGCATCGGGATTGCTGGTGGACGGAGGAACCGCCCAGGAAAGGACAGCGCGAACGCGGGCGACCTTGGGTTGATCGCAGCTCCGGTGATGGTGCGAGAGGTCCACCGGCAAGAGCGCCGCATAGGTGAGACCATCCGCTGGAATGTTGGCGATATCATGGACATTGACGGCCACCGTACCCAGATAAGTCCAGTGACAGGTGTTATCCCAGTCAGCCCAAAAGGCAACGAACTCCTGGCTTCCAGCCTGGCAGAGATTACCCGAATACCCGGCTGGGCGCTTGATGCGGAAAGTCGCGATCAGCCGTTCAAAGCTTTCGTCCAAACCGAGACACTCCAATTGCTCGTAGGACTCATTGGCCTCCGTCTTGCCCAAGGCGTCAAGGCTCGCGTTCAGGTCGAGCTCCGCGCTTTTCCATTCCGCTTCGTGAGCGATTACCTGTTCGGCTGAAAAGGCTCCCTCGTTCGTCAAACTCGCCAGTTGATGCAGGCCAAAGCGATGCGCCTCCACCTCCGGTTGCCCACCAGCGCGGGCGTTGTATTTCGTTGCCAGCGCAGACAGTCCCAGCGGTGCCGGATCGGGCAGCGGAATCGGCAGCGTTTTCACCGATTCAAAGAGGCTCGGGAGCTTGATCTTCGGGTTGATTTCTTCGTTCAACAGTTCGAAGATCGACCCAAGGCTCCAGCGACTGGGCAGAATCTGGATATGGCTTTCCAGTACATTGCCCCACGGTGGGAGCCATCCCGCATTCGCGCTTCCGGCAGGCGGAGCCCATTGCCAGGAGAGAATGGCCCGGACTTTGGGAAGTACGGGGAATCGGCATGGGCGTGCATGGGGCGTGAGCTTCACGGTAACCGCGTAAATCAGCGGTTTGTTGGGCACCCCGGAGCAATCATGTCCATTGGGGATATCGTGGACCCGTACGCCCGTCAGTCCGGCATCCTCCCAACCGTTTCCGTAATCAATAAAGAAGCGTACATACTCCGTTGTTCCCGCCTGACACGGTGTACCCCCGTATCCAAGAGGTTGGGTGATGGCAACAGTCGCTTCCAGGACCTGCTTGGCTGGATTGTAGCCAACACAAGATAGGTGCTCGAAAGTGGTGTTGCTGGACCAGGTCTTGACCGGTTTTAGATTGCTCTTGTTTAAGTTCCCGAAATAGTTCGGATTCTGTAAGAGCAATGACTTAAACTGATGCCGCTCGTGGGGAAGCTCGGCCAAGGCCGCGGTTTCTGCGACGGGAAGAGTGTGCATATGAGTAGTATATTTTAGTGGTGAGTGCGTTCGGGATGTCCACCTTCCGTGGTTGACCCTTCAATCAGATCAGGCGCGAAAAGTTCCATGGCGGGGACAAGCAACCGTTCGTTTAGAATATTTTCCCATAGCGTGTTCGTTCCGGGTCGGTTCAAATCGGGGATGCCTTGGACGTTTCGTCGGACTTGTTGGACAGTTGCACTGGCTGGGATTCTCGTGGGACAACATCGGACATTGGGAGTGGATGCCCCTTATACGTTGGGGCCCGATTCTCAATTCAACCCCGATATCCCCCACGGAGTCGTGCTGCAACAGGCATTCAATGCGGGAACGAATAGTGTGTATCCCGGTACCCAGCGGGATTACTGGTTGTATGTTCCAAAGCAATACGATGGTACTAAACCCGCTTGCCTGATGGTTTTTCAGGATGGTGGTGGCTATATCGGCACCAATGGCTCTTGGCGGGTGCCATGGGTCTTCGACAACCTCATCGCCAGGGGCGAAATACCGTTGTCAATAGGGGTCTTCGTCAACCCCGGTCACGTGCCGCCTTTGGGCACCACCGCTACCCAGCCTCGCTACAATCGTAGCTTGGAGTACGACGCGATGAGCGATACCTATGCCGAATTCCTGATTGAGGAGCTGTTACCCGAAATTCAGAGCCACTACCTGATTAATCCGGATGCCGATGCCCATGCCATCGCCGGTGCCAGTAGCGGGGCCATTGCTGCGTTCACCGTTGCCTGGCAACGTCCAGATGCTTTCCGACGCGTATTCTCCGCCATTGGCACGTTTGTCGGTCTTCGAGGAGGCAATGAATACCCAACCTTGATCCGCCAGACCGAGGCCAAGCCGCTCCGGGTATTTCTTCAGGACGGATATCGCGACCAAAACATTTATGGTGGTAACTGGTGGATCGCCAATCAGGACATGCTCAGCGCTCTCCAGTTTTCCGGTTACGAAGTGACCAATCGTTGGGGAACCGGCGGGCACGATGGACAACATGGCGGTGCCGTCCTCCCCGATGCCTTGAGGTGGCTCTGGGCCGATTATCCGGCAAAGAAGATTGTCGCTGCTGCCGGTTCCCAAGCGCCCGCCGCCGCCCTCATCGCTGGTGACTGGCAGCTTCTGGGGCAAGGTTATGCCTTTCCTGGCGGTCTTTGCGCCAATCAATCAGGCGAAGTTTTCTTCAGTGACCGCGACGGCAAACGCGTCTATCGCATTGACGCTTCTGGAAACGTGGCCACTCTTCGGGCCGACTCCGGTGGCGCACAAGGACTTGTCGTCCTGTCGGACGGGACATTGATCGCATCCCAGCCGGACGGGGCACGATTGGTAGCTCTGGAAGGAGCTAGCGGCGAGCGATTTATTGCCACCGATGTCGATGCCAAAGAACTCACGGTCGACCACAACGGGCTGGTCTACTTCACCGATCCACGGGCTCGCGCTATCCGGGTCATGGACCGTCAGGGGAAAATTCGATTGCTCGACACAGGGATTGAGTTCCCCAGTAGCCTTTGTTTATCGCCAGATCACGCATGGCTCTACGTGAGCGACATGGTGGGGCAATATGTTTGGAGCTTCCGCATCGGGGCCGATGGTGCGCTGGATGGTAAGCAGCGCTACTTCCATCTCCATATGCCGGACGACCCACGGGGTTCCGGGGCCGATGGTATGGCCGTCGACACGGAGGGACGCTTATATGTAGCGACTTCTCTTGGCATCCAAATCTGTGATCCGGCGGGCCGAGTTAATGTGATCCTAAACCCACCCGAAGCCCACGCCTGGCTGAGTGACGTCTGTTTTGGAGGCAAAGATTTCGATGAACTCTACCTGACCTCGGGTCATCGAGTTTGGCGGCGGAAGCTTCATGCCAAGGGGTTGCCTTCCTTTGCCGCCCCCGTCAACCCGCCGCCTGTGCACCTCTAATTCTGTTTTGTTAGGTTTTTGCCGGGATACGATGGTCCTGCTGAAGGCTTGGCAGCTATGGGCTGCCAAGCCTCCGGCTTCCGCTCACTTCAGGACATGTTCCTTCAAGTGTTTCTCAAGCTTGAGAGAGTCAGCAGCAAAGAGGCGAATGCCCTCGCTGAGCTTCTCTGTCGCCATCTGGTCCTCGTTGTGCTGCCAACGAAACGCGTTTTCATCGAGATGAATCTGCTCAAGAGCAAGGTCGTCGGCCAAAGCAGGGGTAAGTTTGGCCGCCACTTCCCCTTCGTGGTTTTGCAGTTCTTCAAGGAGGGCCGGACTAATCGTTAGGAGGTCGCATCCCGCTAGTTGAAGGATTTCATCGATATTGCGAAAGCTCGCCCCCATGACTTCCGTCTTGTACCCGTATTTTTTGTAGTAGGCGTAGATGCGGGTCACCGACTTTACTCCCGGGTCTTCAGACGGGGTATAGCTGGCCGTCCCCGTGCTTTTCTTGTACCAATCGAGAATTCGACCGACAAAAGGCGAAATCAGTTGAACGCCGGCTTCGGCGCAGGCGACTGCTTGGGCAAAGGAGAAAAGCAGGGTCAAATTGCAGTGAATTCCGTCTTTCTTGAGCAAATCGGCGGCGCGGATACCTTCCCAAGTTGAAGCTAGTTTGATCAGGATACGGTCGCGCGAAACCCCGGCGGCTTCGTACATCGAAATCAGTTGGTGGGCCTTTTCCACGCTGCCCTGAGTGTTGAATGAAAGTCGGGCATCCACTTCGGTCGAAACACGATTGGGAACAATCTTGAGGATTTCGAGGCCGAAACCGACTGCCAGATTGTCCATGCAGCGATGGAGAGCAACTTGGGCTGTTGGAGCTCCCGTTCGGGCATCGCGGGCCGCCTTGGCGACCAAGTCGGCATATTCAGGCATGGTCGCCGCTTTGAGCAGGAGGCTCGGATTGGTTGTGGCATCGCGAGGCTGGTACTTGTGCATCGCGGCAAAGTCACCCGTGTCGGCGACCACCACACTGTGCTGTTTCAGACCTGAGAGGAGAGTGGACATGGAGGTTTTCTAGTTTTCTCCTTCATCATGAAAGGAAATCGATTTCGGTCAAACGTTGAAAGAAGGCGTAAACATTCTCAGGAAGCCGTTTGACCGGGGGAGCAAACGGGCGTAAAACATTATTCCATGCGTCGAATGGGATGGATGCTTTGCTTCCGATTGTTCTTGTTCGCCTTTTTGGCCCCCTGGTTTGCCTCGTCTTTGGCCCATCTGACCAATGGGGCTGAAGCTCCTGCGCTTACCGCGGACCAAGTAATCGAGCGCCTGCTGGAGCGTTCTCGCTCCACCCCGGAACGCATTGCCGCTCAATGCCATGGTTGCGTCCGCTTTTCCGTGATTGAAGAGCGCGACAGCCACGGTGAAATCAAGGAGCGAGTCTCCCGTGAGTTTGCCGTTGAGATGCACGGAGCCCATCAACAACTCCGCATCCTCCGCCTAAATGAACGGGCACCCAGCGAAAAGGAAGCAAAACGCGAGATTGAACATGAGGCCGAGGTTCGCAAAGACTATTCCGAGCGCAAAGGACGGAAAAGTGCCAAAGGCCCCGATTTTCTCGATGAAGGCATCCTTTGCCGATATTCCTACGCGATTGAGGGGACGGAAACCAAACAGGGACGCGTCAGTTATGTCCTGCAATTTAAGCCGAAGGTCAAAGGCTCCGGGAAAGACATTCAAGATCGAGCACTGAATCTTCTGGCGGGCAGAATTTGGGTCGATGCCGAAGAATTCGAATTGGTGGGTGTTGATGCCCAACTCACCGATCGACTGGAAGTTCTCGCCGGCCTGGCTGGCGATTTGGAGCGCTTGGATTTTACCTTGGAGCGCTGTCGGCTTCCCGATGGTTTCTGGTTCAATCGGTCGCTGAAACTCCGCCTGGACGGGCGGAAACTGATGTCCCACTTCCGCGTCAATTCCGTAATGGAACAGCGCGACTTCAAACGGCTGGATACGACTCCTGCCACTGCTGAAACGCCCGCCTCAGAGCCTCCAAGGGCAAGCCGATGACGTTGCTCTTGGAGCCTTCGATCCGTTCCACCAGCCGGTGACCCTCTTCTTGAATGGCGTAGCCACCCGCTTTGTCCAGGACGTGTACCCGCTTCAGGTACTCGTCAATGTCGGTTTGAGTCACAGCATGAAACTTGACATGGGTGACTTCGGAAAAAAGCTGCATTCGATTCGTCGATAGCTGCACCAGGCACACCCCAGTCACAACTTCATGCACGCGTCCGGATAACCGACCGAGAAACCCCCGGGCCATTTCCGGATCAGCCGGTTTTCCCAACAGCTGACCATCCAGGAAAACCAGCGTGTCCGCGCCTAGGACCAAGTGAGTGGGATGGCGCTCTGCTACAGCAATGGCCTTCCGCTGAGCATTAAGCTCACACAGACGACGCGGCCCTTGGCTCATATCCTCCAGTTCGGTGGCAAAGCTGGAAACAATGGCAAAGTCGGACACCAATTGACGAAGCAGTTCCACCCGCCGAGGTGATTGCGACGCCAGAACGATGGAAAGGTCGGTAATCGGCTGCATGTTAGGGGCAAGGGTTCGCTGAACGTATTCAGTCGACTTGAGAAAAAGTGTCAGGGTTATTTTCCGAATAACAGCTTTTCCACTGACTCGCAAGATTCACCCGTAAACTATTGACGCAAAGCGACATCGGTAGGGCGAGGCTCCGTCGAGCCGATGGCGGTCCAAACCATGTCTACCGCGCAAACCATTCCTCGCCTGATCCCGAACGCCACGGGTCGGATGCCGTCGCGGGAAAAGACCATCCCGGTCAAACGGCCAAAGCCTAGCTATCTACAAACATTCCTCAAGTGAGGCTGGGGCAACAACGCCGGAGTACCTTCTAAAAGGAAGCCAAAGGCTTCCCAGCCTATAGCCGGTGGTTGAGCGCAGCGATACCACCGGATCACGGGTCCGCCCTCGGTCAGTACCCCGGTAGGGGTGCGACCCAATCGAGCCCACGCCAAGCCCTCATAACCTGAAGCTTGTGATTTCGGTGCGCACATCGTGGAAAACAGAATTACCGCTTGGGATCAAACGCATCAACAAACATCAACATCCCCCGCACATCGTGGTAATTTGCCTTCCAACTGTGGGCTTTTCGCGAATCTCGTGGCATGCCATCCGAAGTGACCGTATCGACCCAAATCCCGTCCTTCGGTTCCGTTTGGTAGCGGTCGACAAATTGGATCAGTTGATGAAGGGCCTTCGCATAGATAGGCGTCGCGTCCTTTTGCTGAACTCCTTCCGTCAGCGCCGCTAGCATCTCCGCCTGGACCCACCAGACTTTGGCGGTGTCATTCGCCGGTTCAATGCCAACTCCCCGGTTGTAAACTCCCCCCAGCTTGGCATCCCAGCCGTGGGCTAACGCATGGTCGAGGTGCGCTCGGAAATGCGTCCACGATGGTGCGCGGCCAAGGGCACGTTCGGCGCGCACCATCAGCCAGGCGAATTCGACATTGTGCCCGTAGCTCAATCCGGAGCTTCCAGCATCGGTAACCAACGTCCAATCGGGTCGGAAATGAAAGGAAGCGTGACTGGCATCCAGCGGATAGAAATAGGTCTGGTTCAGTCGCAGGGCCTCTTCCAGCGAAACCTTAACATCCGGATCGTGAGTTTCCGAGTAAAGTTCGGTGAGCGCTTCCATCAGGTGGAGGTGAGAATTAGCACTCTTAAACCCAGCAATCTCGACGATCGCATTGGGATCGCGTTCGGGAAGCGGTGTCCAATCCGCCTCGAAGTGTTCCATCCATCCGGCATGGGCGACATCATGTGCATGGCGTTGAAGATCATGATAAAGCGCCATCGCATCGGTTAGCGATTGGGCATCACCGCTGGCTCGATGATACTCCACCAAGGCGTAGATGACGAAGGCTTGGCCATACAGCAGTTTGCGCCGATTCTGCGGATGCCCTGCCAGGTCGGTGGTGAAATAGTAGCCCCCGTGCGTGGGATCGAGGAAATGCTGGCGAAGGAAACGAACACCATCGGTAGCGGCGGCCAGATAATCATGGGTGACCGGTAAACCCGCCATTGGACGCCCAAGACCACTTCGGTGCGCCAGGGAAAATCCCCAGACCATTCGAGCCTGAGTGACCAACTGCTTTTCCGATGGCGTGCACCGACCGGTGACTGCGTCATCGCAGAGCAAATAGCCCCCATTAGTCGTGTCCCGGGTGGTTTCGAGCCAATACGGCAGCACCCGATTCCGTAAATTCTCCCGGTAGCGGCTGGCATCGGCGGTGAATTCGCCAGCGCAGAGTTGACAGAACGCAACCCCGGCGAGCAACGACAAGCAACCAAACAACCGAAGACGCGAGGACATGGCGCGGATTTACCCATTTGCACGACTTTTCTCCAAGCGAGAATTCGGGATTGCGGCCCGTGAAGTGGTAAACCAAGAGACGACGTCAATGCGATTGAATGAATACTATTTCGTTTTTTCCCAAGGCCAAAGGCCGTTCAAAGAAGCCAGCGGCTTCCCAGCCAGTAGCCGGTGGTATCAATGCACCAAAGCACCAGCCCTACCGCCCAATCTGCCCCAAAAACGCAGCAAAATCGTCTTTCCAGACCGCTGCGATCGTGTGCGTGCCGTGCCCGCGCGTCTGATCGGTCAGCGGGTAGATGATCGATTTCCCGTGCGGAACCCGGTGAGTTTCTTTTTCCAAAATCCCCAACTCCGGCGGGTTAATCAAGTCGTCGGCGAAATTAAGAGCTAGCAACGGTGCTTGAATGGCCTCCAAACGCGGACCCGGATCGTAATCTTCAGAAGCACGAAGTGCATACAAGACATCATTGGCGTCCATCTTTTGATAGGAATCAGTGACCGACTTGTCCAGCTGCTCATCGGCCTCCTTTAAGGTGGATGCCTGCTTCCAGCGCTGGAGCGGATTGCTACCCATGAAATACAGGACCTCGGCGGCGACCTTGAGTCCCTGGGGCTGACGCGTGTACTCGCCGCCGTGCCATTCGGGATCATTCTGAATAGAGTCGATAATCATGCGTCGCCAAACCCGGTTGCGTCCGGAAATCTGAGTCGGCAGGCTGGCCAACGGAACCAAGGCGTCCATAAAGTCGGGATGCAATTCGCCCCATAGCCAGGTGTGCATGCCGCCCATGGAGGTGCCGATAACCACACGCAAATGATTTACTTTGAGGCCCTCGGTTAGCAGCCGGTATTGGGCTTCCACCATGTCGCGATAGCCGTAATGGGGAAACTTGGCATGAAGCCCTTGGCTTGGTTTGGAAGAATCGCCATGGCCGATCCCATCGGGCAGTATCAGGTAATAACGGTTGGAGTCGAGTAACTGGCCAGCCCCGAAAAGTTGGCCTGAGAATTCCGGGCGCAGGAATTGAGCTCCACTTCCAGTTGTTCCGTGCAAGATGATGATCGCATTGGTTACCTGACCACTGCTGTCCCGTCCGGGAACGCCGAAAGTGCGGTAGTGAATTTTCAGTTCCGGAAGGGATTCCCCGGATTGAAACCTAAAGTTTCCAAATACCACATCCCCGGATGCAGGTACCAAAGCTTCCGCACCTTGCACTCCCGTCCATCGGCATACGCCCAGGAACAAGAACAACAGAAGTAAGACTCGGGGCTTCATCCTTAGGCCATGTTTTCAAAATGGCTTTGTCTGTATGCGCCAGCCAAAACAGGCGGGGGCGAGGCACGACGAGGGAGCATATTGCGACGAAATACGTGACCGAGGAGCAACGAAGCCCCCGCCTGTTTTGGCCAGCAGATAGGCAAATGCATTTTGAAAACACAGCCTAACTCAATTCTTCTTCTTTTTTGATGAATTGACCTTCGGATTGGCCGGACGAACAGGAAGTGAATCGAGGAATTTATCCAAATCTTCCTGCGACGTCAGTTTTGGGGTCAGCAGGGCTTTCTCGCGTTCCTCGGGTGTCAGCGCCGCTAGTTCCTGGGGAGCGGCAATGATGGTGGGGGTTAGGAAGATCATCAGCTCGGTCTTGACCTTCGACTTGATGGTCCGCTTAAACGCCTGACCCAGCCAGGGAATATCGCCCAACAACGGGACCTTGCTTTCCGACTCACTGATGTCGGTTTGCATCAAACCGCCAATGATGACGGTTTGACGGTCCGGAACCACCGCCACGGTATCGGCGTACCGCGAATTGATCACCGGTGCCGACGCACCGGAGGAAATGGGAACCCATTGCGATTGATCTGCGAGCGACGAAGTCTCCGGATGAACAATCATTTCCACCATGCCGTCGCTGGTAATGAATGGCGTCACTTGTAGAATAATCCCGACGTTTTGATACGTGACCGTGTTGATTTGGCCATTTACCGCATCAAATCGGGTATTGCTGACCAGAGGAACTTGCTGACCCAAACTGATGGTCGCCGGTTGATTGTTTCGGGCCAGAATCGAAGGACGAGAAAGGACCTCCGCTTTTCCCGCTGTGGCAATGGCGCGCACGGCCACCTGATAGTCGGCTCCAAGAATCTGGTAAACTCCCGAACCGGGCGGGACCGGCGTAAATTTCTGCACGTTTTGGCCCAAGGCATTCAGGGTGGCGTTGGACGAGGCGCTGCCCAATCCACCGGTTCCAAAAACATTGGCCACGGAACTGGTTGCGCCACCACCAAAGCCTCGGGCAACGCCGCCTTCCACTCCAACATCGGAAGTGTTGTTGTGGGTGATCTCGAGGAACACCACTTTGATGAGCACCTGGGGCCGAGGGTGATCCAACCTCTTGATCACTTCACCGATCTTCATGTTGGTATCTTCGTCGGTGACAACGATGACTTTCCGCGTTTCCGGGTCGATGGAAATCACGGCGTCGCCCACCAGGGTGTTGTTCGGGTAATCCCGAGTGCTCACACCGGAGGTACCCGTGGATCGTTGACCTTGACCGCCACCGCCGCCGACTCCCTGAGCCTGTGCCCGTATTCCGCTCATCACCAGCCATCCGGCAATGCACGACGCCAATAGGCGACTAAATCCGTAAGTTTTCATATTCAAATCTTTTTCTGAAACAATGCCTGTCGGGTGCTTTGCCTAATTGCCGCGTCCAATGCCGCCACCGCCGCCGCCGTTTCCAGAGCCGGTGCCAAGAGCGGAACCGCCAGTTCGGCTGCCGCTGGTGGTTGAGTTTTGTGAATTGGCGGACCGTGTGGACAGCGCACTCGTCTGGGTCGTGGTCGTCCGATTTCGGTTCTGATTCTGTGAATTCTCAAACAAGTTGCGGAGAACATCCTGGACCTGCACCGGATCAGCGTTTTGCAGGTCGTAAACGAAGACCTTCTGCTTTCGGGCGGGGTTGTTATCCAATTGTTCCACCATCGCCTGAATCTGGCCCATCAGGGCGTGAGCAGCGCTGACAATAACCGAGCTGGTCCGCGGATCGGCAACCGCGAGAACTCGGGTCTTTTTCTTGGACATCGAACTCGTGTCACTCGTCGAGCCCCCACCCATGGCGCCTCCGCCGAATGGACCGCCGCCGAAACGGAACTGGCCACGGGAATTGTCCGTCGTCTTGGTATCGTCTGGGAAAAGTCCACTCAAAATGGTCGCCATTTCCGATGGGTCGGCATATTTCAGCCGGAATACGCGCAATTCGGTGACATCTTGAATATTGGTATCCACGTTTCGGATGATTTCCTCAATGGAGGGCATGACATCCTCAGGAGCGTTGACCACCACTGAATTGCTGTGCTCGTCTGCGACAGCAATGACTTTCGCCGCGCTGGTTCGAGTTGGAGTGGCCGGTGTCCCCCCGCCGCCGCCACCACCGCCGAATCCACCCGGAAATCCGGGAAAACCACCACCGCCCCCCCGTCCGCCGTTGCGGTTGTTAGCGGAGGTGTCGGTCGAAGGAAATAAATCTTTCAATACCGATGCAACCTCCTTGGAATCTGCGTACTGCAACTGGAACACCCGAATCGAATTGGCACCGGTGGCGGAGTTATCCAATGCCCGGATGATTTCCGTGATGTGGCGGACACTGGTCTCGGTGTCGGTCATGATCAACGAGTTGCCCGCTTCGTTGGCAGTTAAATTGGCCTCGGATGGCAACAACGGCTTCAGATTCTCCGTCAATTGGGCTGCGTTAATGTATCGGATGGGGATGATTTGGGTGACCATTCCATCCGAACGGGGAATTCGCACCGGATCATTTCCAGTTTTCACGGGAATCTCCCGACGACGGGCGGCTTCCTTGCCCACAATGGTCAGCGTGCGCCCGTTCCGCAGGGCGGCGTATCCGTTCTTATTCAGGGCGGAATTGAGGATTTCCAGGGCCTCCTCCTGGCTGACCGGTTGGTTGCTCCACACGTCGATTTTTCCCTTCACCTCGGTTTCCAGCACGATGATGAATCCGGCTGCTTCGCTCAGGTAATTCAGCACCGTCTCCAAGGGAGCACCCCGGAAGTTCAGGCGTAATTCGCCGGGCGGGAGGTTGGATTCGCCGTTTCCAGACTCTGCTTTGGCAGTATCGGCTCGGGTCGGGACTGTTTCCGGAGTCGCCGCTGTTGCCTTATCCTGGGCCTGGAGGCGGCTGTTTGAAGCCAATGCCAAGCCAACGGTAACTAGCCCCAGGTAAATCGCTTTATTTTTCATTTTTCAGCTCCTTTTCCCGCTTTTCCAACAAACGTTTTAAAATGTCACTTTCACCGCCGCCGCCCGAGTCCGAGGACGAACTTTCGCTCTTCTCGGATTTATCCCCCTTGGAGGATGCAACTTCAAACCCTCCTGGGCTCGAGGTCTGCTGCCATTCGCCTTCTTCTTCGCGCTGCATGCCAGCCCCTACCTTGAGGGAAATGGTATTGGTCCCAACCTGAATCTTGGCCCCGTCTTGGGTGATGGCTTTGACTTCAAATCCGGCTACCTTTTCACCCAGCTTCACACTCTTGCGATAGCTGCTTTCCGAGCCGTCAAAAAAAGCAAATGTTCCCTTGTAGTAAATCATCGTTCCCACCAAGGCGAACTTGTCGACTTTTGCCTTTTTCGGGCGTTCCCGGTTTTCCTCCCTGGAGGAAGACCGGGTGCGCGACGGACTAAAAATATTTCTGTCATTGATGATCTTGAAGGCCCCGTAGCTGAATTCATCGACGACGGCCACGGTATTGGTTTGCACAACGCTGCCCTGTTTCCTCCCGGTTCCAGCCAACGAATTGGTTCCCACGGCGGCGGTTGCGTTAGTGACGGAGACGGCACGGATACTGTTCGTTGGTGCCGCCAGCCCGCTGGCTCCGTTGGTCGAGGAGGTTGCCGTGGAAGTTTCGGCTCCATACGCTGCCCCGACCAGAACAGCAACGCCGACTATGACCGCCAGCGCGGCAGATGGACGTTCAATCAAGTCGGAGGAAAGTAGACTCTTCATGGCGTTGTCACGTTGAGGAACAGGCCGCTGACTTGTAGAGCTAGGGACAATTGGCCGCCATCCCCGTCACGCGCTGTTAGCTCGATGCCGTCCACCTTTAGCGCCAGAGAATCCCGTTCGACCTCATAAAGAAATCGCGTGATGGATGCCAGATTACCCGAAGCATCCACTCGGCAATCGAGGGTCATGTAATCGTCGGCGGCATGTTTCCACTGCGGTTTGACCGAATTGACGCTGACGCGGCTGGCTTGGGACCAATCATCAAATGCTTTCAAAACACGACCTTCCGCCGCCGACATGACGCCAGGGAGCGCGTTGGTGCGCATAGACTCCCATCGTGTTTTTAAAACTCGTTCCCGGGCAATCAACTGCTGTCCGTGGGTCACCGATTTGCGTAGGGTGGCTATTCGTTCGCTCCGGTCCTTCCAGCCGGCAATCATTGGCGAAATGATCAGCCAGTCGCTTAGAAGCAACGCTGCACCCGCCGCCGCGACGGCAAGGAGTATTTTCTGGCGGTCTTGAGGATTGACGCTCATGGCTGTGTGGACACTTCCCAATGGAAGTTGAAGCTGAATTGTAGGGGGGATTTTCCGCGTAGTTGATCGACCTGCACCTCGGTCACATCCCGGCTGGCTCTTAAGGCATCCAATACTTTAAGCAAAGCAGCCTGGTCGCGTGCTGTTCCTGAGCAGGTTACCACACCAGGGTCGTGAATTTCCAACGTCTTGGCTGTCACACTGGAATCCTCGGGGAATGCCTCGGTAAGGCGGCGTAAGATGCGCAAGGTCTGGACTGAGTTGTCGTACCACGGACGAAATTTGCGGATATTTTGCTCGGTCTCCTCCAGTTCCCGAACGCGGGTTGAAATTTCCGACCAGCTCGTGCTCAGGCTGTGTAATTGGTACTCTTGGATGCCGATAGCGAGGAGGACGATGGCGGCTACACCACCAACGGCCGCTCCGACATAGGCTAGCTTTCGCGCCGAGTAACGAGCCGTCAGCCGCTGCCAGGCGGAGATTCGCGGGGGCAGAAATTCTATCCGATGTGCACCAGGTGCCCAGTATTGAACCGCCACTGCACACGCCATCGCAGCGTCGGTGACGGCCCAGCATCCGGGCGTTTTGCCCTTGCTCTCAGGGGTCAATCCGGCGGAGGCCAGCAGTGGTGTTAGTTGCTCGGCAAGTGCGCGAGCGTCGGCTTCGGGACCGAGAGCGGAAAACAACTTCACTTCGGCTCGCAGAAGCGGCGGCAGTTGACCCAGGGTCACTCGTATCTCCCGCGCCAACATCGCGGGTTGCCATCGCGACTTCTCCTCGTCGGAGCGGGCTTCGGCACCCAGGCACCGCAAGCCCGCGATGCCGGACCCCGTGTCGACCAGCAAGACAATATTTTCCGCCTGCATCCAGAGTCGAATGCTGCCGCCAGTGTGTTGAGCGGCCCCCTCATTCCAAGCCAGCCCACCGACGGAAAACGAGAGTGGGTCGAGTCTCGCTTTTCGAAGCAGTGTGTCCAGCCGTTCTACGCGCGAGCGGGATACTGCCAACTGGAGGGCATAGGCCTGCCCGCCGATGGAAAAAGGGCAGCGGGAGATGATCAGTTCATCGACCGAGAACGGGAAGCCCCGCTCCGCATCCAATTCCAGAAAACTTTGCCGGTCTTCTTCAGATAAATCAGGCAATGCGGTGAGGCGGGTGAAGACCCACTCTGGAGGAAGACTGACCACGCAGCCTCGCTCGCGAATTCCCGCTGCCTCCAGTTGCTGCCGCAATTCCTGGCCAAGGACCTCCGGGTCACCGGTTTCCAGGGAGACACTGAAGGTTAAGGCCACGAAAGGCCCACCCGGATTCCCGGAGGCCGCTTTGCGGGCCACGATTGCGTGCAAATGACCACTGTCAAACGACAGCACCACCAGCGCCTCGGCGCCCCGTCTTTGAATCCACTGTTTCATGGGATGGAAGCCAACGTCGGTAGATTTTGTCGCACCCGCCGCCCAAGCGGCCAACCGAGATGGGTAAGGTCCTGTCGAAAAACGATCGACGGTGTCCCCGTCGACGTATCAAAAACAAATCGCTGTCGGCGAAAGCCACGTCCCGCTTTTCCAACCGCAGCAATATCCGCCGAAAACTGGTAGGTGCGCCCGGTAATATAAGGACCCGCCTGGACGGCACTGGCCTGGTCCAGAATGGAGGCAATCCACGACACCGTGGTCAATGCTCCCGCGTTTGCTTGGCGATAGGCTGCTACCGACGCGGCTTTGTCCGTGCCAATCCCAGGAATACAAGTCAGGACTGCCGTGCTGGCACTGTTGATATTGACCATACCTCGGAGGTAGGCCCCGTTGGTGATGGTTAAACTGTCTTCAATTAAGGAAAACTCGGTCGACGTGAAATTTCCACGAATGAACAGCTCGAGTGGGCTGGTGAGACGCTGCCCCACGCTTCGCATGATCTCCTGTGCTCGCGATGTGCCCAGTTGGGTTTCCAGCAGGGTCTGAAGCTGCGGGCGAAAATTGGGCGATGTCAGATTGACCCGTACCGTGCCGTCGGCATTCGTATTCGGCTGTTGGGAATAGACGGTAAAATATTCCCAAAAACCAGGGTCCAGCTTGCCGTCGCTGTTATCGTCCGGAGGCCTTGCGCTGCCATCGTTTTCATTCGGGTCCAATACCCCATTCAAATTGGAATCTTCCCCATAGAGAAAAGTCAGGGTCATCCCGTAAACCAGACGAAGTTCGTCGACGGTTTCAAAATCACTGTTCTTGCAATGGTAGGGTGGATTCAGCCGCAGGTAGGTATCATCTTCAGCTCCACCCGTGGTCACGTCGCTATTGGTGTCGCGCCAATCGATGATGGCCGCAGCGATTTCCGGCGTCATTAGGGGCAATGCCTCGATCATGTCGATGGTTGCCGTATTCAGGTTCAGCTTGGATGCTTCATCGATCAACGCAAAGTACGGTTCCTGAGGGGTAGGATTTTGTGGATCACGCCCAATCACCCAAAAGTGAGCATCACCAATCGCCACGCCTTCCTGTTTGTAGGTCAGGCGATCGGGAATGGTGCCGAATGTCGTGACATTCGTGGAAAGTAGATAGCCAACGTAACGAGTCGCCCCAACTAGCGCGTGATCGGACGCTAGGGCTCCGACCCGATTCTCCGACGCGCGCAGTTCCAAGACCATGGACTGTCCAAAATAAAGCCCTAATGCCACCAAACCCAGTACCACCCAGAGGGTGATGATCAAAGCCGCTGCATTCTGCCTTGGTGCCTTTCGGCTGTTGCGATTATACCTCATGGCTGACCTCCCGAGGTAGACGATTGATTGGTTACTGATGTCAGGATTACCGGCGAAATCAACTGGACCACGGGTCGGGATTGACGCCCGGTGGTCCGCCGAACACCCGAAGGGGCAAGCTCTTGTTTCTTAGACAACTCAATTTCAACTTTGATCGCCTTGGGTAGCAAGGTGACGTCGTTGGTGGAATTCCAAGTGGTTTTCCATTGTGTCCCATCGTAGTAGGTGAACTCAACCCGCTCCACTCCGCCCATGAGTCGTTGCTCTTCCGGTGTATCGGTGTTCAATGGAAGCAAGTTGCGACTGACCATACGAAACAGGTCCATCCCCGCACTACCAATTTGGTTCGTGGGCGGGCGCAGATAATAAGTGACACACTGGATATCACCCCAGGGGGCATAATCGGTTGCAATTCCGTTGCCGATATACCAGGGCGGCCCGACCTGTTTTCCTGATACCTGATTCAGACTGATCGTATCGGTCAGCAGGTTGCTGCTCAGGATTCCACCCGGTTGAACCAATCCACTCAAATCGTGCCGAATGACGTCCAGCGCGTGCTGGATTGGCAGACCCCCTTCCACAAGGGAAACGGTTCGCTCACGCAACCGAAAGGCACCGAAAAAGACGCTGGTTATCGCCGCCATGACCAAGGACACCAGCACGATCGCCAGCAGCAGCTCGATCAGCGTGAATCCGCGCCCACCTTGCAGGATAATCGTGCGGGACCGACTTCGGCAGAGAAATGAGGAGCTATCGAGTCCTGGAGTCATAGCTGGGTGGTATCCACCACCGTGCACAGTCGGACGTCGTACGATTTTCCCCGGGTCAGGTAGAAGACCTGAAGGGAGAGCATTTTCAGAGAGTCCTTTTCCCAGGCTTGGGTCTTGAGCTGCCAGCGGTAGGATTCGTCACCCTCGATGGCAGTGCCATTGCCGGTTCGCTGCCATTGGCCAGTGACCACCAATTCATTCAGAATGCGATCGGCAACCCGGAGTGCGACCGATTTTCGCTCGGCAACCTCTCCGGCCAAACTGGCGATCTGAAGGCCCCGAACCGCCACGGGAATGACGATGGCCACGACCAAGAGTGCAGCAAGTGCCTCCACCAGCGTGAATCCGGCGCGACGATTAATAACGCGCAGTGCCGGTGATGTTGGTGCGGAGGTCATAGGTGACACGGTTGAGCGAGGGCGTGAGGTACAGCGTTCCCGCCCTGGAATTACGGTTGCCGGTCGAGGGATTCTGTTCTCGAAAGCGAATCTGCGTGGGGCTGCTGTCAGCAATAAATCCATCGGGCTGAAAACGAATGGCATAGGCTGTCCGCCCGGGCCGTAAACCAGACGTCATCGGCAAGGTCATCGGCACAGGTGCTGAATTGACACGTGCAGCATCGACTTCTAGGAAGACATCGCGGGAAAGCGGATAGGCGACCGCATGGGTGTCTTGAGCCGCATAGGTAGAGTCTTCGGCCAAGCCATAGGCCCTCTGCTGGGGATCAATCCACAAAATCATCGGTGTTCCTTCGGAGACTGCTCGTTCGCGTCCGTAGCGAATGAGTGATGAAAGACGTCGTGCCTCTCCATCGACCGATCGGCCCCGGAAGAAGTTGCCGAGAGACGGAGCCATCACGGACATCAAAATGACGAGCATAGCCATGACCAGGATGAGCTCGATCAGCGTGAAGGCCCCGGGGTCGGAGAGCTTAGCGCTTGTTGGTTTGCCAGTTGGCGACATCATCATCTCCTCCCACGCGTCCATCAGGTCCCATGGACATCAAATCATATGAAGTGGGATTGTGTTTCCCGGGGCATTCATAAATGTAGGCATTGCCCCACGGGTCGAGTGGAATCTCACTCTTCAGATACGGTCCCTTCCAGCCGACGACGTTGCCCGGTTGCTGGACCAAATCATTCAGGCCCCCTTTTCCGGTCGGGTATCGACCGGTATCGATCTCAAAGGAGTCCAACGCGGTCCCGAAAGTGGCTATTTGTGATTCTGCGGCGGTCTTGCGCGCCTGCTCGGTTTTTCCGGCGAACCTGGGTACCACTATGGCGGCAAGAATGCTCAAGATTACGAGCACGAGCAGCAGTTCGATCAGGGTGAATGCTCCTTTGCTGGCACCGATTCGGGGTGCTCGATGGAAGAAGTTGGTTTTCATAATGGGCGACAGCTTCATTTGATGTGGTCTTGAAGAGAAAAAATTGGCATTACCATGCCAATGACAATCGTGCCGATAAAGGCGGCAATGAAAAACAACATGAGCGGTTCTGCCAAGGCCACCGCCGTCTTAAGCTGGCGGTCGAGATCGCCTTCGGTGACATTGGCAATTCGCACCAACTCCCCGTCCAGACGCCCGCTCTCCTCCGCCACCGAAATCATTTCCAGGGTCGAACCTGAAAAGAGCGCTCGGGAGTCGGCCAAACTGGCACCGAGTTGTTTTCCTTCTTTCACACGATCAATCGAGTGAGAGACCGCATCGACAAGTATTTGGTTACCAATGGATCGCCGGGCTACGTTTAGGCCGTTGACCAATGGGACACCCGCTCCGAGAAGTGTCCCGAGCATGCGACAAAACCGCGCCATGGCGAATTGCGCCACCAATGGGCCTAAGACCGGTGCCTTGAGGATTGATCCCTCCCAGGCACGCCGTCCGGCGGTTGAAAGAAACCAGGTCCGCAGCGAAAACCCTCCAATTCCCAATCCAATCAGCAACAGAAAGCCATAGTGGCGCATCAACTCGCTCGTGCCGACGATGATTCGAGTCAAGAGAGGAAGTTCCGCTCCAAATCCAGCGAACATCATCTTGAATCGCGGAATGAAAAAGACCAAGAGGAAAACCAGAACGGCGAGGGCAAGAAATAGCAGAATAATCGGATAAAGGAGTGCCGCCGTGACCTTCCCTTTCATCTCTTTTTCTCGTGCCTGGAAATCGGCGATTTGGCCGAGCACGACGTCCAAAAATCCTCCCGTTTCTCCCGCTTCGACCATGGCGACATAGACCCGCGGAAAAACCTCCGGTGACCGCGACATCGCATCGGCCAGCGTCAAACCGTCGACGACATAATCGTGCACCTTTTTCCACTGCACAGATGCGACCGGGGATCCCGCTTCGCGGGTTAAAATCACCAACGCACGGCTGAGCGGGACTCCCGCTGAAAGCAGACTGGACAATAATCGGGTGAAATTCTCTAGCGCACGCGCCGAAACCTTCCCACTTCCACCAAACAACGGGGCAGGGGCGGTCTTGGCTGGGGGTGGAGTCGGAACTCCATTTGTCGCAGGTGCCTTCGGACGCGCCTTCTTGGGTGCCGCCGAGGCCCCATTTTCGGCCACGCGGATCGGTTTCAGTCCGCGACCTTCGATCAGGCGCATCGCTTCCACCCGGTTGGGCGCGTCAATGGTCCCTTCGGTGACTTTGCCCGAAGACTCCATGGCGCGATAGTTAAAGGTTCCCATGGAATTAGCTCGTGGGTGCTCCCGAGGTGGCAACAATTTCCGCTGCCGCATCCGCCGCGTCTTCTGCCGCTTGGTCTTTCGTGACCCGCAACACTTCTTCCGGGGTGGTGATTCCCTCGCGAACCAGGCGCCAGCCATCTTCCGCCAGCATGCGTACACCGCCCCGGCGTGCGGCTTCCCGAATTTCTCCGCTCGAAGCATTACGTAGCATCAATCTACGGATGCTTTGCGTACTATTCATCCATTCGAAGATGCCGCGGCGTCCGTGATAGCCGGTATTGCGGCACTCCCGGCATCCGACCGATTTGTAAAGAACTGTTTCCGGTGCGAATCCTAGTTGCTGCTTGAGTGCATGAGCCGTTGAACTGGTATCGATGGCCCGGCACTGGCTGCACAACACACGAACCAATCGCTGTGCGAGCACCGCTTCCAGTGAGGAAGCGACCAGATAGGGCTCCACGCCCATGTCCACCAATCGGGTTAACGCTCCGGGAGCATCATTGGTATGCAAGGTGGATAGCACTAAGTGACCAGTAAGCGATGCTTGAACGGCAATTTGCGCCGTTTCTCGGTCACGAATTTCGCCGATGAGTAAGACGTCGGGGTCGTGGCGTAGGATCGCGCGAAGACCGCGGGCGAAGGTTAGGCCCGATTTTTCCGAGACTTGAATCTGGTTGATCCCGCGCAACTGGTATTCGATCGGGTCTTCAATCGTAATGATCTTACGAACCGCGTCGTTGATGGCATTGAGCGCGGTATAGAGGGTCGATGTCTTGCCGCTACCGGTCGGTCCAGTGACCAAAATGATCCCGTGTGGCAAGGCCAGCACTCGTTGGAAAGAGGCCAAGTCACGCGGGTCCATACCCAGTTGCCCCATTCCTCGTAGCGTGGCATTCTGTCGGAGCAAACGCAGCACCACAGCCTCCCCGTGAAGCATGGGGATCACCGACACACGGATATCCACTTCCGCGTCATCGAGCCGAATCTTGATACGACCGTCCTGAGGCAAGCGCTTTTCCGCGATGTTCAGGTGGCTCAGAATCTTGACGCGGGAAACAATGGCTGGCTGAAAACGCTTAATCTGGGGCGGGACCGGCACTTCCTGCAAAACGCCGTCGATTCGGTAACGAATCCGCAATTCGTTCTCAAACGGCTCCAGGTGGATATCGGACGCACGGAGTTCAATGGCGTCCCGTAAAATCTGATTAACGAAACGAATGATCGAGGCATCTTCCGCCGCCTCGTCCAAATTGGTGTTCTCATCGTTTTCGTCTTCGACAACCTGAAAGGAGGCTTCTTCACCTAGAGTGCCAAGCGTGTCTGCACCGACACCCAACCATTTTTTAAGTTCCCGTTGAATGGCTTCGCGGGGGGCCAGGACAGGCTGGAGACGTAATCCGGTTACGGTCTTGAGTCCGTCCAAACCGGTCGTCGAAAATAACCGACAGGTGGCGACCTCTACTCGACCATTCTCTCGTCGCAGCGGAAGCAGCTCTTCCTTCAGCAGTATCCGAGCCGGAAATAGGGCCAGCAGGTCCTTTTCGGGTCGGATATCATCGAGCGGATTGAATGGAACAAAGTATTCCTGTGCGACCCACTTGAGAACGCTGGCTTCGCTCTCGCCCACCGGCCCTTCACCATTTGTCCCATTGTCTGACGCCCGGCTGATCGCCGGGATATCGGCTGCCGAGACCTGAAATTCCGCCACCATGCGATCGAGCAAGGTTTCAGCAGTGGTCTCAGCCATGGCGATAGAATAGGGAAGGGCGAGGTGGGAGGGTTTACAAGAGAATTACTTCAGCAAACCACCGAGGACGGCAGCGGCTTCTTGCTTTACTGAAAGAACCTTGCGGAGTTCTTCCTGAGCGGATTCCAGCTTGGCTTCCTTGTCTTTGACCGAGGAGCGGTAGGCGGACAGCTTGGACTTGATGACATCAGCGGAGGCATTGTCATCGATCGCTTTTTGCAGGGCTTCCTGCTCGGGGCTGGGTTCACCACCCGGCCCACGACGACCGCCGCCCTGGCCACCTTGTGCTCCAGGACCGCCTGGACCGCCGCGACGTCCGCCAGGGCCTCCGGGACCACGTCCAAAACCGACTGCCATACGGGCTTCGGTTACCTTTTGGATGCGGGTTTCGATCAACTTCCATTCCTCGTCGTCCTTGACCGCGAGTTGTTCACGATACCGGTCCATCATCATTTTTTGGAATTGGGCCGGATCCCAGTTGCCGCGACCGCCACCGCCGCCGCCAGGGCCGCCGGGAGGGGCTCCCGCAGGTGGCTGGGCGTCTTGAGCGCAAGCAGTTCCGAGTGTGACCAGGGCGGCAAGGCCGACCCCAACTAGAGGACGAAGGAAGCGATTCATGTGTGTCATCGTTAGATGTTGATGTGACGTGCTATCAACCTCCGAGACTGATGAATGGGAAAGGTGGTTACATGAAAAAAGTGTCTCGGGACCGTTCGCAGCCTTTAGATTGCGTCCGCCCCTGGTTATCGCGAGGTTCCAGCCGATCGGTAGGCCGAGATTACATCGAACCGCGCGTTGCAACCCGTCGGGATAGCGCCCGTATCGCCAACCAGGGCTTTGTAGTCGTCCGACCTGAGTCGACGCTGATCACACAAAACCCCAACCCGTCTCCGAGCACCTCGGCGGGTAAAGAAGCTGTAGCCCAACGCACTTCTCCAAAACCATCGCCCACTCGCACGGCTAAATGCCATGGCGGTCCAAGACGCGTCGTAAGGTAAAGTGCCACCGGAGGGTCCGTCAGGTCTTGGAGTCCGCCAGCCCTCTGGCGCTTTGGAAATGGGCGTGAAATCGACGGAGACCGGAGTTCACTGGCGGGTTAATCCAGTCCCAAGGCAAAAAGCAGTAGAGGACAACCGCAGTCCAAGACGCTGCCGCGCGTTATTGAGGTGGTTGAGTTCAACGCCCCTCCAGATTGCTGTTACAAGCATCGACGGCATCCCGCGTGGGGGCCAGCCAATCATCGGCAGCCCGTAGTCAACCCCCCATTCCGAGCTTACCGAATGAAGTCGCATCCGGACCCAGTTGGCCCGGCAACTTCCGCCGGGCCCGATATCCCCTCAAGCAAACCATCGCAAACAGCCATTTCCAGCCCCAACGGGGCGATCCAATTCCAGCCTGGGGCGTTGCCCCAGGAAAGAAATACCATATGTCCTATCCCTGTAGGGGCGTCCCAATTTCCCACACGGACCGCGATGCCGCGTTACGACCATCTAGTGCAGTTGTAATCAATTCCTATCTTGCTAGCTTGGTGAAAAAAGTGTAGTTATTAAAATATTATCAACACCATTGGCTTAAACCTATGATCCCTCGCAAAGCCCTTTGGCTCGCACTCGGATGGATCATTGCTTTCGGTGGGCAATTGACAACGGCTTGCGCGCAAGGCACGGCCTTTACTTACCAAGGCCATTTGACCGATGGAAATGGCCCCGCCACCGGAGTTTACGACTTCCGCTTTCGCTTGGCCTCGGATACTCTGGCCAATACCTATGTGGGCAGCGTTTTTGGCTCGGACCAACGGCATGGTCCTCGGTACCGCCAATTGAGGTAACTACCAAAGCCCTATCATCAACAACAGCATCACCAATTTTCCCGCACCGGGTAATCTGTTCTACCGATTGGTCGTCCCGTAATTCTTCACCAGATAGTCCACCAACCCTGGCACCGTATTGGTCGCTATCGGCGCTCCAAATTTGGCCCGCATCTTGGTCACCTCCACTTCCCATTGACTGCGTTTCAAGGGCGGTTGAGTGGAGATGTACTCGGTCGAGTGGCAGAGCAGGCAGTTGGCCTTCATCAGGTCGATGCCCGGACTGTCTCTAAGCGTCAATGGCTCAGGCGGTAGCTTCCATGTGTCCCTATCGATAGGGGCAGTGGTTTCAGCCAAGCCGACCAAAGTTAGGCATAGAATTCCCGAGCAGGAGAGGGTGCGAAACAGGGACAAAATCTTCATGGGATGCTTTGGCGCTAGACCACCTGAACCGCAACCGATTCCACCACATTGCGCATGTAACCCGACGGATTCCAGAGCGGCTCGAGCGGTTGAGATTGTCCCAGGCGATTGGTCGCTTTCACGCGAAGTTCATAAAGCCCCCCTCGCTCGGGCACCCAATCGATCGTCCACTCGCGAAAGGCGAATTTCCCCAGGTTTTCACCCAGGCGAGCCACCTGCCAGCCTTGCCGCAGGTCTGAAGAAAAGAGCACCTCGTCGATTCCACTGCCGCCATCGAAGGCGATACCGCGGACTCGCAGCTTTTCTCCTTTTTTGACTGCAGTGCCGCCGCTCAAGCTGGTGATGAACGAGCGAACATTGAGCCGCTGAATGGGCACCGTCTTCTTCGGCGTGGTCCCCGGCTCGACATGGGCGCAAGGGTCATCGGGGATTCGGTACGCCGGGTTCATATAAAACCCTTGGTACGTTTGATCGACCAGCGTGATCTCATTCAAGTGCTTCACCCAATAAGTTCCATAGTGTCCTGGCACGACCAATCGCAGCGGATAGCCATTGAGCCACGGCAGGGATTCGCCGTTCATTTCCCAAGCTAGGATCGGTTCGGGAGCCAGGGCTGCGTCCAGGTCCAACGCTTTGATGAAATCCGGCGATGCCGGAAGGATCGGACGATCCAATCCGTTGAACAGCACTTGCCGAGCCTCGTTTTTGGGCTCCGCCGCCTGGAGGACGTCCGCCAGGCGAACCCCTTTCCAGCGAGCGCACCCCATTGCACCATTTCCCAACTGTCCACCCGGAACACGCGGGTTGAAAAAACCACGCGAATTGCCCGAACATTGGTTCACCGCCACCACCTCGGTCGATGGAAACGCTTGTTGCAGCTCCGCCAATGAATAGCTCATCGGCTTGCCGGCACTTCCCTTGATTTCCAAGCGAAACTTGTCTGCGCCGAGCATCATGGCCGGGGGAGGGGAGCTGGTGAGGTGATAGCGAACGAAAAAGGCATCGTTTGGAGTCAGCAGCCCCTCGTTAAACACCTCGAACGGTGTTTCCAACTGCGGCGGGCGCGACGTGTGCCGGATCAACCGCCGTTTCTGCGGATATTGCACCAGTGGACGTTCGCCATTTTCAAACGGCAATCGCACCGTCAGTTCGTCATCAGCGAACAGAGCTCCAGGAGCCAAACGTAGAGCCGCGCCCGTCCCAAAGGCGGTTAATAGGAATCCTCTGCGGTCTAAAGCCTCGAATTTGGACTGATGCACCGGGAAAGAATGCTTCGATTGTCGACGAGTGCAATCTTGATTACTCTCTAGACCTACTTTGTTTCAGCAATCCATAGAGATCGCTATCCGTCGTCAATACCAGCGTTGTGTTGCTATCCGTGGTCTTTTGCAAGGTCTCGAGCGATTTGGTGAATTGGTAGAATTCCGCCGCTTCGGGTGTTTGGTTATAGGCGCGCGCATAGATCTCGGTCGCCTTTGCATCGGCTGTTCCCCGCAAAGTCTGGCATTTCCGGTAGGCAACCGATTCGATGGTTCGTAATTCCTTCTCCCGATTTCCCAGGATACGTGCCGCTTCTCCCTGGCCCTCCGATCGGAATCGTTCCGCTATTTGTTGCCGCTCGCTAATCATTCGTTGGTAAATGCTTTGCTGCACCGCTTCATTATAATTAATTCGAGTGAAAAGAACGTTCAATAGTTCAATACCAAAAACTCGAAGTTTCGGGGCGGCATTTTCCAAAACGATCTGCTCAAGGGCCGCGCGGCCAATCTGTATCGGTGGCCATTCGATCGCACGCACCGCCTTGTCTTCACCGACCACCTCACCGGTCGGCTTCCTCGCCTTGTCGTTTCGCACGATCTCGATCAACTCGTGGCTGGCGACGACGTTGCGGATTTCGCCGCCAATGATGTCATCCAGCCGTGATTGAGCGGTGCGCTCGTCCCGCAATCGTAAAAAATACGCCTCCGCATCGACGATTCGCCAGCGGGCAAAGGCATCGACCACGATATAAGTCTTGTCCTTGGTCGGCATTTCTGTGGGACGTCCGTCCCAGTCGACCGCTCGCTTTTCAAACCGGTTCACCGTGCTGATGAACGGTGTCATGGTGTAAAGGCCGGCGTTGGTGATCGCGGCCCCGGTCGGTTTGCCGAACCGGGTGATGATGACTTGGTCCGTTTCGTTGACCACAAAAGTCAGCGAAGGGATGCCGATCGCGGCGAGAATCAACGTCGCCACCAAGGTTAGAGATAGAATCAATTTCATCGTCCGAATGGGTTGGGGATGGTGGGCTTGGCCGGAGTCGCCGAACTGGGCGGATCGTTCAAGGGCAAGAGGGGAAGGAATTGGTGGAGTTCAGAATCAATCACCACCCTGCGCCCCGTGCGTGGCAACACGTCCTGCAGCGTTTCCAAGTACAATCGTTGACGAGTGACCGTCGGCGCTTTGGCATATTCTGTCACCATCGAGGTGAACCGCGCAGCATCACCCTCGGCTTCATTGACCCGCTTATTGGCATAGCCTTCGGCCTCGGCAAAAAGCTGATCGGCGGCACCTCGGGCTTGCGGGATTGCTTTATTGAACTGTCCTTTGGCCAGGTTAATGGACCGTTCCCGTTCCTGCTGGGCCTGATTGACCTCATTAAAGGAGGCTTGAACCGGTGCAGGTGGGTTCACGTCCTTGAGCTGCACTTGGTCGATCGTCAGTCCCAGTTGGTACTGCCCAGTCAACCGTTGAAGTTCCCGGAGAGCATCGAATTCGATATCTTGCCGACCCACAGTGATGACTTCGTCCACCGTCCGATCGCCGACGACTTGTCTCATGACCGATTCGGACAGATCCCGGAGGGTTAATTCCGGGTCGCGCATGTTGAATAGGAATGCTCGTGGGTCGGCTATTCGATACTGAACGACCCACTCCACCAGCGCGACATTCAGGTCACCGGTTACCATGCGTTTTTCCCTGGCTTGCTCGTCGCTATTCATCGACTGATGTGGGTTGGTGGCGCCTCTGGTGCCAAAGCCAAATTCCACCTTGAGCTGGCGGCGCACCGGCAACGTCCGCACCGCTTCTATACCCCATGGCTTCTTCAGTCGAAGCCCGGAATCAGATATGCGGTCAAACTTCCCAAAGCGGGTGATGACCGCCTCCGATTCGGCGGGCACCGTGTAGAACGACGTCCAAACGCCGGTTAAGATGACGGTCCCCAGGAGACCGATAGATACCCACTGATGCCATTGCCACGCTGGTACCCCACCCGAGCGCGAAAATGAATTGGTAGCGGCCATGAGCAACAGTAGTTCAATGCCATGGGAAACCGCCATTGGGAAAACACCCCCGTTTTCCACTCTCGCGATTCAAATGTCCCGGCATCCCGAGAGGTACCCGAATACAGCACACGAAAGCGAGGCGTTCCGCAGGGGCAACTGATTGGACTTTCCCTGACCGACGCGGAACGTTACCGCATTTCTTACCCCGAGATTACTCCATCCATATATTCCATGATGAGTGTCCAGTGACACTATTGGTCGCCCAAGAAAGTCACTTGACATTCAAGCATTAACGAGTAAGAAACGAGTGAATTCGCAAGTAATCCATCAAATCATTCTTCTACCCATGCGCGCCCAAAAATCGTTAATTCGAATTTATTTCACAGGTCTTGTCGCTGCTCTCCTAATCTCCCGGACACTGGCAGACAGCATCACAATTCAAAACCCGAGCTTCGAGGCATTGACCGGCAGCAACCCGGCCTATTTTGATTCATCCGGGGCGCTATTACCAGGGCACTCGTCAATCAACCCATCCCAAGGTCACCTCGCCACCCAGTATCCGACCACGGACCCTACACCAGGATGGCAGGTGATCGGGACGGGGGGTACGGTTAACGAAAACGGGACGGCCAACGTTACTCCAGCGGCCACCGATGGCCAGAATGTTGCCTGGGCAAACGGTTATCAAAACCAGCACGGATACTTGAGCCAAACCTTGGGTGCCACTTACCAAGTCGGGGTCACCTATGAGCTCAAAGTCGATGTCAGTTCCATTATCGGATTACCAGTGTCGGGATTCACGGTCAGCTTGAACGCGGGAAACACAGTGGTGGCGAGTGCGGTCAACTCGATGTCAATCGTTCCCGGATCGTTCTCAACCGTCACCTTGGACGCCTCGGTCAACAGTGGCTCGCTTGCCGCCGGGCAGCCGATTTCGATTGTATTAGCGAGTTCCGGTTTTTCCTCGACGGGGACGGAGGTCATCTTTGACAATGTGCGTCTGACCTCGGCAGTTCCCGAACCCTCCACCTGGTTGCTTGCAACTCTGGGATTGCTGGGCTTGGCCGCAGCCGGGCGGCATGGGCAGCGGCGATAGGACTCCGGGAGAGTCAGTTTATTCTTTCCTTTTTTCGGAAATCACCCCTTTGTCAAGCCATTGGGGTGCGAGTGTTTCCACTCTATCTCTTCTTCGGTCTAGAAGGGGTGTTGGTAGCACCCGGCATATCATTCTTCTGGAGAAACTCCCGAACCAACGGAGCCTTTCCTTTCACCTCGCCCAATGCTTCTTGCGCATCAATCGAGGTGCGAATGACACGGGGCCGGAGGAAGACGAGCAACTCAACGTCCTTGCTCGATTTGTCTTTCTTCTTAAAGGCCCATCCCAATCCCGGGATGTCGCCTAGAAGTGGAACTTTGCGCACGGTGTCGGATATCTGCTTTTGCATGATTCCTCCTAACACCAGGGTTTCGCCACTGGATGCGGTCATGTCCGTCTTGAAGGTGCGAGTATCAAGAATGGCCCCGCCGAAAAGTGTCTGGCCCGGTACAATACTGGACGATTCGATCCGGATTTTGAGGGCAACCGTCCCCGTGACATTGATGTGCGGAATGACTTCGAGGATGATGCCAACCTCCTTGTATTTAAAGCTTTGACTCAGTCCGCCCGTCTGAGGAGTCAGTGTCTGGTTGATAAACGGTACTTGGGAACCAACGAATAGCTTTCCGGTCTCGTTGTCTTCGATGTTTATTTGCGGCTCCGCCAAAACACTTGCAGCCGTGTTTCGCTTCAAGAATTGGACCAGCAAATCTAGACTCACGGTGCTATCCAGCACTCCCGATTTCAGGCCAGCCAGTTGCTGGCCAATGTTGGCAGCACTGGAATTATTAACCGTGTTGACTCCGCCAAATCCCTTTTGATAGTTGCCCTTGGTACTCGCTGAGATCGAACTGTCGTAGTCGTCTGCCGTGAACGTGGTGCTGCCATTGGGTGACCAGCGAACGCCGTATCGGTCCATCAGGTCGCTGGAAACCTCAACAATGCGTGCCTCGATCAGCACTTGTGGGGTCGGGGCATCCAGTTCCTCAATTAATTTGAGAACCTGAGGGAAAAAATGAACGTTGGCCGAAATCATGAGCGAATTGCTACGATGATCCGGTACTACTCGCACGCGCCCAACCAAGTCACTGACCTGTCGGGTTGCGGTTTTTCCATCACCCGTGCGTTGATTTTCCGGTTGGCCACCGAGCCATGGGAAGTAGAGGTCCTCTTTAACTTCTCGTTCCAACGGCGTGCTATTCTGGCTTTGGTCAAACGCCCCCTGGTCCTGGGTTTGTTGCTGTTGTTGGTTGGGTTGGCCCGGTTGGGCAATCGGGCGAAGTCCAGGGGAACCGACCTTGGCAAAAAGGATGTTCAGACTGTTTGCAACGTCAGTCGCCTTGGCATATTTTAAGGTCGTGCGAAACGTGCTTTCGCCGGCCGGTGACGGGGCATCCAATTGTTTAAGCACTTCTTCCACAGCACGCAGGCTTTCAAGCGAATTGGCGGTGACAATGATTGCGTTGGAATAGGGTTCAGATGTGATTCGAACCTTGCCGTAGAGACGTCCGACGTCGCGATCTGCGGTCGGTTCCGGGTTATCGTCGAAGAAATAATAGGAGCGTTGTTGAGTCTTCTTGAGGAACAACTCATTCAAGACATCTTCGATATCGACCGCTCCAACATATTTTAAAGGATAGATGCGTGGTGCCAAAGCTTCGCCTCCCACCGGTTCGTCTAAAGCCCGAACCATCTTTGCGATACTTTCGATCTCTGAAGGCGGTGCTTGAATAATCAAAGTATTGCGTCGACGGTCGGCCACGACGCTCATCTTTTTCCCTTTCCTGGAGTTGTCTTGTGGCTCGAAGTAAAAATAGCGGGAACGTCCAGAGTTTTCCTGGTCCGCAACGAGTTCTTTGAGTTGTTTGGCAACATCTTCCGCGTCGGCATTTTTTAGCGGGAAGAGTCGCATGGTCTTTTCCTGTGCGTCCTCGGTATCCAAGGTGGTAACTATACGTTCGATCGCCTTGTAGTTGGTCTCACTAGAAAGGACGATCAACGAGTTGGAACGTTCATTGGCCGTTACGTCGATCGGTTCATTTTGGGCCTTACCGCTCATTTTCTGGTAAAGCGGGGTGATTTCCTTGACTAAATCCGTCGCACTCACGTGTTTCAATGGTATGACCCTCACCGCCAGGTCTCCCGGGCGATCGGTGTCCAGTACTTTTATCAAATCCGACGCCAAAGAGACACTTTCGTTATAGTCCGTGAGGATCAATTGGTTTGCTCGTTCATTGATTTCCAGTGTGCCTTTTTCCGAAACGACACTCTTGATCTTTTCCTTCATCTCGCTGGCCTGGACAAAGTGAAGTTGAAAGATTTTGACCAGTCGCTGGCGCCCCACGGGAACGTCGGAACGCCCGGCGTCCAGCAATTCCGGACTCATCCGTGGTTCTTTGCCTTCGGGAACAATGAAAATGGAATTGGCCGACTCAACCGCCGTAAATCCTTCGAGCGAAAGAGCCCGATAGACCAGGTTGATTGCGTCGCGGGGCGGGAGCTTCTTGGAACTGGTGATCGTTATCTGACACTGTGCTTGCGGGTGCTTCACCACACTTTTCCCAGTGCTCTGCGCCAGCCATTGAACTATCATATCGATGTTGGCCCCTTGGAAGCTCACCTGAATATCTTCATTGGGCGGAAGAGTGGAAGGGGCCGCGTTGGTGGTCTGGCCCCCCGCTGGAACCTGAGCGATCCCCGGAGGAACGTACAGTCCACTGGTTAGCACGAGCCCCGTGGCCATTAGGGTGCGGGCGGGGCGAGTCAGGGATCGTTTGCTTCGATTAGGATTCATACGGCGTGTCGTATTCAGGGCAAATTACTTGGGCAACAGGCTTTCTCCACCTAGACCTTCAAAGATCATCAATTCCTTCTTCTCACCAGCGACTTCAACCAGGACACGATTGGTTCCGATTCGGAGTAGTTTCAGCCCATCAGAATCGCCACCTTCTCGTAGCAGGGACATTTGGCCATTGGGGGTGCGAAGGAAGGCATCGTGACCGGCAATGCCCAGCAGGGCCATTGGGGGAGGGTGGAATACGGGCGCGAGTAATTCACTTTGCGTGATTTTATCGATTCTCGCCTGGATAATGGGCGAAATGGCTGTCGGCGGATGCGCTGAGACTCCCGCTCCCGACGTTCTATTTCCGGGTTGACCAACCTTGAGTTCCGCCGGGGGTGGCGCTGGCTTTACAATCTGTTCTGTTTGAGACGAACTGTTTGTCACCCGGCTGGGCGGGTTGTTTGATCGTGTCGGATCGCTTTTCGTGACATTCGTGATGGATGTGGTGGCTGGGGCCACTCGATTGGGCTGTCCAGAATCGGCCATTTTAGTCAATTCCGGCAGTTTTGCGGACCCAGTAGACGGATGGACATCAGCAGGGGGTTCCTCGGGATGCCAGTGAGGCGCAGAAGGAACTTCCAGATTTGCCAGGGGATTGGATCGATTTCGGAGCAAGAGTATTTGCAACATCAGAGCAACTCCGAGCACTCTCGGTAGCTTTTGGAAAATAGTCTTTAGATGATCACGCATGAGGCACCTCCCGGCTATCCCACTGATCGTAGTCAAGTAAGATGAGTGAAACGCTAATTTTAAGCATGCCTGGACGCATGGGATCGGATGAGAATTGGACCGTGTCCAGAATAATGGGGAAACCCAGACTTCCCAGTCGATGGAGGAACGTAGTAAGGGAAGTGACTTGCCCGGCGGCCTCCAGTTGAATGCTACCTAGCTCCCGATCACTACCGCGTGCCACAGTTTCGCGGATGGGCCCCATCTGCAGGCCTCCCTGCGTGGCCGCCTGCTGAATGGCCGCACTGGCCCTTCCCACCAATTTCGGTTTGGATATTTGGGCCGGATCCAATTGAGCCGCATCCATCAAACGATGGAGGCGGATCACCCGGGATGAGTAGAGGTCTATCCGCGCCCGCTGTTCATCGGCCTGCCGCCGGAGTTCGAGATACGCGGTTCTTTTCGAGCCCAGAATTTGAAGGGTTTTCCATCCGCCGAATAGGAGTAGGTACGCCCCAAGTCCCAGCCCGGCGTAGCGGACGGTTCGACGGTCGCGGGCGGTCATTTCGGGTAGTCGTATCACGGGGAAGGGGATGTTTGAATACCCTGGGTTGTGCCTGATGTTGGTTTTTGGGCAACATTCGTCGATAGGACATTGGTCAGCTTGGGGCCGATATCCAAGACTTCACGGTCACTGGCTGCTTTCCATTGGGCGGTGAGCCGAAAGTTGATTCGCTGTCGATCGGGCGTTGGGGTTTGGTCTTCCACCACGACGGTCGAGAAGAAGCCCGAATCAATCAGCTTGGACCGAAGGTCCCCCACCTGGTTCATATTCTGAAGAAAGCCGTTCAGGCTGATCTCGCCACGGCGATTAAGGTTCAGGGCATTGATATGGCAGCCTGGCGGTGCCGCTGCGGCGATGAGGTAGATGGCATCGAGGAATGGTCCCTGGTTCTCCTGGAGATGCCGTAAAAAATCTAATTCGCGATCAATGATTGCGAGTTGCGGTTCGCCCGCCTTGATTTTCGCTAGTTGGCGCTCAAGCCGCGGTGCCAGAAAGATCGCCTCAAAATAAGGGGTCAAGAGAATGGCCGCTAGTAAACCACCTATGAGGGACAATTTTTTCCAGGGATATTTTCCCAGCCTGGCCATTGGCTCCTCGATTGAACCCAATTGTAAGTTTAATCGATGTCCCTTTGGATTGGCGGTTAGCGCGTTGGCAACTCCGACATTGGCCACGGTCATCCCTGTTCCCTGCGGGTAATCCACGACATTGGCCTCCGAGCAGCCGATACTGGAGGGGATCGCTCTTTTGATCCATTCGGGAATCGGAGGAATTGTTCCACGGGTGACGGCGGATTGGAGAACGTAAACGCCAGTGCCCACTGGAAGTTCCAAACTTTCGAGAAAGTCGTGTATTTCCTGTGTGGCTTCAGGACTGACAGTGGGCAGCCATCGAATGGCGGTAGGTTGCCCGTCCCGGCGAACCCCAATTTCGATATCGGCCTTGCCCAGATGGATAAGCACCGCCGATCGCGCATTGGGAGCTATGAGTTCAAGACCGTCAAAGACAGCCAAAGAAAACCGAACATCAGCGTCGAGGGGAGCCAAGAGCTCGAGATAAGGTTGCAAGACCTCTTGACGTACCGCCGCCAGCAGAATTTGCTGCTGTGGCAATTCCCCGGGAATTGGCAGCCAACCCCAAGCCAGATGATCGGGCGGAAGGGGAAATTCGGCCTCGAGTTGTAGGGCCAATAAGCGCGGCCATTCCGTAGCTGCCGATTTCGGTACCGAGACGCGCCGCAGAATGGCTCCACGGGCTGGAATAGAAGCGTAAACCTGGAGTTGGGACAGGGGAGATTTCTCCCGAAGCAGGAGTTTCAAGGCGCTCGCCACCGAGGCAATGCAGGTGGCTGTGAACTCTCCAGACTCGTTACGTTCCAGCGCCATCTCCTGGCCTTCCTTGTTGCGCCAGGCAAAGATCGCATCGGAACCGATTTCGACCCAGAGCCGGGTTGGTTCAAATTGGAACAGAGCACTCATAAATCATCTTCGCGGTACTCCAATGTTGTGATTGTTCGAGCGCGAACCCGAACTACGGCTTCCATGGTTTGGCGGCACTTGCCTACCACTCCTTCCGATCGGATGCGAAAGGTGTCCGAACGGACGTCAATTCGAGAGAGAAGGCCTTGAAGCAGATCGCGATTGAAACCGGCGACATTCAGCAAATCAGCCGTGCTGACGAAGAAACCATTGGCTCGCCGATGAGCGACGATCGCTTGTGCCAGCGGGCGTGTCATCCCCGGTAGACACTGCAAGACATCCACTGGGGCGGTATTGATATTCACCACTCCGTTTCGCTCCGATTGTTCCTCCACGGTCAAATGATCGGCGATTTCTTTAAATAGTCGTTCATCTACGACCTTGGGTCCATTGTTTGAATTTCCGGGAGGAGGATTGGCTCCGTTGGGTGGTGGGGCAGCGACGTTGAGTAAGTCGGTTAGGTTTCGGATCGGATTCTGTTGCCGATAGGCGATGATCGCCTTGGCAATCTCCGTGGAAATACCTCGAATCCCAGTCAAAGCGGCCTCGTCGGACGACTGGACGTTGACCCGGGCTGTCCCCGCAGCATCTACGTTTTCGATTGCCGATTGAGCGGTTAAGAGACGAGCCCATCCGCCTTCTCTCACTTGCTCCGAGCTGGAAATAGTTCCCTTTGCCGCACCTGACACGGCCAAGCCTATTTCATCACTGCGGCTTTCCAGGGAATCCTCCATTTGCCCCAAAAGTTGATCCGGGAAGATGCCGCGGACCATCAGGAGTTCGCGAACAGTCGGAAACGGGCCGTTTCGTGGCCGATATGGGGGATTCAGGGAGGCGTAATAGTCGGCTTCAGCTCCGCCCGGGGTGACGGTATTATCCTGATCGCGCCAATCCACGATGGCTGCGGCAATATCGGGCGTTAGACCAACGATTTTCGTCAATTCCGTGGTATCCGCGACATTGATATTCAGTCGACTTTCTTCATCGGTGACTCCGTAAATCTGCTCTCCGCTCTCGTCATCGTTTGGCGGTCTGATGACCCGGAAAAGTCCCCGCCCCATTGATACATCCCGGAACTGAGCCGGAGCATCCAGCAATTCAGAACTGAAGGGTGCCCCCGCGCGGCGTCGGTCCAGGATATTCTGGTGCAGCAACGCTTTCGCTTTTTCAATTCCTGCCAAGGATAGGTACCGCGCCTGGATGCGGTCCGTTTGATACCGGCCCGAAATCAGGTCCAAACGCGTTGTATGCAAGAGTCCCAGAACCAGCACGGCCAACAAAACCACGCACCAAAGCACGCCAATCAGGACCGAGCCTGACCGGGCAATCTCCCTTCCGGTGTAACCTATTGAATGGCGATGGATCATGGCTTCGCTGTCGAGTCGCCAGGACCACTGGAAATGGGATTCCCTGTGCCGCTGTCGGTCGGTAAGTTCAATCGTGCGATCGTTTGAAAAACCAGGACCGAGGATGTTGAGGCGGATTCTTCGCGAGGCCCGATATGGGATGATTCCAATGCCAGACTGATTCTCACAGCCTCCGGCATCCCGGTGCTATTGGGCTTGTCACTCTTCAACTGGGACTTGGTTGTTCCCGTCGTCATCTCCCCCCACGAATCATACCAATCGTATCCGTCAAAATACTCCAGACGAAATCCGCTTAGTCCAGTCGCCAATGCTTCACGGGAACCGCCAGAAAGCGGGTCGAAAGCGATGGCCGGATTTCGCCGTCTCCAAAGCGTGAATTGTCCGGTCTTTGGGTCACGTTCAACAAACAGGCTCTCCTCGCAAAAATCGCCTTCCCCGGGCTGGTGGGGAGAGAAATGGTGAGTGGCAAAGTCCAGGTTATCGGCATCGATCATTCCAATCATTCTTCGAACACCGAGAAATGCAGCCCCTTGTGGAAGGGGGCAGGAGGCCCGCAAATCGGCAGTGATCCGGTCGAGGGCGACCCGGGCCTGTTGCATTGCATCGGAACGTGGCTCAATGATGCGCTGTCCAGAGAAACCGGCTCGAAGGCATGCGTAGGCCCCTGTCAGGATGATCGCCATAAGCGCGGCGCTAATCACCAACTCGATCAACGTAAATGCCAGCACGGAATGCCGGTGATCGATAATTCTCATTGGCGGTCCTTCCGGTTTTTTCGGTTTCGCCCGTTTCCGATTCGTTCCGATGGCCGGTTGGTTAAGGAATCGGATGGAACTTCAAACAGGAGTGTTCGGAGTTCATAAATCGGTTGGTTGATGGCGGAATGCCGAACTTCCACCGTCACATCTCTCAATCCCGTGATGGGTGTCGACGCAATAGTCTGTTTCCACCGATAAATGGAGAGGAGCCCAGACCCTTGTCCTTCCGTGACGCCAATTGGATATGATTCCTTTGTACGCAGTAATTCGATCTGGCCGGCGGCGAGCCAGGCGGCCGTCGCCTGCCATTCAGCTTCCTTGCTGGTACGAAGCGCGGCGGTAATTCCACGGGTTAGCCCGGTAAGAGCCACGGCTAGAATGACCATGGCGACCATGACCTCCATCAGAGAAAATCCGAATAAGCTCGTGGTCGCCCTGTTTTTCATGGCTGGTCCAGAACCGTCAGCCTGGCTGTCACCGGGTTTAGGCGAATCGTCATCCGATGGCCCGAAAGGTCACGCAGACTGAGGACAGCTTCGTCGCACGTGCCATCCGGGAAGAAGCGGACTGTGGTATCTGAAGTGGAAGGAGTTCTTCGCCCAGAACGTTCGATGCTCGTTCGCATAGAGGTTACCGGCATTCCTTCGATTGAATTATTCGTTCCTCCTGTTTGTAGAGTCACGGAAACACGGGGGTCGAACGCTCCACTGAACGCCGATGAATCGTTGAGCGGCTCAAAATGCCTTCGCGCCCCTTTGGGACCCCCCATATGTTCCATTTGGAATCGCATCTTGGCGCGGTCGAAATTAACGCGTACCTGCTCCTGCGACGCGATAGCCCGACTATTGGCCAGTCCGAAAACCTCCACCCACCGCCGCGCGGTGGAGCGAAGGATGGCGTCTTCAAAGCCCCCACGCATTTCCGGTAAGATCATCGATGACAGGATGGCGATCAGAGTTAGGACGACCATGAGTTCAATCAAGGTGAACCCAGACCAGGATCGGATGATGGGGCTTCGGCAGGGCATCGCATTCTACCAGTTGCCGATGTCCGCATTGGCACCATCGCCTCCGTCAGCCTTATCGGCACCACGGGACCAAAGGTCGAAACTCGATGGATGATGGACGCCTGGCCGCTTGTATTGGTAGGGGGTGTCCCATGGATCATTCCGTAGCTGCTTGATATAGGGACCATGCCATTTCTTATCATCGCCTGAAGGCGGTTCGCTAAGTACCCGCAACCCTTCATCGCTGGTGGGATAGCGGTCCATATTGACATAAAACCGTTCTAGTGCTGATTCCAACTCGGCGATATGAGACTTGGATGCGCTTATCTTTGCATCGGTCGTCGCCCCCATGAATTGGGGAATGATGGTGGCGGCAAGGACAGCCAGAATAACGACGACCACCATGATTTCAATCAAGGTGAATGCGTCCCGACGGCGATTAGTGGGTGGGCCCATCCTACAGGTAGAAATTGTCCGACAGTGTAAATACATATTGAATTCAGGAGTTAATGGATTCCTCGACTCATCTTAAATATGGGTAATAGCAGAGCAATGACCATGAATCCCACCAACGCTCCGACCACAAGAATCAGGAAAGGCGCGAGAAGGGAAATCAATGTCTTGGTCCGCGCCCTCATTTGTCGCTCCTCAATGGCGGCAACCTTGAGCAACATGTCATCCAATCGACCGGTCTCTTCCCCAACCGCGATCATTTGAACGACGCTCTTGGGGAAGATATCCATGTCTCGTAGCGGAGTGGCGAGCGCGGAACCGCCGCGTGTGGCATCAGCGACCTGGGATATCCGCTCGGCCAGAACGAGATTTCCCAGCGATGACTCGACTATCTTTAGGGCTGGAAGGAGCGAAACCCCACTCTTGACCAAAATACCGAGAGTTCTGGCGAAACGACTCAATGCCGCCGACCGGAGCATCCCGCCCACAAAAGGAGTTTCCAATTTGATGGAATCGATTCGGTGCGCCCCTTCGGGAGTCCGGGCATAGGCGCGGACTCCGGCAGCGGCTCCGATACCAATAGTCAGTAAGAGCCATCCATAGTGCTGGAGGATGTTACTCACCGCCAAAAGTATCCGAGTCGGCAGGGGGAGCAAGGTGGTCATTTCCTGAAGCATCGTGAATAATTGCGGCAGAACCACCAGCAGGAGAATGGTCACGGTAACAATCCCAAATCCGAGGACAAACAACGGATAAGCCACCGCTGACACGACCTCGCTTCGGACCTCATCTTCGTGCTCAAGTAGATCTGCGAGATCATTCATGACCGATGGCAAGGCTCCCGCTTCCTCCCCCACGCGAATCATACTCACATAGAGCGTTCCAAAGAGGCGCGGATAAGAGGCCAAGCCGGCGGAAAAGGCAGTCCCAGTTCTCACCGAGTTTGACAAGCCTTGAATGACACCACGCAGTGCCGGGTTGAGCTCCTCCTCTCCTAAGCCTTCCAAGGCTTGGGGTATAGGAATTCCTGCATCGAGAAGAGCTGCCATTTGGCGGGAAAATCCGGTAATTTCCTTGGTCTTTATCCCAGAGCCAAATCGCCATCCGCCACCGGAAGGTATTGGTTCCGTGGCGAGACCTTTCGCTGTCGCGGACGCGGAGGATTCCTGATTGGAGGCTGAACGCTGTGCAATCGTTCGGGATGCAGTCGTTGTTGCGGAAATCCCAACAGCCGCAGCTTCAAGGCGCGATGGAGAGAGACCGCGCTTTCCGAGAAGTAGCAGCGCCGACCGTCTGTCCGTGGCTTCAATCAACCCGCTGACGGGTGAACCGTCGCCGGCGAACGCTTGATATCGAAAGGTGCTCATTCTTGGGCATCTCCCGCGCAGACGCGGATGATTTCGTCCAGAGTCGTCTCCCCTTCGCCTGCCTTGCGCAAGGCATCTTCCTGCATGGTGACCATCGATTTTCGCGCCACCGACTTGAGCTCAGCGGCCGAACGTCGCTGGATAATCATCTCTCGCAGAGTGGAGGTAATGGCCAATAGTTCAAAAATACCGACGCGCCCACGGTATCCATTTCGACACTCGTCGCAGCCCTGTCCGGCAAAGAATTGGCCCACCAGCGTACGCCCACTAAGCGTCTCCAGTTTTTGGCGAACAATCTGGGAGACTTGAATGGGGTGGCGACAACTCGGACAGACGCGGCGTACCAGTCGTTGCGCGAGAACGCCTTCCAAGGAGGAAGAGATCAAGAATGGCTCGATCCCCATGTCGATCAACCGCGTGACAGCGCTGGGAGCGTCGTTGGTATGGAGCGTACTGAATACTTGGTGGCCGGTCAGTGCCGCTCGAATGGCAATTTCCGCCGTCTCAGCATCACGAATTTCTCCGACCATGATGACATCCGGGTCCTGACGCAATATGGCCCTAAGGCCAGTTGCGAAAGTAAATCCTCGGCTGGGCCGCACCGGGATTTGCGCGACCCCGGCCAGTTCGTATTCAACCGGATCCTCAATGGTCAAAATCTTCTTTTCTGGGGCGTATACACCTTGGAGAATAGAATAGAGGGTGGTTGTTTTTCCGCTCCCGGTCGGCCCCGTGGTCAGAAACAACCCGTGCGGTTTTTCGACGAGCAAACCGAGTTGATCCGCGCGCGCAGCATCCAGGCCGAGTTCCTGAGGGCGCAGGAGTCGCTCATGTTTGACCAAGAGTCGCATCACCAGGCTTTCACCATAAATCGTGGGCATGGTTCCAACACGGATGTCCACCCTCGCCCCTCGATGATTGATCTGGATATGTCCATCTTGCGGCATAAACCGCTCGGCGATGTTCATATCGGCCATGATTTTGATTCGCGATACCAGAGCGGCATGCAGTGGCTTCGGTGGTGGCGGCTTCTCCTGAAGCAGTCCGTCGATCCGATAGCGCAGTTGCAAGGAATTCTCGAATGGGAGCAAATGAATATCACTCGCCCGTTCGCGTAAAGCGGTCGAAATGATTAGGTTAACGAGGTTGACGACCGTTGGCTCGTTCGCCATCACTTCAATATCATGCAGGTCCTTTGCTTCTGGACCGGATGATGAGTTCGGACCCAGGTCGGCGATCATCTTTTCGACCGTCACTTGGTAACACTCGGAGATTTTCTCTGCGATTTCTGCTTCCGATGCCAGTAACTCTACGACTGCACAGCCACTCAAAAGCCGGATGTCGTCCACGAGTCGGGAATCGGCGGAATGTGGAACAACCACGGTTAATACACCATTCCGGCGGGCAATCGGGATGACCCGGTGCTGCTGGACGAAGGCTACAGGAAGAATCCCCAACACCTCCGCCTTAATCTCAAGGTCCGACAAGCCAGTAATCGGGACCGAACGCGATAATGGGGCGTCCGATAAACCGGAAGGCGTGTCAAAGCCGTTACTTTCTGGACCAATCATAGGCGAAGCATTCTTCAACAGGCCTTCTTTCCAATACCATTCTCCAATGCGATAGCGATTCTGGTTCCAACTTTGATTGCTCCATCGGTCAAACGTAGGCCACCGCGAATGCCGACTGCTCGTTTTCCGATGGGAGTAAGCAAAGGATTTAGACAAATGACCTACAAATGCGCGACAAGGATCATGCTGGAAAACCCCGCACACGAGATAAAGTTTCCGGGAAGCCCGACGAGTCTGGCAATTTCGACAAGGAGTCCGCGAAATGGCTCAATCTTTTTGCAATCGGCCAAGGTTTAGTTTCTAGCCGCCGCAACCCGACAATTCTATACTACTCAGGCTAAAGCGGTTTGGTCTTGACCTAATTCGGCCTGGGTTTCCTGGATAGCGCGGTCCAAGGGTGCCAAATCAATTCGTCCCTCCTTTAGGAAGGTGTCGCGTGTTTGAGATGAGGCCTCGGCAATAGCGGTAAATCCAATTGTCTCGGCTGAACCCTTGATGGTGTGAAAGATGCGCCGAGTCGCGACAGGGTCGGTCATGTTCGTCGTTTTCTGTAATTCTAGGACCTGTCCTCTCAAATCATTCCAAAAGACCTCCGTCAACCGGACGGCAGTCTTGTCCCCGAGTTCTTCCCGAAGCATATGCCGACGGACCTGAGAAATGACCGGTTCGCGAAGGGGACGTGTGAAACCGTTCTCCGATAGCGGATCGGTGTAGCCCTTAGGTTGGCCCTCAGGCTTTTGCTGCCTGGGAGGGAGAATTTCGGTTGGGCGTTCTGATAGGCGGGACCGCCACTTCTTGAGAGTGGATTCCAACTTTTCCCGGTTGATTGGCTTGGTAATGAAATCATTCATTCCCGCTGATAAACATAAATCACGGCTTTCAGCGAATGCATTGGCGGTCAAGCCAACGATTGGGACATCGCGGAACTTGTTGTTTATCAACCGAATCTGTCGGGTTGCCTCCATGCCGTCCATGACCGGCATCTGCATGTCCATGAGAACCAAATCAATTCCCCCCTTCCGCATTCGCGCCACCGCTAATTCGCCGTTGCTGGCCAATTCAACGGTCATTCCCAACCTTTGGAGCAGTCGCGATGCCACCGTTTGATTGACGATATTATCCTCAACCAAGAGGACGGTCCCCGAAAGTCCTGCGGCATTCCAAGCTTTGGTGCTTGCCTCTCCCAACGGTTCCGCGCGATTTAAGTTGAGCAGGATCGAACGAAGTCTCGGCGGCGTGAGTGGACCATCCAAAATTGCCAATGCCTCATTGGAAAAGCGACTTGCGGAAAAGGCGAAAATGATCGCGCGTTTCATCAACTCAGGTGGCAGTTGAAACTCACCCAGTTTTCGGGCGTCAATCAATACGCATCCATCGCTTGATTCCAATGCCAACAGGCTGTCCGATTTATCTCCATTGGGGTAGGGCGTGGACCATTCCCCCCGAAGGATATCAAACGCCATTGGAGTGAAGGTGCAAAATTGGACAGAACTGGTTGGCCATGGAATTTCGACGGGAGTCACATTTTGCTCCGATGGAATGGGAAGGGTAAACCAGAAGCAGCTTCCCCGATCTTCCTCGCTGGTGACACCGATTTGTCCTCCCATCGCCAGGACCAAGCGGCGGCTGATGGCAAGCCCTAGCCCCGAGCCGCCAAATCGGCGATTAATTGAGGCATCAATTTGGTAAAAATCCTCGAAAAGCCGGGCTTGCGCTTCCTTGGAAATACCGATGCCCGTATCCCTGACTTCAAACCGAAGCCACGATTCACCCGATTCACCCCGTATCCGATGAACCAAAAGGGCCACGTCCCCCGTTTCGGTAAATTTCACCGCATTTCCACATAGATTCACCAGCACCTGCCGAACTCGCGCTTCGTCCCCTAAAAGTTGGCCTTCCGGATAAATCGCCAACAGCCCGAGGTTTTTTTGTCGAGCTTTCGAAGACACGATATCAATAGCGGCCTCAATCGGCGAACTGAGTTGGAAACTTCGCGTTTCCAAAGTTAACGATCTAGATTCAAGGCGGGAATAGTCGAGAATGTCCTGAATCAGCTCCAGAAGGGAAGTCCCGCACTCGCGAATGGTCGCGAGCAGACTTCTTTGCTCGGGACTGAGATTTGGCTCCTCGAGCAAATCCACGTTCCCAAGGATTCCATTCAAAGGCGTTCGGATTTCGTGACTCATGGTCGCCAGGAAGACTGATTTTGCCTGATCCCCGGCCGTGGCCTTGGCAGCCGCCTCCTGGTAATTGGTGTTCATTTTCCGCAGCTCCTCCTGACTTCGCTCGGCCCGGCTGAGTTGTTTCAGGAATAGGTAGCCCATCGCGCAGAGCCCGAGTGCAAGAGCCCCTTGCTGAAACAGCACGATTTTATAGGTCTTAATCGACTTTGTTCGCTCATCGATTCGGAACTGGGCATCCACGATGTCCGCCTGGGTGACCAATACAACTGTTTTTGGGTAAAGTTCGGAAATGGCAGTCTGCAACTTCTCAATCGAGGCAATGTCCGGCGCGTCTACCGAAATGGGCGCACTGAATTCCTTGTCAAGCCGCTCAAGATCTGAATAAACGGCCGCAGCGGCGGCACGGCATTCTTCGTCTTGCTGAACCGGGTGCCCGTGGGCGTCTGGATTGCCATTCGGAGATTCAAGATTCGATAGCTTGATATTATCTCGGCTGCTCAAAACGATTTCGAATTGTGTCCTAATTTTGTCTAGGGTTCCCTCGGGTTTCCCGTCCAGAAATGAGGTAATTGCCCGCAAGAGCTCCGACGTTTGTCGATTGATGCGATAGGCGGACCAAGTGGCGTTTTTTTGCAACTTCCTCCGCAATGCCTGATGCTCCTGGAGCAGAGTGTTAATCGTGAAAAAGGAAAAACAAACAACAACAAAGACAGCGCCGATCGAAATCAGCAGTTTAATGATTTCCTCTCGCGCTAGACGGATTCTCCCTATCGAATTCATCGGCCTGCTGGAAATTCAGCACCATCACCGCACTTCAACCGCTCTTACATTCCACACCGAACGAAAGTACGAAATCTCATTCTTGGTTTCCGGATACCTGTCGAAAGGGTAGATGATGATTAGTGGTCCTTTATCACGGATTGGTATCGTCTTTCCATTTATCCGAGTCGCCAGAATGATCGGGTACTGTCGGAGCTCTTGGATGGGAATAGTCGAGGCATAATCGTTGATGGCCGTCACCACGACATTGGTGCCCTGGGCATTCACCGCCTTCAACACTTCGTAAAACGTTGGCCCGGAGAACTTTTGCACCCCATTGTGCCAAGGGGTCCACGTTTCGTTTGTTTGCTGCGGGAGGTTATCCAATGCCGCCAAGCTAAACTCTGCTTTTCCAACATGATCTTTCGTACCGATTTTTCCGGAAATGGTCAGCAACGGGAGATTGGTTGACGACGGCAGCGCCGGTAATGACGGTGCTGCTTGAGAAATCAAGGCAGCAAAAAGGAGCGCTATCAGGAGACTGGTATTCCAGATTGTTTGAATGCGTAAACAATGAAGGCGCATAGGTCGGTCGCGAATTACGCCGGCACAGGATTGACTGTCGAAAAAACGGTTGAAAATTGAAGGGATGTGCTCAAAGTCACCGTTCAACAGGTAACATCAATTCAGGTATCGTGCTAGAAATAATTCGTAGGGCGGTTGATGGTGCGGATGGTCCAATCCATGACAGACAGGGTCACCAATTCCAATTAAGTCCCGTCATTAAAGCCCCTTCGGACCGGTGACCGCACCAAGCCACGGCACGAATAATCAGGAGTCGCCAGTACGGGTCATCCAGCGTCCATCGGTAATGCCCTGGTATGGACGCAAAAGTGCGAGCAGATCCCTTCTCAAACGTCCAGATCATCGGCCGAGCCTGGCCTTCCATGTCGCACGTAGCCAACACCTGAACCGATTTGGGGTCGCCAATCATCGGCCAATACGGTTCATCCAGAAACGGTAGCGATTCCGGGAAACCTTCCGTCAAATCTCCCGGTTTGAACCGCAATTCGAAGGGGGTGTGCCGATAGCCTGTCTTGCCCGGCTGTGCGGCCAATCCGATGATCTCGGCAAGTGCCTCCGGGTCCTGGTCGGCGATGACCGCCGAGTGGATCAAAACCAATCCGCCACCGCGCGCTTGGTACTCCGTGAGTTCGCGCAATCGGTCTTTGCTCCAATCGTGGTTCCATAAATACAAAACGAGAACGTCCGCTTGGCGGAATTGGTCGGGCGACGGCCATAGCCAAGCTGTTTCAACACGAGCATTCGATAGGGCCCCCAGCCAGTGACTCCAGTTGGTTTGCCAGGCGGGATAATCATGCTGTCCAACGCCGTGGTCTTGGGGGGACGACACCAAAACAAGTCGAAGGGGCGCGGTGGGCGATGCTAGAGCCGATGGATTCAGGGTCGCATTTGTTTTCGCCCGCACAAGGATTCGCTGGATTTCCATCGGAGAGCGGATGGGCGGCTCCCGCAATAGGAACGTCAGTAGGGACCGAATTTCGCTTTCTTTGAGGCCATCTATGAGGCCGGTCGGCATGAGGCTTTGTCCGGTGGGTTGAAGGCGTGCCAATTCGGATCGTCGGAGGATAATCTCATGGCCTGTGACGTCCACCAGCCCCACGGTTTCCAGTGTCGTGGTTCGAAGGAATCCAAGATGGCTTTCACCCCCTTTTTCATCGGCCACATAGGTGACGTAGTCGGGGTGCAGAGTCGCATTCGGATCGCGAATATCCCGAAGGACGCTGCTGGCATTCCGATGGACCAAGTTGCTCAGGTCAGGGCCTGCGGTGGCTCCTTGTCCCCGAATTCGATGGCATTGGATACACTTCAGTTTTTCAACAAAGAGGCCTCGCCCTTCTTCCCAGTCGCCGTCCGCAAGGGCTGCTTCGTGGCTATCGGTGCCGGATGAAGCAGGAACCGACAACGCCCAGCTCGGAAGCGCCGCCCAGGCGGACCGGGTCCAAGTCTTCGACGACTGCACTGGGGCCAAACAGGCCGCCGTCAGGTCGTAATCAAGATCGATGGGAGTTCCTTCGACCGACGAACCCGGCACTTTCACGCCCGGAATGGTCAAGGCGTAATGGACGGCCAACGAATGTGGGGCGGTGGTCAGAACCAGATTGGTCGTTTCTGCCTCCCATCGGGCTAGAGCAATCGTTAGGTGCCCGCGAGGAGTGGCATCCTGTTGACCCACCACCGCATAGGAAGGACGGATGCTCTCAAAGCGATCCGCGGCTCGCACATACTCTCCGAATTCGATCTGGGCGCGACCGTCTTTGAAAGCGTTGGTCACCCCCGGATCGATGGGACGATCAAACGCAATCCGAACTTCGGTCGGAGTTGCCGCCCAAGTGGTTACCGGCTGCGGTGCCTCAATTCCGGTATAGCGAATGCGGAAGATGCGGCCCTCCCCTTGGGGACCGGTCCCCCAATCCGGTTGGCCGGAATGACAGCAGACGTAGAGATCACCCTTGGGCGATATGGCCACATCCAGGACCAACAGGCTAAATCGAGCGATGACGGTTTCCCGTCCAACATAGCCATCTGCGGTGCGAACAAGATGAACTCTCCAAAGCTTTCCCCGCGATTCTCCGGTAACGATCGCATCCCCAAGCCACCACACCGGACCAAAGAGTCCCTGTCCGGGCGAGACCGGCAACGGAATGGTCGGAAGGACTTTAATCACCGGCGACGCGGCAACCGGTTCATTGAAAACAAAGCCGCAAGTGCTCTGATGCTGCGGACCAAATCCAACCACAGGAGGGTCGCTCACCAGGTTCGGCAACCACTTGGGGTGGGGCGGCGGAAATCCGTAATTGTGGCCCGGAATGATGTAATTGAGTTCATCCAGCGGATTGCCGTTGGGCATCCACGTTTCGCCTTCTTGGTCGGTGTTAAAAAGATCCCCTGCGCCATTGAACGCCAATTGGTAGGGTACTCGAATGCCCGTCGCCATCGTGGTTCTCTGGCCGGTCCTCGGATCGAACTTCTGGATGGTTCCGCGTGGAGAATTCAAGTCGTAGAGAGAAATCTCCTCATCCGGTGGACCTTCCACCGATCGATTCTCTTTGGTCAGCCAGGCCTTTTCTTCCTGGGTTAGATCCTTACGATGACGCAACCTATAGGCATTGGAGTAATCAGCCACCAAAAGCCCAAAGTAGACGTTTCCGGTTGGGTCGAGTGTAACGGAAGTCGCGTCCACTCCGCCGCTTCCAACATCGGTTGGGGGCCAACCGCTGGTGACAATTTCTTCTTTATCAGCATGGCCATCACCATCGGTATCCTTTAGCAAGGACACCTTGCCGTGGGACGAGACATAGAGTCCGTGGGTGCTCCAGGCCATGCCGACCGGCACGCTGAGTGTCGGCTGAGTCCAGTAGGGTTCGGCATGGTCCTCCAACCCATCGCCATCGGTATCACGGATGCGCCATATTTTTCCATCGTAACCGAGGGAAGTCAGGACTCCATCCGGTCCAAACCGGAGGTTGTTCTGGTTACTAAGGTGGACCGGCAGTTCCTCGACGGTAAAACCGGGCACCAGCATCCGGACGGGCAATTCAACAGCGATGCAGCCCAAGAAAAAAAGACGGCACACCAATAGCTGGCAAAATAATCGATGGATATTTGCAGGCATGTGTCGAAAATAGTAAAGGGATGCTCGGGTAAATGAAGAACATTTCCCAGCAATTGGCTTTCTGGCGCGCCGTGTGTTTGGATAGAATCAGTCCGTGTTGATAGCCAACCCGGATTTAATAGTGGCATGATCCAGGACGCAGCGATGATTCAGTCTCCACCGCCTCCTTCCCGACCGTCGCAACCTAAACCGACTTTGCGTACCAAATTGGTTGCTGTTTTGTTTGGGATGTCGATTGGTGGGATTTTTGGATGGACGTTGATTTCTACTACCAAAGGGCATCTTTTCCCCAGAGCCGTCGTTCCGTTTGTCCTCCTGGTCGAACTGATTCGGATTCCCATCGCGTGGCTCGCCGCAGTTGCACTTCACGAGGCGGGCCATCTTTTTGGTGGCTGGCTCAATCAAGGCCGTTTCCTCCTTTATATGGTTGGCCCGATAAAGATTCATCGCACGCCTTCGGGCCTGCGTTGGTGCCGCAATCGGGGAGTCAATGTCCTGGGCGGACTTGCTATGAGCGTCTTGCCCCATAATCGAAGCGTCAAATCGAGAATGAGAGGACTGGTAGCAGGGGGACCAATTGCAAGTCTAGTCGGTTCCCTGACCGCATTTTTTTGTTGGGTGATGTTGAATAATGTGAGCGATCGACTTTCGCCGAATCCCATCCTCTTTTTTGCCATCGATTTCGTATTGTGGTTGGCGATTCTTTCTGGATTGAGTTTTTTTATCTCCGCCATTCCTTTTCAAACCCGGGGTCTCAAATCGGATGGCAAACGATTTCTCGATCTATTGGGTAAGGGCCCAGCCGTCCTGCAGGAAAGCGCATTGCTTGCTCTGACCTTTGCTTTGATGGGCGGAGTCCGACCACGCGACCTCGATCCGCATCTTGTCTCCTATTCGCTCAATTTGGGCGATGGCTCTGCGAACGACATTTACGCACGGAATATTGCCGCATCTCATGCTTCCGATCTGGGCGATGCGGTACGTGCACAGAGCTACCTGGATCAGGTTATGGCCAATGAAAAGGTCCTCCCTCAATTTATTGCTGATAGTGTCCGAGCCTCCTATGCCATTCTCATCGCAATAAACGGGGGCGACGCCTCCGTAGCGAGGGCTTGGTTGGAGTCGGCTGGAGCTGTGGAATGGGACCCATCCACCCGCCTGACCGCTGAAGCGGCTGTGCTATTGGCGGAGGGCCATCGAAGCGCAGCGGCGGAAAAGACCCGCGAAGCCTTCAAAGCTCTCGACCAGAAAACAGCATTGGTCCGCGATCAAGCTCAATTCGAAACCCTCCAGCGATTGCTTGAGGCTGCGACTAAAGACGAAACTTCCGTTCCTGTCCTAAGGAAGTGACTGCGAAGCAGTTTTTCCGGGTTACCATAGCCTATGGAACGAATAATTTGGAGCGCAGGTCCTTTGGAGCCAAGGCGTCAAAGTGCTTGAGGATGTTCATTCGAAGTCATGGAGGTGCACCCCTTCGACAACCCGGGCATCGCGCTCCGCCCTTCCGGATTCGACTGGTTTTTTAGCCCCTTATGACATTTGCTGGCATCGTCCCGAACGGGCAGGTCCTGGTTCAGCATGTAACTCATGACTCAAACTGGAAATTTCCTTGCTCCGCGGACGGGACCCGCCAATATCGCGCCGGTCCTTGGGGCCTGTAGAGGCTTCCAGCAATGCGAAGTGTTTCGAGGTACACGTTCCAGCGTATCCAAAGTACGCAAGGTAGCTGGGTGAGATCGCTGCGTGCGAGAGAAACAATGGGCATCATTCGGTCTTCAAGTTGGTGTTAGTCAGCGGTTTGGGGTCGTAGCTCAGTTGGTAGAGCGTCTCGTTCGCAATGAGAAGGTCAGGGGTTCGACTCCCCTCGGCTCCACCACTCCCGGAGGAGTGGTGCAAGAGAAGATCATTTCGCCAAACTCGTCCCCGCCCATTGACTGATTTCCATTGCATCTTGAGTTGCTGACTTGAACCCTTTTTTGAATCCAAAACCCTGTTATGACCGCTGATGCCCGTTTTGCTGAACTACGTCTCCTCCTTCCACCTGCGCCCAAACCCGTCGCCATCTACAAACCATTGGTGATCGTCGATTCCATGGTCTACGTCTCCGGCCATGGTCCGGTTCTTCCCGATGGAAGCCTGATTCGGGGAGTTGTCGGCAAGGATTTAACCTTGGATCAAGGCCATGCGGCAGCTCGTCAGGTCGGGTTGGCCATCCTCGCCACCTTGCGGGACCAGTTGGTATCCCTGGACCGCATCGGTCGGTTGGTCAAGCTGCTGGGGATGGTGAACTCAGCGCCCGACTTTTATGAACATCCCAGAGTCATCAACGGCTGCAGCGAATTGTTTGCCGCCGTCTGGGGTGCTGATAGCGGTATTGGCGCTCGAAGTGCAGTCGGTATGGGACCATTGCCCGGCAATATTGCCGTGGAAATCGAGGCTGTTTTCGAGCTAGCTTGAACTCATCACGAGGTCGTCGAAATGGATTCGGGGCTTGAAAAAGTAGGAGATTGGTTTGCCGTTCGGAATGTCGCGGATATTCCATCGCCGACGCTCCTTTTCTTCGCCGAGCGAGTGGATGCAAACTTGGCGTCGATGGTCCAGATAGCCGGGTCCGCTGGACGGCTTTGTCCGCACGTTAAGACTCACAAGCTGCGACCTCTCCTCGATCGGCAATTGGCCCTGGGAATTCGACGATTCAAGGCGGCGACTCTTGCCGAATGCGAAATGGCGGCGCAGGCGGGAGCCTCCGAAGTTCTTCTCGCTTATCAATTGGTTGGGCCCGCCATTGGAATGTGGCTGGAGTTGGTTCGTGCCTACCCAACGACCCGATTTGCAAGCCTGGTTGATGATTCCAGCGCAATCACGGTGTTATCGTCTGCGGCAGCCGCCTCGGGGCTGCGGGTCGACGTGTTGCTTGATTTGGATGTGGGGCAGCATCGGACTGGGGTTTCGCCCGATTATGCGGCTGAGTCGATGTACGCGGATTTATCCCGGTGTTCTGGCCTGAGACCGGTTGGTCTTCACGCCTACGATGGGCACATTCATGAGTCCGACCCGATTCTCCGATCCGTGGCTTGCAATGAAGCGTTCGAGCCGGTGCTAGCCCTGCGTCAGCGGTTGATGAGGCAAGGTCACCTCGTCAATCGGCTGGTAGCGGGTGGATCCCCGACCTTTCCCATCCACGCACTTCGGGCGGATGTCGAGCTAAGTCCGGGCACTACTGTTTTGTGGGACGCTGGATATGCCCAAAGGTTTCCCGACCTTCCATTTCTACCGGCAGCCGTTTTGCTGGGGCGGGTGGTCAGTAAACCGTTCCCGGGCCGTCTTTGCCTCGATTTAGGCCATAAGTCGGTCGCCTCCGAGATGGTCCATCCACGCTTGGAATTTCTGAATTTACCCGAAGCGCGGGCGGTAGCTCACAGCGAAGAGCACTTGGTGGTAGAATGCTCCGAGGCGGAGAAATGGACCGTCGGCGACGCGGTTTATGCCCTACCAAGGCATATTTGTCCCACGGTGGCTTTGCACGACTCGGTCCATTGGGTGGAGCGAGGCAGTGTGGTTGAATCGTGGAAAGTAACCGCTCGAACCCGAAGCGTGCTTGAGAAATGAGGTTACACGACACGAGTGTCGTGATGGCTATTCCTTCGAGCTAAACAACGCTTCGGCAAATTCCTTGGCATTGAAGGCGTTCAAATCTTCGGGTTGCTCGCCGACTCCGATGAACTTCACCGGAATACCCAATTCACGCTGAATCGCCACTACGGCACCACCTTTGCTTGTGCCGTCCAGTTTGGTAATGATCAAACCGGTTAGTTTGACCGCTTTATGGAATTCACGGGCTTGGTTGAGTGCGTTCATGCCGGTGGAACCATCCAGAACCAACAGGACCTCATGGGGTGCCCCGGGATACTTTTTGTCGATGACTCGATGAACCTTCTGCAACTCGGCCATCAGATTGTTCTTGGTATGTAATCGTCCGGCGGTATCGATAAACAGCCAGGCAGCCCCCCGAGCTTGGGCGGCGGTGATGGCATCGTGCGCGACCGAGGCGGGGTCCGCTTCATTGGCACCAGCTATGACAGGGACCCCTAGGCGTGCCCCCCACAGCTTTAGCTGTTCGATTGCCGCTGCACGAAAGGTGTCGCAGGCCGCGAGAACAGCCGGTTCGCCTTTTTGCTGAAAGAGGTAGGCCAGTTTGGCTGCGGTGGTGGTCTTGCCGGTGCCGTTGACGCCGACAATCGAGACTACCGTGACTCCGGCAGGAGCCCGCCGAAGGGCTGGACTGATTTCCGCGAGAGCGGACTCGACCTCGCGAGTGGCAATCTCGATAAAATCCGCCCCATTCCGCCCCTGGGTTTCAAATGCAGCGCGAGCGGCTTTGAGAATCTGCTGGGTGGTGGCAAAGCCAAGATCTGCCCCAAGGAGGGCACGCTCCAGCTCCTCCAAGCTTGCCGCAGTCAGGCGCGGGGAGCGCGTGATAATTCGCTTGACTTCGTGCGCAAGAGAAGAGGCCTTTTCGGTAAAGACCTTCTTTAGTTTATCGAAAAATCCCACGTGAGTTCAGTTCTGAGTTGAAGAGAATGATGGGGCAGTGCCCTGCCGGTTCCGCTTTTCCTTGAGGGTGGTGACCCGTTGGTAGGGAACTTTGACACGTCCGATGAGGGGTTGACCCTTGGCTAGCCCATGACAGTCACTGCCACCGGTGGCGGCCAATCCCAGGCTATTGGCCATGCCCTCATAGCGTGTGGCGGACTCCAGATTGTGCTTGGTATGCCAGCACTCGATCCCATCAATCCCTTCAGCAGCAATCTGAGGGATCAATTCGTCGTGCTTATACAGGCCCGGATGTGCCAGGACCGCGACCCCACCAGCACCATGGATTAGGTCAATGGCTTCTCCCGATTCCATCCGCGTCTTTGGTACCCAGGCCGGGCGTCCCTTCTTGAGATATCGGTCAAAAGCATCATCAAAGTCTTTGCAATAGCCCTCCTGAACCAAGGCCCGGGCAACATGAGGCCTGCCCGGTGCCCGACAATTGGCGATCTTGAAAACAGTGTCGGCCTCCAGTGGGACACCGCGTTCATTCAAGCGGTGCACCATATCCCGGATGCGATTCATTCGAACAGCCTGAAAACCAGCCAATCGCGAGGCCAGAGCGGGTGAATTCCCGTCAATCCAGTACCCTAGAATGTGGACCTCGGTCCCGTCATGCTCCGCAGTCAGTTCGGTCCCGGGTACGAACTCCAGCCTGCCCAACTCACACGCCTTTGCCATTCGAGGCCATCCTTCGAGAGTGTCATGGTCAGTCAATGCAACGGTGCTGAGTCCATGCTTAACGGCCTGGTCACAGATTTCCTCAGGCGTAAAAGTCCCGTCCGAATAGTGTGAGTGGAGATGCAGGTCGGCGTACATGGCAGGTCACGGGAAGGATTCTTTTTCAGACTGCGGAGCCGTCGCGTGCCGTGCGGGCGGGTCGCTGCAGTTCGGCTTTCACGCGGTCCAAAATTCCATTGACAAAGCGTCCACTCTCCTCGGTTGAAAAGCGTTTGGCTATGTCCACGGCTTCGTTGATCGAAACCACCGGCGGGATATCATCGCGAAATAGCATCTCGTAGATGCCCAATCGCATGACATTGCGGTCTACAACGGCCATGCGGTGGAGGTCCCAATTCAAGGCATGCTTCCGGATAATCTCGTCCAGTTGATCTCGCCGCTCCAGGACTCCTCGTACCAGTGTATCAGCAAACATACGCATGGCGAGGTCATCGACGGTGGCCGGTGGAAGCTCGGGCGAATGGCCGTAGGTAGGACCAGTTTGGGTTTCAAGTAGCGCATTCAACCGCTGGCTGTCCCAAAACTGATCGAGCGCCGCCTGAAGATTTTCAGGCGGATTTAGGTCGTTTTGAAATAGAAATTGTACTGCCCGTTCACGGGCTTCCCGCCGCCGCCGCATCGTGGCATTCTGTTCTGGAACCGCAGGTTCCCCAAGAACATTCTGTCAACGTTTCATGGTCAAAGCCAACACACCCGCCACGGCAAGGCATCCCCCAAATAACGAACGGCGGCTTGCCCATTCGCCATCAATCCTTCTGGCCAACGGGATAACAGCGAGTGGAGTGAGCGAGGTGATGGACAGAACCACGCCAGTGGGCTGGTGTTTCAGCGCCCATTGGTAGCAGGCAACCCCTAGAAATGGACCCGAAACGCCATTCAAGACCACCCACATGACCGTCGGTACCCGGTGGTGCCGAGGAGTCGGGAGGACGGGCGTCGCGGATGACCACCAAGATTGTATTGACCACCAGATTGCCCCGAAAATGGCACCAGCCACGATCCGCTGGTACGAAACGGAAAACGGATCGATGGGGAATCCGGCTTTAGCCGAGATCGATTGGCCATGCCGACTGATGACAGCCCCCAAGGCTTGTCCGAATGCCGCCAAGACTGCCAACCCGAGGGCCAGTCGACGGTGCGAATGGGAGGGCGACAAAGGAGCCGGAATGGAGGACGTCCGATCGGGGATGAGCGCTACAGCCACGCCTACGAGAATCATTAAACTGGACCCAATCTGCCTCGGACCAAGGTGGGTATCCAGCCAAAGCCATTCGGTTATGGCAGCAAAGGGTGCCGCCAAGCATTGCACCATGAGACTCGTTAGCCGCGCACCCAGCCGAGGGAGAGCCAGGAAGAGTGCGGTATCACAAACCCCGTAGCCGATAATCCCGCTCAACAGAAACCAGGGAAGGGAAGGTCCCCGAAATCCGACTCCCCATCCGTGGGCACAAATACCCAAAAGCGTGGTTGCAAGGAGTAGTCGGTACAAATTGGCGGTAGAAGAGCCAAGACGTTGGACCGATTGTTTGGCGGTGACCGACGATGTGGCGAAGAGGAACGTCGCCAAAATGGCACCGATCATGGGATGGGTAAATGACCACCTTCGGCGGCGGTCAATTTGCGCATACGCCGGACGGCCGCTCCAAGATTGGGCTTCTTAAAAAGGGCAGTACCGGAAACAAATGTGTCGGCACCTGCTCGGGCACATTCCTTGGCCGTGGTATCGTTGATGCCTCCATCCACTTCAATGCGATAGCGATGCCCTTCCTGGCGGCGCCAGATTGCCGCTTGCTGAATTTTGGGCACGCATTCTTCAATAAACGGCTGGCCCCCAAAACCCGGATTCACCGTCATGATCAACAGAACATCGATCTGCGGCAGGTACTTTTTGACTTCGGAAATATTGGTCGGCGGATTGATCGCCAAACCAACTTTTTTTCCAAGCGAACGAATTTTCCACAGCAGAGGCGTTACTCGGTCGTGCAGTTCCACATGGACCGTCAGTCCATCTGAACCCGCCTGAACAAACGGTTCGAGTAGTATCTCAGGCTGATCACACATGAGGTGCACATCCAGGAAACGAGTGAAATGGTCTCGAACTACTCTCACAACCTCGGGGCCAAAGGAAATGTTGGGCACGAAGTGTCCGTCCATAATATCGAGATGGAGCCATTCAGCTCCCGATCGATCAGCCCGGGCGGCTTCAGCGGCGAATCGCCCAAAATCGGACGCAAGAAGGGAAGGGGCAATAACCATGTGATGTCCAGCTTGCTGAGCTGCGGCAAATTGAAAAGGAAAAGCCCAGGAAGAACGATTTCCCGGGCTCAAAAAAGTGACGACTGGATTGCGAATCAGGCCGCTGCTGGAGAAGCCGTACCAAAGCCGGGAAGCTTGGGCGGCAACGGTTTGATGACTTCAGGTAGTGGGGTTGAAGCTTGAGCTCCGGCTGGAGGATCAATATCGCCCGGTTTGACCGGTGGCGGCGTAAACCGACCGGATTGCACGATCTCGGAAACCTGGTTTCCATCCAAGGTCTCATATTCCAGCAGGGCCTTGGCGATGATTTCCAGTTTATCGCGGTACTGCTGAATGATGTTCCGAGCGGTCTCAAATCCGTTATCGACGATCTGTTTCACTTCCGTATCGATCATTTGGGCAGTGGATTCGCTGTAATCCTTGGAGCGACCCATGTCGCGACCCATGAAAACATACTCTTGAGCATCTCCATATTGGACCATCCCCAAGCGGTCACTCATTCCATAATGGCAAACCATGGCGCGTGCCATAGCGGTTGCCTGCTGGATATCGCCCGCAGCACCGGAAGAAATGTCGTGCGTGACCAATTCCTCGGCAATTCGACCGGCCATGGTGACGGCCATCAGGGCTTGCAACTCTTTCCGTTTCCGAACCAGCAAGTCTTCTTTTGGAAGCCACATGGTTGTTCCAAGCGCTTGCCCTCGGGGAATGATAGTCACCTTGTGCAGCGGATGGGTGTGCTCAAGAACAACATTGACCAAGGCATGTCCGGCCTCATGCCAAGCGGTCGCCTGCTTTTCCTGGTCGGTCATCGCCAAGCTGCGGCGCTCCCGGCCCCAGCGAACCTTGTCGCGTGCCTCTTCCAGCTCAACCATGGTCACTGATTTCTTGCCGGCACTGGCCGCTATGAGAGCCGCTTCATTGAGAAGGTTTGCCAGCTCAGCTCCTGAAAATCCCGGCGTCCCACGGGCAATAATCGAAAGGTCCACATCTGACGCCAGCTTGACGTTCTTGGAGTGGACCTTGAGGATGGCCTCGCGCCCACGGACGTCAGGTAGGTTGACGGTTACTTGCCGATCAAATCGCCCGGGACGCAGAAGCGCTGGATCAAGGACATCGGGGCGGTTGGTGGCTGCGATGATAATGATACCTTCGGTTGTATCGAATCCATCCATCTCAACCAGCAAAGCGTTCAGCGTCTGCTCCCGCTCATCATTCCCGCCACCCATGCCGTGGCCACGCGAACGACCGACAGCATCAATTTCATCAATAAAGATCAGGCAGGGCGTGTTCTTCCGAGCCTGCTCAAACATGTCGCGAACGCGGCTTGCTCCTACGCCGACAAACATTTCCACGAAATCGGACCCGCTGATGCTGAAAAAGCTGGCATCCGCTTCGCCAGCGATAGCCTTGGCCAACAGTGTTTTTCCCGTTCCTGGAGGCCCCACCATCAATATCCCTTTTGGAATTCGACCTCCCAATCGCTGAAATTTCTTGGGGTCTTTCAGAAATTCGACCAGTTCCGACACCTCTTCTTTGGCTTCGTCGACTCCGGCAACGTCTTTGAAGGTTGTTTTATTCCGTTCTTTGGAAAGGAGGCGCGCCTTTGACTTCCCAAAATTCATCGCCCCGCGACCAGCCGCTTTAATCTGCCGGATGAAAAAGAACCAAACCAAAAATCCCAGAAAAGCTGCCGGAAGGAGAGTGCCCAGGACCAGTTTAATCGCCCAATCGTTCACCTCCACTGCTTTTAGCGGCGATCTCATCTGCAAGGTCTGCAGGTCAGGGTCGGTGAGGTATGCTTTGGTAATAAACGGCACGGAGTTGGTCTTCCCTTCTGCGACCTTGCGATATTTGCCCCGGACCTCCCGAATTCCCTGCGGTTGCTGAGAAATATTGATTTCTCCGCTTTCGACCAAGTTAGCATCCACCAGATCAAACAGGGCGCGATAGCTGATTTCTTCCGGATGAGTCGGCAGTGACCACGTTCGATTGAGCAAATACAAGAACGGAAGTAAAGTAATGATGGCGATCCAGACAAGCCATGTTCGCGGCTGCAGACTGTTTCCTCCTCCTGGATTCCGATTATTTTCCGATTCTTCTGCCATAGCGACTCAAACCGCAAACTAACAGCGGTAACCTCATGCGCAAGGACGGTTTGCAATCTCAATTTGCGGAACGCAGGCACCTCCATTCCAGGATTTCGCGTGTCGATTCGGCCACTTTGAACGGCTCTGCGGGTGGCAAGGTCTCCACCCAAAAAATCTCTCCGGCGGAAGTCTCCGCTACCCCCAAAGACCGCCTGACCGAGGCGGGAACCTTTCGGTTGACAAAAATGTTCTGGAGTAGAGCCGGTTTCGGCATTCCTAGAGGATGAAACCGATCACCCGGTTGCCAGTAACGGATGCGGACCAACTGCCCAACCCGTTCGGCGTCGAGCCAAGTAACACCTGGGGGAGGATTCTTGAGGTCGATCGTCAGCGGTGCCGGACGATAGGCACAGGAAAGTTCCATGTCGCCAAAGCGGTTCAATCCCAAGCTCTTACGAATATCAATCGTCATTTCGTCTTCGCCAAATGGATCGCGAGAATGACAGGCTTGCAATTGACCCTCCTCCGTTCGAATCCAAACCTTTCCGCCCGCGACCGTGACCGGCTTTCGGGTTGTTCGCAGCCGTTCCAGTGTGTCGAAATCCAGGTCGACTCCTAATTCCCACGCCTGAAGTCGCAGGACAGCCCGCTGAATGGCAACATGCTCTTTGTCGAAGCACTTGGATGAATCGGACTCCAGCCACCGTCGCGCCACCTGCTCCGCCCAGTCAGCTTCCGCCCCGATTATCGTCGCAGTACGATTGAGAACTTGGCGCAATCGAGGCTGATATTCGCGCTCTAGCAGGGGCAGCAGATGGTTTCGAATCCGGTTGCGGAGGAATCGCGAATCACCGTTGCTCGAATCCTCTCGCCAGCTCAAGCCCGCCTCTCGGGCATAGGCTATCAGCTCGTCTTTGCTAAAGCCCAAAAGCGGTCGAATGAGGGTAATCGATGGATCAACAAACGATGCGCCCTGGGGTGGCATTCCCCCCAAGCCATCGCCACCGCTGCCGCGCAGTAATCGAAGAAGGATTAATTCGGCTTGATCGTCGGCGTGATGCGCCAGCGCCACGACTCTCGCCCCTTCGCTATTGGCGACCTCCGCGAGAAAGGCATGTCGAAGCCGTCGCCCCGCCATTTCCAACGACTCTCCTGTTTCTTGTGCTTCCGCCGTGACCGGGAGCCTTCCGACACGCAAGGGCAGTCCGAGCGTTGCCGCAATTCGGCCAACAAATTCGGCATCGTCATCAGCCTCGGGTCGAAGCCCATGGTGCGCATGCGCCAGGATCAATTCGACCTGGAGGACCTGCAACGATCGGGAAAAAAGGTGCGCCAGCACCACGGAGTCAACTCCTCCCGACACGGCAATGATCAGGCGGTCCCCCGGACGAACCCGCGATTCGTCCCGGAGAAATCCCAAAGTGGCTGCCGCCAAGTCCTTCACTTCCGCCAAGATACGCCAGAGTATTCTGCAGCGGAATGGTGAACTTACCCTTGGCCCAAAGCGGATTATTTCATTAGCGTCGTGCCGGGATGAAGTTTTCTTGGGCTGGTCTGGCTGCCTTCTTGGTGGCGAATGCGGTGACGGCGCAAACAGCGCCATCCGAACCGAAGGCACTTGATCCTGTCCAAACGCCCCCCCTCCTTCCAAAGACTGGCGACGCTCCTGCAAAACTCGCGCCGGTGGTTTCTGATGAAGTAGAAATCCAAGCCGCCGATGGTATGGGCGAAGTGGAATGGAACCGCGAGACGGGTACGGTCACCTACAATTACGATAAAGGCGTGGTTGTCACCTTTCGAAATGCAACCCTGACGGCTCACACCATTGTGGCGGAACGTGAAGTGGGCGTGATTTCCGCCACCGGAGATGTGGTCATCTCGAAGACCGATGCCAAAGGCCGACCGCAGATATGGCGAGGGGAAAAGGTCCGGTACAATTACAGAACGGGCCAAATTGATACAGAGTCATTCCGGATGGGCGAGTCACCATTCTTTCTTTCCGGTTCCTCCCTTACTGGGGGACGCACCAATCAAACACAGGTCGTGACCAATGCCGTTCTGACAAGCGACGATCTGGCCAAGCCCGGTTACAAACTCAAGGCTCGGTTACTGGTCATCGGCGCGGACCACACCATCGTGGCGAAGGATGCGGTCCTCTACTTGGGTGATGTCCCGGTCATGTATTACCCGACCTATTCCCGAAACCTGGATCGGCATCCCAATTTTTGGACATTGACCCCAGGCTATCGAAGCCTCTTTGGCCCCTTTGTCTTGGGGACTTACCACTATTTTCCCAGCACCAATATCGAGACGACCCTAAAGCTCGATTTTCGGCAAAAACGAGGTGCCGGTGGTGGGCCGGGAATCACCTATGATTTGCAGGAGTGGGGCCATGGGGATGCCGGATTCTATTACACCCGCGACGACGAACCGGGTCTGGACCCGGCTGGAGTACCAATTTCACGAGATCGCTACCGGACCTTTTTTACCCATCAGGTGGAAGTCGGTGACGATTTTCAGGCCAAGGCAGTGGTCCGCCAACAAAGCGATCCCTATGTCGTTCGGGATTTCTTCGAATACGAATACCGGCGCGATTCCCAGCCCAAGAGTTTTCTCGAGGTCAGCCAGTTCTGGCGCAACTTCAGTTTGGATGCTGTTGCTCAGGCTCAGATCAACGATTTTTATCGCACTGTGGAACGCCTCCCGGATGTCAAACTCACGGGATTGAGACAGCAAATCGGAAACACCCCGGTCTACTACGAATCGGAAAGCTCCCTCGCCTACCTTCGATTTCGTGAGGGCATCCTCTCTGGAGTGCAGGCGACCAACTACGCGGCATTTCGGGCGGACAGCTACCACCAATTGGTACTTCCACAGACCTACTTTGGGTGGCTTAACATCACTCCCCGGGTGGGCGGAAGGTTCACCCACTATGGCGAAATAGAAGGAATGACCAACGGCACCGACTCCCGGGAACGTTGGGTCGTCAATACTGGCGCTGAAATGAGTTTCCGGGCGTCGCGGGTGTGGGGCGGTGTCGACAACAGCCTCCTCGATATGCAGGGAGCGCGCCATATCATCGAGCCGTCGATCAATTACGCCTTCGTCCCGCGACCCAACTGGCAGCCCTACCAATTACCCCAATTTGATACTGAACTTCCGTCCTCCCGGCTGTTGCCCCTCGAGTTCCCCGATTATAACGCCATCGATTCCGTCGATAGCCAAAACACGCTTCGCTTCAGTCTGCGCAACAAGTTGCAGACCAAGCGACGTCAGGAAGTGGAAAATGTCTTCAACTGGGCGCTCTATACCGACTGGCGGCTGACCCCCAACCCTGGACAGACCACGTTCCCGGATTTCTATTCCGACCTCGATTTCAGTCCGCGCTCCTGGATTTTGCTCAATTCCCAGGTCCGCTACGACATCAACGGACACCACTGGCGCGAAGCCTACCACAAAATGACGCTGCAACCGGCGGATGATTGGTCCTGGACAGTGGGACACCGCTTTCTCCGGGATGATCCAACGACGTATGGAGTTGGGAACAATCTCTTCACCAGCACCTGGCGATTCAAGGTCAATGAGAATTGGTCCTTGCGAATGAATCATCAGTTCGAGGCGCGCGACGGACGATTGGAAGAGCAGGGGTACACCATCTATCGAGACCTTCGTAGCTGGACGGCCGCGCTGACCTTTCGAATTCGGGACCCGCGCGGAGCCAAGGCCGATACGGCTGTCGTCCTGACCTTCCAGTTAAAGGCCTTCCCTCGATTCCACCTGAATCAGGACCGCGACCGGACGGAGTGGCTGACGGGTGGTTGACGTTGGCGATGTTCCCGATGACGCGGGGAATAAAAATAGTTCAAACAACATTTTTCCAACGACCCACGCGACTCACACGTAACTTATTGAAAAAAGCAACATCGGTAGGGCGAAACTCCGTCGAGGTGTCGGCGCTCCAAACCACCCCCATTTCCAAGCGCCAAAGGCGCGATTCTCTCTACTGCTTTTGACTTATCGCATGCTGACGACCTGATGAATTAGGGTTAGGAAAGTATTTCCTCCAGCGATTCTCGCGGCGGGCGCGGCGTGATCACCGCCAGACTGAAACGCTCTGGACTAAAGAATTCACGGGCGACGGCGCGAACCTCAGTCGGCTGAATCGCCATGATTTCCCGTTTTGTCTCCAGGGGATGCACGAGCCTTCCGAAGCCAAGCCAGCTCTCGCCAAGTGCCATCATGTGGTTCTCGGTGCTTTCCAAATGCAGGTCAAACTGGCCAAGCACATAGTCCCGAGCCCGTTCGAACTCGTCGGTGCCCGGTAATCGGGTGCATAGCCGGTCCATTTCCTGACGGATCAAACGCAGGGTCTTGGAGATTTCGGACGGATCGAGTCCCGCCGTGATGACAACGTCGCCGCAATCGTCCCAGAAACTGGAGGAGCTTTGAATATTGTAGGTCAATCCATGTCGTTCGCGAACCACCTGAAACAATCGCGAACTCATGTTCTCACCTAGAATGACATTGAGCAAGCGAACCGCGAACCGCTTTGGGGAATGACGCGAACAGGTGCGAATCGCCAGGGCTAAATTGGCCTGTTCAACCGCTTTCTTGAGAATCCGAAAGCCCGGCTTCGGATTTATCGGAGGTGCCGGGATAAACTTGGGTCGTTGCCCGAGCCGAAATCGTTTCTCCAAGGGACGGACCAGTTCCAATAATGTTCCATGTTCAACCGCACCAGCCGCGGCGATCACGGTGGCTCCGGCCACATAGTGGCTCGTCATGAAACTGCGGATATTCAGCCGATCGATGCTATCCAGCGATCGGCGCGAGCCGATCACCGGACGCCCCAACGGATGACGCGGAAACTGGAGGGCATTGAGCAGGTCGTGAATCTGTTCCGCCGGTTGGTCGCGATACATCGCGATCTCTTCCTTGATGACCGAACGTTCCCGGATGATTTCGGACGGCGAGAACCGGGAATCCAAATACATGTCCAGGAGCACGTCGACGAGCGTCGCCAATCGATCGGCACGAGCTCGTGCGTAAAAGCAGGTGTGCTCTTCGTCGGTGAAGGCATTGAGATACCCCCCTATCCCTTCGACGGACTGAGAAATCTCCGCCGCCGTCCGTCGAGTGGTTCCTTTGAATAGGAGATGCTCGATGAAATGGGATATGCCGCTGTGCGAAGCGGACTCATAACGCCCGCCCACACCGACCCAAACTCCCAGGGCCACGCTGGCCATGTGGGGCAGGGTGGCGGTTGCCACGGTCACCCCGGATTCCAATGTCGAGACTTGATACACGAGAGGCCAACCTTAGCCCGAACGGACGTGGGGACAACCCGTCAACGCGACCATGATTCAAATGGGATGTCAGCAAAATGCCCAAAAACACGGCTTAGGTCAACTGGCCTACCACCGCGTTCCAATCCTATTTCGATGTCTTTCCTGAGTTGGGTTTTGACTTCGAAGGTTTAGCTTTTGCCGTCTTCTTTTCCGCCCTCGATTCCGCGTTTTCCGCGAACACTTTTTCAATTCGACTGATATACATATCCACCGGCAGCCGGGCGACCAACTGCCCAATCACCTCCAGAGGCACATCGTCCAACCGCTTGAATCGGACGCAACCCGCACCCGTATCGAGCTTCTTGCCTGCGTCCTTCCACGCCTTTTCGAACCAGGCCCTTAATTCTGAATCGCCATAGCAGCACATGAGATAAAAGGCCATGTGGTTCTTTTGCGAGGCCAGATTCAAGAACGGCAGCGGCAACTTGGGATTGCACTGATACCCCTTCGGATAAAGGCTATGCGGCACCACGTAACCGATCATGCCGTAGCTCATGCACTCTTCATAACCCTTGGGGAGATTCGCGAGAATGACCCCTCGCACCGCTTTGATGACTTCACGACGATCATCGGGCAGTTCTTCCAAATACTCACTAACGGTTTTGGCGCGGCTTTGCATGATTCAATCTTGAGGTGGAAAGAATTTCCCGGTGACAAAAGGGGCCGCTTCTCATCGAGGCGGATTGCACTCGTGGCAAGGAGTCAGTCCTCGCGCTTTCGCCGTTTCCAAGGAGCAACGAAGCCCCCGCCTGTTTTGGCCAGCAGATAGGCAAATGCATTTTGAAAACACGGCCTAGCGTTCAATTCCCTAATGTGGCTCCAAACGCTGCCCCGCCTTGAATCCATCGGATGATGGCTAATGTCTCGGAATCACTCAACGGTTCCTTGCCGTCCGGCGGCATCGCATCGTCGTCGGTGCGAGGCAGTAGGATCACCTGAGCCAGGCGACTCTTGCCCACCTCTCCCGGCACGACAATCGGTAACCCACTCTTACCGCCGCTCCGAATCGCTTCCGCGCTATCGAGTCGTAGCTTTCCTTTTTGTTTCTCCGGTCCATGGCATGAATAGCACTTCCGTTCGAGCGCGGGTTGAATGACGGACGCATAGACGTTGGTGGCAGCGCCGGCTTGGGCTGTCGAAGGCGCTGATTTGGACTTATCTGGACCGCCCAAAAAGGTTGGCATGTTCTGGGTCAGGAAAGTCGAACCATGGGTAAGGCTGCCACCTTGGTGGCCGGCCGTGATCAGACATCCGATGCTCACAAGCAGAACCCCGCGGTAAGTTCGCCATAGGAGTTGCCCGGTTGATTTTTGCGCTCGCCATTGAAGACCCCACGCAACAGTCACCAAGACGGCCACGGACAGTCCAAAAAAGCGGTGATCCGACAAGAGTTCGGGGTCAAATTCGGCACCTTCCGCCCGTAGCAGGCCGAGTCCAGCTGCCGCCCAGGCGGCAATCGTCGTCAGCCCCAAGACCGCACTGATCAGGCGGGTGGAGAGGTCGCGCGGCCGCCAGATGGAACCCAGTTCCAGAAGAAACGCCAGGGTAAGGAAGCCAATCGGGTAATGGAGCGCCACCACGTGGAACGGTCCTAAAAAGGCCGACCAATCCACCGAGCTGCTATCAGCAGCCTGAAGGGCGTCCGAACCGAACAGCCAGACAATCAATAGCCCTAATTTTCGGATCACAGCCCCAAAGGCTACCGAAGAAATCGATGCATAACCAGTTGAACAAGAGCGATATCGGTAGGGCGAGACTCCGTCGAGCCGTCGTCGGTCCAAACGGCCTCCCCAACGCAATTGGGCCACCATCCCCCTATCGCCTCGGCCTGTTTGCGAACTTTCCTCCACGGCCTCCTTGGCCTGATCCCGATTGCGACAATCGGAATTATGTCCTTTCGGAAAAAGCACTGGGTTCTCAACTGAGTCTTTGACCACGATCTATTAGACGCTTGGCGATGCCAAATGCATCAAGAATGGTCCGAGCTTCCAGCTTATTTTTCAGCCCGGACATCCCATCCACCTCCCAGAGCCTTGATTAGTTGAACTGTGACCACCAATCGCTGGCCCGCCAATTGAGCCAATTGACGCTCTGCCGCCAGCCGAGTTCGCTCGCTCTCGACCACTTCCAGATAAGTGGCAAATCCAGATTCGTACCGCGTCTTGGAGAGAGAGGCCGTGCGGCGAGCTGCCTCCACTACTTTGGCCACCGCATCACTTTGCACGTGCAACCAATGCAGGCCGAGCAACGAATCCTGGACCTCCCGAAAGGCGGTGAGGACCTGTCCGCGATAATTGGCCACACCTTCATCGTAGGCGGCCTGCGCCCGCCGAAGATTGGCGCGGTTTCTGCCTCCTTGAAAAATGGGCAGCGTCACACTTGGCCCGAGACTCCAAATCCGACTGTGCCAATCGAATAATAAATCGGTGTCCGCACTTTCCCACCCAAACATACCCGTCAGACGAACGGTCGGGAAAAACGCAGCTTTGGCCACACCGATCCGCGCATTTCGGGCAGCCAAATCGCGTTCTGCCTCGGCAATATCCGGTCGGCGTTCCAGAAGGTCGCTTGGCAGCCCTGGCGGGATGGAAGGAGGAACGACATCAATGGGCAATGGTCCGACTTCCAACAGAAAGGTCGGAGCAGGTGCGCCCAGCAAAACCGCCAGGCTGTTCTTGAATTCCGCCCGTCGGCGTTCAATGGCGGCCAAGTCGGCGGCCACCGAAGCCAACTCCGTCTCCGCTCGGGCAAATTCCAATTCATTGGCGGCACCGGCTTCAAATCTGGCCTGGACCAATTCCTTGGCTTCCCGGCGAAAACCGAGGGTGCGCTGAAGCGTGTCCAATTCCGCTTCGGTTGCCTTCCAGCTAAAATACTCCTGCGCCACCTCGGCGTGCAAGGCGAGCCGAAACGACTCAAAAGCGGCTGCCCTCGCCTCAGCGTCGCGCGTAGCCGCTTCCACGCTTCGACGTATCCGACCCCAAAAGTCGATTTCGTAGCTCAGGTCAAACGGCACCTTGACATCATTGATGGCTCTGGACGGGTAGATCAGCTCGCCGTTGGGCGAATACCGCGTCCGGCTAAAGCTGGGGTCGAGCGAAATGGCCGGGAAGAACTCCGACCGGGCGACGCGCGTATTGGCACGAGCCTGCTCCAATCTGGCCAACGCCGCCTTTAGGTCCTGATTGTTGGTGCCCGCCCGGGATTCCAAGGCGTCCAATTGAGAATCGCGAAATACCGACCACCAGTTTCCTTTCGGAACGGCATCCGACGGGTGGGCCACCTGCCAGGTTCCAAGATTATTTGTGGCAAATGCATTGGGGATATCATTGGTGGGCCGAACATAGTCCGGGCCCACAGAGGCAAAAGACTGGGCGGCGACCATCAACCAACCCAGAAGCGTGGGGAATCGAGAGAGAATCTTCATCCGAGGATCGAATGGGGTTCGGTTAACTGTGGGTGACGGGTGTGGGCGTTGCACCGGGAAGGGCAGGGGACGGCGTCGGTCTTCGCTTGCCGAATAACCGCATGATGACCACGTAAAAGACCGGCGTCAGGAAAAGTCCGAAGGCCGTGACGCCAATCATCCCCGAAAAGACCGCCACGCCCATCGCTTGCCGCATCTCCGAGCCGGCCCCGTGCGATGTCACCAGCGGATAAACACCGGCGATAAAGGCGATACTCGTCATGAGAATCGGGCGCAGACGCAAGTGGCACGCATCCAATGCCGCATCCACCGCCGACAGCCCCTCCTGCTGTCGAGCCCGGGCAAACTCGACAATCAGAATGGCGTTCTTGCAAGCCAGCCCAACCAACACAATCAGACCAATTTGAGTGAAGATATTATTGTCACTCCCCTTGATCATGACTCCGAGCATGGCGCTCAGCAGGCACATGGGTACGATGAGGACGATCGCGAGAGGCAACGTCAGGCTCTCGTATTGTGCGGCCAGCACCAGGAAAACCAGCAGGAGGCAAAGTGGGAAAACATACACCGACGTGTTCCCGGCTATGCGTTGCTGGTAGGCGAGTTCGGTCCACTCATGTTTGATGCCGCTCGGAATATTCTGGAGGACCAGGTTTTCAATAAAGCTCTCGGCTTGACCGGAGCTATACCCACTGTTCGGTGCACCGTTGATTTCCGCCGCAGGATAGCCGTTGTAGCGCATCACCCGGTCGGGTCCGTAGCCTTCCGTGACCTGCATCAGCGCGGCCAGCGGGACCATTTGACCCTTGGCATTCCGTGTCTTGAGACGACCGATATCGTCCGGGTGATCCCGGAACGACGCATCCGCCTGGGCAATGACCTGATAGGTCCTTCCGAATCGGTTGAAATCATTCACATAGAGAGAACCCAAATAAATCTGCATCGTCTCAAACAGATTTTGCAGCGGCACTCCCTCGGTCTTGGCCTTCACACGATCGACGTTGGCATCCAATTGTGGGACATTGATTTGAAATGTGGAGTACACACCTTGCAATACATTCGTGGCGTAGCACTGCCCAATGATGCCCCAGGTTGTCCGATAGAGCGTTTCCGCGCCCAGATTGGCCCGGTCCTCCAGATAAAGTTTGAAACCGCCACCGGTGCTGAGCCCATTAACTGGGGGAGGCATGATCACAATCGTTCGGGCGTCCTGGATGACGGAAAAAGCCGCCCGCAGCCTATCGCGGAGCGCCGTTCCCGATAGTTCTGGCGACCGGCGTTCCTCAAAAGGCTTAAGCGAAACAAAGAGAATGCCGGAGTTTGGACTGACAGTGAAACCGTTGGGGGATAGCCCGGGAAAGGCGATGGAAGCCTCTATCCCCGGAATCGCCATCGCGATGTCGGACATGCGCCGGACCACAGCATCGGTACGGTCCAGCGAGGCCGCGTCGGGCAATTGAGCCACGCAAATAAGATACTGTTTGTCCTGCTCAGGGATGAACCCCTGGGGAACCAATTGAAAAACCTTGCCCGTCAGCAAGAGCAACCCTCCGTAAACCGCGAGCGCGAGCGCGGCCACTCGAATGACGCGGCGAACCGATTGGGTGTATTTGATCGAGCTCCACTCAAAAAAGCGATTGAACGGTCGGAAAAACCAACCCAATGCCCCTTCCAACAAGCGAGCGAACCAATCCTTTTTCGCATGATGGTCCTGGAGCAGCAGTGCACTGAGGGCAGGCGAGAGGGTCAGCGAATTAAACGCGCTGATCACCGTGGAAATAGCGATGGTGATGGCGAATTGCTTGTAAAACTGCCCTGTCAATCCACTGATGAATGCAGTCGGGATGAAGACCGCGCACAGCACCAAGGCTGTGGCCACGATGGGGCCGGTTACCTCATCCATGGCCTTCTGCGTCGCCGCCACCGGTGCCAGGCCCAGGCGAATATTTCGCTCCACGTTCTCGACCACCACGATGGCGTCATCCACCACGATCCCAATCGCCAGCACCAAGCCGAACAACGAGAGTGCATTGATGCTGAACCCAAGCGCTGACATGATGGCAAAGGTGCCCACCAACGAGACGGGCACCGCCACCAGCGGAATGATCGAAGCACGCCACGTTTGCAGGAAGATGATCACCACGATCACGACCAGAACGATGGCTTCAAACAAGGTTTGAATCACCGCCCGAATCGAATTGCGGACGAATACCGTGGGATCATAAACCACCGAGAAATCAAGGCCTTCGGGGAAGTTCTTCTTCAGCTCCGCCATTGCCGCCCGGACATCATCCGACAGTTGAATGGCATTGGCTCCCGGTTGCTGAAAGATCGGCAGTGCAACCGCTGATTTGTTGTTGAGCAACGACCGCAGGGCAAATTCACTCGCGCCCAATTCGATTCGGGCCACATCCTTGAGCACGGTCTTCTCTCCATGCGGCCCGATTTTGATAATGATGTTGCCAAACTCCTCCTCCGTGATCAATCGACCCCGGGCGTTGATTTGAAGTTCCAGCGCCACCGGGCTGCTGACCGGCTGCTGGCCCACCGCCCCCGCAGCGACTTGTACGTTCTGCTCCCGGATCGCGGCAATCACGTCGCTCGCGGTCAATCCGCGCGAGGCCACCCGATTTGGGTCCAGCCACACCCGCATGGCGTAGTCGCCCGAGCCGAAAATCTGCACTTGGCCGACACCGGGGATACGCGCCAGGACATCCTTGACCTGCAAGGTTGCGTAATTGCGCACGTAGACGTCGTCATATCGGCCATTGGGCGAAAACAAGTGCACCACCATCGTCAGGTCGGGTGTCGACTTGATGGTGAGAACTCCCAGTCGCCGAACTTCCTCAGGCAGTTTGGGAAGCGCCTGTGAGACCCGGTTTTGCACCAGCACTTGGGCCTTATCAATGTCCGTTCCCAGCTTGAAGGTAACCGTCAAGGTCATCACCCCGTCACTGGTCGCTTGCGAGAAAATGTAGAGGGAATTTTCCACCCCGTTAAGCTGTTGCTCCAGGGGAACGGCCACCGTCTCTGAAATGGTCTTCGGATTGGCTCCCGGATAGACCGCGCGCACGACGATCTGCGGCGGAACTACCTCCGGATATTCACTGACCGGCAATCGCAAGAGGGCAAGCAGACCCACCAGAAAGATGATGACCGACAAAACGCCGGCGAAAATCGGTCGGTGGATGAAAAACTGGGAAAATTTCATGCGCAGTAGGGCGGCCTAAGCCGGGTTCAGGGCTTGGTCGGTGCGGCGGCCACCGGGGCAGGGGTGGCTCGTTCTGCCTGGACGGCCATACCCGGTTGCACACGGAGCAACCCGTTCACTACCACCAACTCACCCGCAGAGAGTCCTTCCCGTACGATCCGCTTGCCGTCCACCGATGGTCCCAGTTTGACGGGCCGGTAGGCGACCGTGTTGGAGGAGGTTAAGGTCAAAACGAATTTCTGGCTTTGGTCCGTTCCAATCGCGTTTTCATCAATTAACACGGTCAGTTGCGGGGCCGTCGATGGAACGCGGAGCCGGGCAAACAAACCCGGAAGGAAGTGTCCGTCCGGATTGGGAACCCTGACTCTGACGACAATGCTGCCGGTATTGGCATCCACGCGATTGTCAAAAGACTCGACTTCTCCCCGGGTCGGAAAGCCCACCTCATCCCCTAAACCAACTTCCACGGCAATGGGAGCGTTGGTCGGCCCGAGCTTTCCCGCCTGTCGCAGTCGATTCAATTTTAGGTAAGTACTTTCATCAATATCGGCATAGACATAGATCGGATCCTGTGAGACGACCGAGGTTAGCAAACTATTGAAACCCGAATTCCCGCTTACATAATTTCCCGCCGTGACCAAGGCACGGCTGACCCGCCCGTCTATTGGCGACTTAACCTCGGTGTACTCAAGGTCCAGCCGTGCATTTTCATGCGCTGCCTTGGCCGCCATCTCTTGCGCACGCGCTTCGGACAGTTTGGACCGGCGCGCTTCAACCTCCTCCACCGAAATGGCGTTCTTTGCCAGCAATTGCTCGGCACGCTCCGCTTCCCGTTCGAGGTTTTTCAAACGCGAACTCGCCCGGCGAAGTTCCGCCGCCGTCGAATCAAACGCAGTCTGATTCCAGCGTGGATCAATCACGAACAAGGTGTCGCCCTTCCTGACCAATTGCCCCGCTTGGAAGCGAACTTCCTGAATGTAACCGCTCACTCTGGGACGGATTTCCACCGATTCCACCGCATCAAAACGGCCGGTGAATTCGTCATGCTCGATAACCTCACGGTTTTCAGCCGGTGCCACTGTTACGGTCGGCGCCACCATTCCCGCTCCACCAGAATTGGAAGGCTTTGGGCTGCAACCGATGAGGGCGACGACAATCAGCCCAAGGATCACGTCCATTCTAGAATTCGGCCAAAGACGAACGTTGCCGCACTGTAACAGTGTCATATAATGGATGGATGCCATGTTCGAGCGTAATTTAGAAATGAAGGGCATGGGCATTGGGTTCAGCTTTTCGAGTGCGTTGGGCTGGTACTAAAATGGGTTCCGGCAACAGTTTGGCCCGCAACGCCGAAAAGACTATCAAACTTGACCGATCGGTCAACTATTGTTCACCAAGGAAATGGTTGAGAATCTTGCCCTCCGCAACCGCTTGCCAGAAACGATTGGGTTACCGCCTTCAGTTGGAAAAATACCGCATCCAATTCGATGAACCCAATCTGTAGGACTGACCGACATTTCGCCCCTTCCGCTCGAAATGTCTTTGGCCCAGGAAACCAGGGCGATGCCCGGGTCCGTCTCATTTGGCGTCGCTGGGGCACTTCGTTCCGCTCGACGCCCCGCCGGGCCTGAATCTATAGTCCTGGCACCCTGAATGGAGAAGGATGAGTGCGGCTATCTGCTGGATGGTGGCGGCTCCGACTCATCTTGGAGCCCATTGGGGCTATTTGAACCTTATTTTAACCCTCTTTCGGGCTATTTCAGGCTGTTTTACCCTTTTCGCAATTATTGTGGTCCGACTCAGTCGCACCCAGTCCAATCCAAGCGCCAAAATGGCGCATGCCTACCGCTTGAAATCATCCGAACCCGGCCAGCACCAGGGCTTGCCGTATTTCTAAATTCACGCCACCGTCGCTCCGTCCTACCAATATGCGTTTACCTCGGATTTTGGCATCGTGGCTGATTTTGTGCGCAGCCTGGGCTTTTAGCCCGCTTACCTCGCTTCGCGCTCAGCCGGTCGCTCCGTTCGCGCTTCGGTCCGGTGACCGGGTCCTGTTCATCGGTGACACCTTCTTCGAACGCGAGGTCAATTATGGCGCGATCGAGACGGCTTTGACCGCCCAATGGCCCAAGGAGAACGTGATCTTCCGCAATCTCGGTTGGTCGGCTGATACCCCGCTGGGTCAATCGCGCGCCAGCTTTGACTGGAATCGCGGGGAGGATTTCTGGCTGGGTCGGGTCAAGGAACAGGTGGCCTTGGTCAAGCCGACGGTTGCATTTCTGGCTTACGGGACGTCTGCGGCCCTGGGCGACGCCAGCGGGGCACCAAAATTCAAGGCTGACCTTCAGCGGTTGATGGGCGCTATTGAGGAGGTCAGCGGACAAAAGGTCCGCTTTGTCTTGCTTGGGCCGATTGGTGAACCGGGCTTTGCCGGTTCCGACGCCCCGCGCTGGAGCGAATCCCTGAAGGCAATCGAAAAGGCGACCCGGGAATTGGCCGAATCTACTTCGTCCAGGTTTGTTTCGCTGTCGGGCTGGAATGTCGATCGAGCAAAGATAACGCGGTCCAATGACGGTGTTCATTTGACTCCCGAGGGCTACGGAGTCGCTGCTTGGCTGATCTTGGAGCGTTTGGTAGGTGAGGAAGCAACTTCGGCGTCCGTCCGGGATGGAATTGCTAATTGGGGAGTCCTTGGGGCGGCCATTCGGAAAAAGAACGAGCTGTTTTTCAATCGGTGGCGTCCGGAAAACTGGACCTACTTGTTTGGTTTTCGCAAGCACGAGCAGGGACAGAACGCGGTGGAGATTCCCCAGTTTGAACCGTTGATTGCCGAATGGGAGGCCCGCATCGCCAAACTTCGCGATCCGTCCAAGTTGGATGAAGCAACCGCCGCCGAGGTGTGGCGATTGGTCGCACCGGTCGCCTCATCGGTGACACCCACCGGTCATGTTCAACCGGTCCCCACCTTTGAGGTGGCCGATGGCTACGAGGTCTCGCTGTGGGCGGAAAACCCGCAGTTGCACAAACCGATCGGTATGAATTGGGACCCCCAGGGCCGCCTCTGGATTGCTTCCTCGGAGGTCTATCCGCAGATCAAGCCCGGTCAACCGGCGACCGATTCAGTCGTGGTGCTGGAGGATACGGATGGCAAGGGTCGGGCGGACAAAGCGACAGTTTTTGCCGAGGGCCTGCTCATTCCCACAGGGGTCCTGCCCGATGGCACCGGAGGCTGCTATGTGGCGGCGAGCAGCGAGCTTCTGCACCTTTCCGATACCAATCACGATGGGAGAGCTGATCTTCGCGAGGTGGTATTGACCAGCTTTGGTACGGAGGACACGCATCATAATCTTCACACGCTGCGCTGGGGATTTGATGGACATCTGTACATGAATCAATCGATCTACACCCATTCGCATATCGAGACACCGCATGGCGTACGGCGTCTGAACAGCGGTGGGATTTGGCGTTTTGATCCCAAAACCTGGGAGCTGGAAGTCTTTTGCAAGGGCGGATGCAATCCATGGGGTCATCATTGGGACCAGTGGGGGAATCACTTCTTCACCGACGGTGCGGGCGGGAAGGGGATTTACCACGCGATGGAGGGAGCCACCTATTTCACTTATTCCGACATGCGCCGCGAGGCCGATAGCATCAGCCCGGGCAGCTATCCCAAGTTTGCCAGCTTGGAAGCGGTGCATAGCCCGAATTTCCCACCCGAAAGTCAGGATAACCTGATCACCTGCGATTTTCGTGCCCACCGGGTGGTGCGCTTCGCATTGTCGGACGCCGGTTCGTCGTTCCAAACCCGCGAGCTGCCTGATCTCCTGCGCTCGACCAATGTCACCTTCCGCCCGATCGATCTGCGCTTCGGTCCCGACGGAGCCCTGTACATTGCCGATTGGTCCAACCCGATCATCCAGCACGGCGAGGTCGATTTCCGGGACCCTCGTCGCGACAAGGAGCACGGGCGTATCTGGCGTGTGACCGCCAAAGGACGTCCGCTGGCCGACGCTCAGCGGATCAAGAAAATCGTGGCGGAAGGAAAGACCTCCGACTTGCTGCCGGAATTGCTCTCTGCAAACGCCTTCCACCAAGCGAGTGCCCGCCGCGTGCTGGCGCTGAAGGGACCAGCGGTTTTACCGGAAGCCGATGCCTGGCTCACCCAACAGACCGACCCACGGGCTCGATTGGAATTGGTCTGGCTGCATGAAGCGGTGGGGCGTCCCGCACCGAACTTGATCACCGAACTGGCGGCCTCCACCGACGAACGCTTGCGCACCGCCGCCGCTCGCGAATTAACCCACTGATTTAGACCTTCTTACCGAACTTTTCATGTCGCGTCTTACTCTTTCTACGGTGGTTCTAATTGGCTCGATCACCGTGGGTGTCGCCCAATCACAAACGGCGTCCAGCCCAGATACCGCCAGGCTTCAGGTCCTCAGTCGCTTGGTTCACGACAGTTCGCCCAAGACCCGACTGGAAGCCTTGCGCGCGCTGGCCCGAATCAAATCGGCTGAATCGGCAGCCCTGGCGCTTTCGGTGCTCGATTTGCCGATGGACCCAACCCTGGATTACGGGCTTTGGTTGACCATCAATGATCTGGCGAATCCGTGGGTGGAAGCACTCCAATCAGGAGCTTGGAAACCCGAAGGCAAGGAGCGGCAACTGGAGTTTGCTTTGCAAGCGATTCCGTCTGACCTGGCGGGGCAGGTCTTGGGCAAATTGCTCGACACACGCCCGCTGGACGCCAATGGCAGCGGCCCGTGGATCGAATTGGTGGGTCGCGCCGGTTCTCCCAAGCAGCTTCGAGCCCTTTTTGACCAAGTCATAGCCGCCAAGCTGAATCCCGAGGCCAGCGTCCGTGCGCTTCAAGCCCTTGCCGATGCGGGACGTCAGCGTCGCGCTTTTCCAGAGGGTGATCTCGCACCTCTGGGAGCCGTGACATCTGCGGCAGATCGCGCGGAAGCCGTTCGGACCGCCGCTTTGAAGTTGTTGGTGGTTTGGAAGGGCCATGGATCATGGATTCCGGCCATCCTTCCGGTGGCGCGCGCTACGTCGGCCAGTCCGGACTTGCGTCGAGCGGCATTTGATGCGCTCAAGGCCATCGGTGGCAAAGAAGCACTGAAGGCGTTGGATGAACTCGTGAAAGATGCGGACCCTGGGATTTCTCGCTCGGCGGTTGTTGCGCTGGCCGGACTAGATATCCAGCGTGCCGTGCCCTCAGTCATTGAACAAATCAAACAACTGAAGGATGAGACGGCAGCGGTTGATTTCTGGCGTGGTGTCTTGAGCGCCAAGGGAGCGGGACGCGCCATCGCTGATGCCCTGCCAGACCATGGAATTTCGGTGGAGGCGGCGCGAGCGGGCATGCGGGTAGCCCGGGAAGGTGGTCGCTCGGATGTCGATCTCGTTTTGGCATTGGCGAAAGGAGCTGGGCTGACCACGGGCAACGACGCTCCGGGTGCGGAGTTGATCAAGGATTTGGCGGCGAGGGCGATCGCTTCGGGTGATCCGCATCGGGGTGAGAAAATCTTTCGCCGGAATGAAACCGCCTGCACGACCTGCCACGCCATTGGTGGGGCAGGGGGCAAAGTGGGACCGGATATGACGTCCATCGGTGCCAGCGCTCCGGTGGATTATTTGGTCGAGTCGATCCTGATGCCCAATGCCAAGATCAAAGAAGGCTACGCAGCGGTCATTGTCACCACTCGCGACGGCAATGAACACACCGGAACTCTGGCTCGCGAAGATGCCAACGTGGTAGTGATTCGGCTGGCATCGGGTGCCGAAGAACCCATTTCCAAGGCGGATATCCAAAAGCGTGAGCTGGGAGTCAATTCATTGATGCCCGCCGGTTTATTGGAGTCGTTGAATGCCCAGGAACAATTGGACCTGATCGCCTTTTTAAGTCGATTGGGTAAGCCAGGTGAGTTTGATGCCTCGCAGGGCGGTGTCGCTCGCCGTTGGTACCTGGCTCAGACCGTTCATACCGATGGTCAGGCAGGCCAGGAGTACTGGCCCATTTCCACCCAATTGAACGACGAGCGCTGGAAGCCGTTGTACGCCCTGGTCAAGGGTGGGCTATCAAAAGAAATGGTACTCGAAACGATGGGCGGGGAAGGTTGGACCTCGCGGATGTCCTTCTACGCGGCCACCGATTTCAACCTCACGACAGCAAGTTCGGTGGAGCTGAACCTGACAGCAAACCCGGCGACATCCTTGTGGGTCGATGGCAAGAAAGTGGGCACGACCGGGGTCACCCGCTTATCACTGGCACCGGGCTCTCATCGCGCCATTGTTCAGTTGGACCCCAAGAAATTTCCTGAATACATCCGACTGGAATCCAAGGATGTGAGTTTTGTGCTGAATTGAAATTGGAGGCAGGGAGCGACTTCACGACTCATCGAGCAAGCTATCCACGGTATTCGAGGCGGCGCAAACCGCTGATTAACGACCTCGCTTGAATGGGAGTTTACCCAACCATGTCGTCCTACCACGAGATGCCCATTCCAAAGTCAGGTTCTCAGGTCGTCGTGGCGTTTGTTTTCACGACGATTGGGATAAATTTCACGCTTCTGGGGATGGTCAACCTTATTTCTGGTGAAGCACTGATAGCCTCCACAATCTGGCTCGCGTTCGTTACGGTAATCGTATGGACAGGCTCACAGGCAGAAGGGGGCGTGTGGCGATTCTTAATCAGCTTGGTGGGTGAATTGTTCGGTAAACGCTTTGCCGAGTGGAATCCAGCCGAGGAACAACCGAGGGGTATTCGTTTCGGATTTCAATTGGGCAGCCACCGGTTTGTTGAGAGGTACATTTTTGTAGACGGGATACAGTTGGTGGAGTGGTGCACCGGGCAGGCCACCGATAGGATGGGGCGAGACATGAACGACTGGTGTATCTTCGTTTGGTTCAGCCGCGATCTTCCGGCTCGCCCGCTGGAAACCAAGAAATTATACCGAAATCCTCACCAAGGCCTTATTGCTGTGGGTCCATCTGCTTCCAAAGTCCGCACCGAGGCCCTTGGCCAATCCCTCGTATCGTTTATCCCCAGCGCTGGCGCAGACCTTGTTCAAGGAGATAGTTCTACTTGTTTTGTGAGAGCGTCGAGCGAAAAGGGAATGACCAATTAACCAGACGCCAAGCCTACATCCAACGCTTCAGGCTTCCAGGGAACAAAATGACGACGACGTTTTCCAAACTAAATGGCGGGTGGAATGCGGAACCGAATGCTTCTACGTCGGGCGGCGTATTCAGGAAAGGAATCGCCCGCTTCGTTTCTTCCAACCCCAAAAGGGGTTGAGGTGCAAAGCCCGGGGTTGGCCCGTCTGCGGGCCTACCCCGGGTGAAGGTTTGCAGATTCCTTCAACCCCAACGGGGTTGCGCAAATCCTGCCCAAAATCATCGTGTTCGACTGAGGTACGCTTGGGCTTAGCCCAGGGTCTCGCCATTCGAAAACAGGGTTACCTCTCCGCAATACGAACGCACTTGCACAACCCACTTTGGGGTTGAAATCACATTTGAAACACATCCCCGGGGTAGGCCCCAAAGCGGGCCAACCCCGGGCTCTGTATCTCAACCCCGTTGGGGTTGGGAACTCTACACGACGCCACCAATTGTTAGGAACGATCTCACCTGGATTTTTGTCGCTTCTTCCTTTGCGCCTCGGTGCCATGGCATGCCCCAAGTCCAATTGCGTCAACCACGCAAGCGGACTCCCCAACACGCCCTACAACCGACTCACCAATAATTCCCGTTGGAAAATCATTTCCTTGGGCAGATGCCGGTACAGGCGCATGAACAGTTCATCCTGTAACAGCAGTTCCCGTCGCCACTCTTCAATGTTGATCGATTGAGCCTGTTCAAGGTCAGCAGCGCTGAAGTTGGGCATTCCATCAAGGTCGAAATCGCAGGTCCGGGGTACCCAGCCCAATGGGGTTTCGCGGGCACCAGCACGCCCCTGACACCGATCGACGATCCACTTTAGAACGCGCATGTTCTCCCCGAATCCCGGCCACAGGAACCGGCCGTCGGCGGATTTCCGGAACCAATTGACCTGATACACCTGCGGCGGGTTTTCCAGGTTGCGCCGAATGTCCAGCCAATGGCGGAAGTAGCGTCCCATGTTGTAGCCGCAGAATGGCAGCATGGCCATCGGGTCACGGCGGACCTGGCCCACCGCTCCTGCAGCGGCAGCCGTCGTCTCGCTTCCCATCGTCGCTCCCAGATAAACTCCATGCACCCAGTTGAACGCCTGGTACACCAAGGGCAGGGTGGTTGCCCGGCGTCCGCCAAAGATGATGGCGGAAATGGGAACTCCCTCGGCGGAAAGGGCCTCGGGTGCCAGCGCCGGATTATTGGTCATCGGCGCGGTGAAACGCGAGTTGGGGTGTGCGGCTTTTTCCTTCGATGCAGGTGTCCATGGACGTCCCTGCCAGTCCAGACACTCCGCCGGTGGCGGATCATCATGACCTTCCCACCAGACGGTTCCGTCTGGCTTTAGCGCCACATTGGTAAAGATGGTATCACGTGAGATGCTGGAGATCGCATTGGGATTGGTCTTGCCATTGGTGCCGGGGGCAACACCGAAGTAGCCCGATTCCGGATTGATGGCCCAGAGACGACCGTCCGGACCGGGGCGCATCCAGGCGATGTCATCCCCCACCGTCCAAATTTTCCATCCGGCAAAATGGGCCGGAGGAATCAACATGGCGAAATTGGTCTTCCCGCACGCACTGGGAAATGCCGCTGCCACATAGGTCCGTTCACCCGTGGGCGACTCGACACCCATGATGAGCATGTGCTCGGCCAGCCACCCTTCCTTGCGTCCCAGCCACGAGCCAATACGCAGGGCCAAGCATTTCTTGCCCAGCAACACATTGCCCCCGTAGCCGGAGCCGACCGAGATGATCTCGTTGTCCTGGGGAAAATGGCAGATGAATCGGCGGCTCGCATCCACGTCCAGCAGGCAGTGGAGTCCTCGATTGAAATCCGGGGAGTCTCCCAATTCGCGGCGCGCCACCTCGCCCATGCGGGTCATGATGCGCATGTTGAGGACCACGTAGATGCTGTCAGTCAGTTCGTACCCCACCTTGGCCAAGGTCGATCCCGGAGGTCCCATCAGGTAGGGAATGACATACATCGTGCGTCCGGCCATCGACCCTGTGGCGATGGCCAAAAGCTTGGCTCGCATGGCTTTGGGCTCGGACCAATTGTTGGTCGGACCGGCGTCTTCTTCCTGCTCGGTGCAGATAAAGGTGCACTGCTCGACCCGGGCCACGTCGTTGGAATTAGACCGATGGTAGTAGCAGCCCGGAAGTTTCTCGTGGTCAAGCCGGACAAGCACGCCTTGCTCCACCGCCACGGTGTACAAATGGTCGCGTTCCGCTTCGGAACCGTCGCACCAGAAAATACGGGAAGGCTGGGTGATCGCGGCCATCTTCTCGACCCACTGCTGGACGTGGGTATTGGCGATGGCTTGGCTGCCAAACTCGGCGGTTAAACTCATAGACGGTGATTCAGATTGGACCAAACGACGAACGTTCGCCGGTCCTTGTGCGAGTGGATGAAACCAAAGTATAGGCGTAAACGCCACCGCTGAAAAGTGCCTGTGGTTGACATCAAGCGCGGAACACCTTTCTTCCAATCGATGAATCCGCCGCTGTCACTGTCGGTATCCTTCCTGCTCCGGGTTGCGGTCGCGAGTGGGGCGCTGCTGCTCGCGGTCGGGAATTCGTCCGCCTCGGCGACAAATACCGTCGTGGTTTTCCTCGGCGACAGCTTGGCAGCCGGATACGGGGTTGACCCGTCGGAGTCGTTTCCCGCCTTGGTCCAAAAGAAAGCCGATGCTCTAGGCAAGGCGATGACCGTGGTGAATGCCGGTGTCAGTGGCGACACCACAGCCGGAGGCGTAAGGCGACTGGACTGGCTGCTCAAGCGTCCAATGGATGTCTTGGTCGTGGAACTGGGCGGAAATGACGGGTTGCGGGGAATCCCGGTCGCCAGCACCCGTTCAAACCTGGTCACCATCATTCACAAGGCACGCGAACGCTACCCGGAGGTGCGGGTGGTTTTGGCCGGAATGCAGATGCCACCCAGCATGGGACAGGATTATGCTGCTCAGTTTCGTGACTTGTTTCCTGCCGTGGCGAAGGAGGAAAAAGCGGTGCTCATTCCGTTCCTTCTGGAAGGGGTGGGCGGAATTGAATCCTTAAACCAAGCGGATCAAATCCATCCCAATGTTACGGGACACAAAAAGGTCGCCGAGACCGTATGGTCCGCCCTGGAGCCTCTTCTGAAATCGAAGGATTGACGTTTCGCCCGGTTTTCATTTTCCCGATTGACACCCAGGGTGATAAGAGGGCCGTTCTAATAATAGCTGCAACCAAAGAGATTGATAAAACCGAAGGCGAACGTATTTTGAAACCGCGCCCTCAATTTCGGAACGTAATATGGCAACGTCCCAGGAGACTCCTTCGGGGGGGCAAGAATAATTGGGGGGTTGAATGCATCGCCATTGTGGTTCAGACTGCCCCAACGGGGCAAGATGAGAAAGCTGGTGGTTGAGCGCAGAGACACCACCGGATCACCTCAAGTTCAGTGCCTGCGGAGCGGCCTCGCAGTTGGCCTGTTCGGCGTGGCAACGCAAGCCTAAGGAGTCGAGCCCGAACCACCAACGGTCCACTCATTCAGCCCTCGCTCGGCAGTCGCCACCGTCGGCTCCAGGCCCAAGGCTTCTATAAATTCGCCGATGAAATAGAGGGAACCTGTCACGACCACCAACGGATCGGATTGGACCGCCTTTATGGCTTCGGCCACGCTGTGGACGGCCCTTACCGGTCGTCCCAGACCAGTAGCGACACAGGCCGAACGCAGTTCCTCGGACGAGACGGTTCGGATGCTGCCGACTGGTGATGTAATGATTCGCCCGGCCAATGGCACTAATTCCCGGACCATCTCTTTCCAATCTTTATCCGTGAGCATACCCAGAATCAGGGTGGGGCGATGCCGCGATTCTTGCTGTTGAAGGAAGGTCGCCAAGGTTCTAATCCCATCTAAATTGTGTGCGCCATCGAGAAACCAGAGACTGGTTCCGCGTTCCACCCGCTGCAAGCGTCCGGGCCAATCAGTGGTCTCTAGCCCGGCTCGAAGCTGTTCATCGGTCACCGGCAAAACAAAGCGCAACAGGCGAACGGTCGCGGCTGCCAGTGCCGCATTGGTCTGTTGATGGGCACCCCGTAGGCTTGGGCGAATGTCGAGGCGTTGGACGGCGGCGGCATCAACCACGATCAGTGGAGCATCCATCTCTTTTGCCTTGAACCGAATCACCTCTAGCGCGTCGTGGTCTGCCGTGGCGGTGGTGACGGGAATGCCCGGCTTGATGATCCCGGCTTTTTCCACGGCGATCGCGGCCAAGGTCTTACCCAGGATATGCTGATGGTCCAAGCCGATGTTGGTGATCACGCTCGCCAGCGGAGTGACGATGTTGGTGGAATCGAGGCGTCCACCCAATCCAGTCTCCCAGATCACCAGATCGCATTTCTGTTCTGCAAACCATCCCAGGGCGATGATCGTGGTGAATTCAAAGAAGGTCGGCTGGATTTCCGGGGCTTTGGATTCGATATGGACCTTGAGAAGATCGACCAACCGGACGATGGCGTCATCGGGAATCGGCACTCGATTGACCTGAATGCGTTCGTTGAAACGAACGAGATGAGGAGAGGTGTAGAGCCCCACCTTCAGGCCGGTACGGCGGTAGATGTTTTCCAACATGGCGCAGGTCGACCCTTTTCCATTGGTCCCTGCCACGTGGATAAACCGAAGGGAATGGTGAGGATTGCCGACCAGTTCCGCCATTCTTCGGGTCTTCTCCAGCCCGGGATTAAAGCCGAACTGCCCAAGACGATGGAGGAAGGCAAGACTTTCGGCAAACGTCACGGGAATCACTGCTGCTGCTGAAACTCCTGCTGCACCAGAATCTCGTCCTCCATGTTTATGAACGGTTGGAAGATGTAGGCGTTGAACAGCGAGGCTCCAATGTTGCCCAACTTGATTTGCAGCAAGTCGATGTAGTCGTGCAACCCGTGGGCAAAGATTTCTTCGATGGTGCCAAATTCAAGTTCGGCAAGCAGTCGTCCAGAGAGTTTCTCTGCATCATTGCTAAAGCGCCGAGACGGAATTCCTGAGATATCATGCAGACTGCGGTCCAATTCTTCGACGCAAAAACGGACCGAACGGGGAAAGCTATCGCTTAGGAGGAGGAATTCCGCGACCTTAACCGGAGTGACGTCGCCGCCGTGGATGTCCTTGTAGGCATCCCAAGCGGAACAGGACCGCAACACGGCGCTCCATTCGAGAGCGTCGGTTTGACTGACCTTGGTGGGCAGGCCTTTGGTCGGAACGGTAGTGTGGCGAACATCCAGAATCCGGGTGGTCTGGTCCGCACGCTCGATGAACTTGCCCGTTTGCATAAAATGCCAGCCTTCGTTGTGCACCACGGTGGCATAAATAATACCGACCAAATGCAGTGAGCTGGCTTTGATCTGTTGCAAAAACTCAAAGGGGCTGTCTTCCCAAGTCTCTCGTGCCTTCGGCGAACGGAGAAAGAGGTAAAGACGATTCAGTTCTTCCCACATCTCCACGGTGATTTGATCGCGAACCATCCGGGCGTTTTCCCGGGCCTGGGTCACCGACGTCAGAATGGAATTACCGTTCTCCAGCTCAAATACGAGGTATTCGGTCACCGCCTGGCCAGTCGCATGCGGGTGAAGCTTGAGAAAGGATTCGTCATCGCCCGTAGCTTGCAGGATAGGCATCCAGTAGGCGGTCAACTGTTCATCATTGAGATGACGTGAATCGAGCAGTAGTTGCAGATTGACGTCGACGATTCGGGCGGTGTTTTCCGCGCGTTCGATGTACCGGGACATCCAATAAAGGGAATTCGCGACGCGACTCAGCATGGGCGGATGGGGAAGGGGTTGTTCTAAGTAGCAATGCGGTGGAAGGATCGGTTATTCGTCGCCATAGAGCACCCAGGTGTCCTTGCTGCCGCCACCCTGAGAGGAGTTGACCACCAGCGACCCTTTTCGAAGGGCGACCCGAGTTAATCCTCCCGGCACGATCACGGTTTTTTCGCCGTAAAGGATGAAGGGGCGAAGATCGACGTGGCGGCCTTCAAAGCGTCCTTCGCCCACGTACGTGGGGTGGGTGGAAAGGGAAATCATCGGTTGCCCGATGTAGTTGCGCGGGTCGGCGATGATCCGCTCGCGGAAGGCTTCGACTTCCGCTGCCGAGGACTTGGGCCCCATCAGCATCCCGTACCCGCCCGATTCATTGGCCGCTTTGACCACCAACTGACCGAGATTCTCCAAGATATACTTCTTGTCGGCTTCCTCCGAGGCCAGATAGGTGGGGACATTGGGGATGATCGGGTCCTGATCGAGGTAATACTTAATCATCTTGGGAACGAAGTAGTACATGACCTTGTCATCGGCGACACCGGTGCCAATGGAGTTGGCTAGGCTGACATTGCCCGCCCGGTAGGCATGAACCAGGCCGGGCACGCCCAGCATGGAGTCCCGACGGAAAACCGTTGGGTCGAGGAAATCATCGTCCATGCGGCGATAAATGACATGCACGGGTTGCAGGCCCTTGGTCGTGCGCATGAAGACCCGGGCTTCACGCACCACCAAGTCGCGTCCTTCGACGATCTCAATGCCCATCTGACGGGCCAGAAAGGTGTGCTCGAAATAGGCCGAATTGTAACAACCGGGCGACAACACGACGACGGTTGGGTCCACTACACCGTTGGGCGCGATGTACTGTAACATGCGGAGTAATTCCGTCGGGTACTGGTCGACCCGCCGAACCCCGATGGCCTCAAAAATACCCGGGAACGTCCGTTGCAATGCACGCCTATTTTCGAGGACGTAGCTGACCCCGGACGGCGTGCGTCCGTTGTCTTCCAGGACCATCCATTGGCCGTCTGCTCCCCGAATCAAGTCCGTGCCGCAAATGTGGATGTAGATGTCTTTTGGGACCTTAAAATTGACGAATTCGCGGCGGAAATGTTTGGCGGAAAGGATATAGTAGGGTGGTATGACACCGTCCTTGAGTATCTTTTGCCCGTGATAGAGGTCGTGGAGAAATAGATTTAGGGCTTGGATACGCTGTGTCAGTCCGCGCTCCAGATATTCCCATTCCTTGGCTGGGATGATCCGCGGGATAAGGTCAAAAGGGAAAATACGCTCGGTCCCTTGAGAATCACCATAGACGTTGAAGGTGATGCCTTGCCGCATGAAGGCAAGATCGACCGCGCGGCGTTTTTCATCAAACTCCCCCGGGCTGATCTGGGAGAACTCGTCAAGAAACTTTTGGTAATGAGGGCGCGCCTGGTGTGGGGCGGCGGCCATCTCATCGAAGAATCCGTTTGGGTCGTATTCCCGTAGCACGGAGAAACAATTCCCCGAAGGCTCGGTTGCGAGCAAGCCTTTCGCGCAAATTCGATGCAAAATTCCAAATGGCACGTCTTCGCGAATGCGCGTGCCTATTGCTTCACGTGAATTACTTGGAAAAACATCTGGAACGAGGTTGACATCCGGGAGCTGGTAGGTAGGCTCCGCTTTCTGTTTTTAGACGGAGTCTATGCCGAATACCAAGTCTGCTGAAAAACGTGTCCGTGGAAGTGCCACCAAAGCCGCCCACAATCGGCGCGTTCGGAGTCGTTTGAAGTTAGTCGAGAAGCGCTATCTCGCGCTGATGAAGGAAGGTAACCTAGACGAGGCCTCCAAGGCTCTCTCGTCAGTGGCCTCCGCCTATGCCAAGGCAGCCAAAGTCGGTGTCGTCCCGAAGGCCAAGGCTTCCCGCAAGCATTCCCGCTTGCAGTTGCGCCTGAATGCCGCCGCCCGCCCGGCTGCCAAGCCAGTGGCTGTGACTGCCTAAGGCTTCGGTGTTGAGAGTTGGCCTGAGTCACTCCACTCAGGCGCTCAAGTCAATTTTCCAAAGGTCCCGGGTTACTCGTTCGGGGCCTATATCGTTAAGGGCTTGTATCTCAGGCTTTTGGCGTTAGTTCGTCCGGCAAATGCCGCCGACGGCCTTGCCGGATGTCCTTTCCGCGTTAACGCTATCTGTCCATGTCAAAAGTCGAATCGAGTCCTTATCTGGCGTCTATTCCTGTTTATGTTCCGGGCAAACCGATCGAAGAGGTCGCTCGTGAATTCGGACTCGAACCATCCTCCGTCATCAAGCTGGCTTCCAACGAGAATCCGCTTGGTCCCTCTCCAAAAGCGCTGGAAGCGATGCAACGGGTCATCCGACAGTTGCATCTTTACCCCGATGGGAATGCCTTCTACCTCAAGCAAAAGCTGGCGCAATTTCTCGGAGTCACCCCCCAACATCTGAGTCTGGGCAATGGTTCCAATGAGATATTAGAGTTCCTCGGACATGCCTTCCTCCGGCCCGGCGATGAAGTGGTGGTGTCGCAATACTGTTTCGCCGTTTATCCCATAGTCGCCGCTCTCTTTGGCGCGACTTTGGTGACAGTCCCAGCGCACGGATTGGCGGCAGACATACGGGCGATGATTGCCGCTATCACGCCAAAGACTCGTATGCTGTGCCTGGCAACTCCGAATAATCCGACCGGAACCCTCGCATCGCGGGACGACATTGACCGGCTTCTGGATGAAGTGCCTCCCCATGTCCTCCTGGTCATGGATGAAGCCTACGTGGAATTTCTAGATTCTCCTATCGATTGCCTGCCCTTCATTCGTAGTGGCGACCGTCCCAACTTGGTCGTGACCCGAACTTTCTCCAAAATCTTTGGTCTGGCCGGTCTTCGTTTGGGCTACGCCATTGCCGTACCGGACGTAATCGGCCACTTGGAAAAGGTCCGTCAACCGTTCAATTTGAACGCCATTGCCCAAGCGGGCGCGTTGGCCGCCCTGGAAGACCATGAACACTTGGCGCGAACCAAGTCCAACAATCGCGAGGGCTTGGCCTATCTCGAATCGTCCATGACCGCGCTGGGGTTGCCGTTTATTCCGTCGCACGCCAATTTTGTCCTCGCCCAGGTCGGCGATGGATTGGCGGTATTTCGCGCCCTGCAACGCAAAGGCATCATCACCCGCCCGATGGGAAGCTATGAATTGCCGGAGTGGTTACGGATTTCCGTGGGAACTCCAGAGGAGAATCGTCGCTGCATCCATGCCTTGTCGGAGGTCTTGGGGAAGGATTTACCCCAGGAATTCGTCAACCAAGTTGGCTGAAGTTCAGTCCATACTTGCTGACTTGCCATTGGCAAAGGATGATCCCGCCCGCAATGTCGAAGAATGCTCCATCGAAAAGCGGGTCACCGGACCCGTTGCTTGTCATCGTTGCAGCCCTGTTGCTGCTCGCTGCCCTGTCCACCCTCTATTTTGCCGGGCAGGGTCCCGCCAAGTCACTGGTCAGCGAACCTCCCGCTCGTCCGCGTCCAGTAATCCAAGACGAAACTCGGGTGATCGTCGTAACCAAGGAGGTAGCCACCGGAGCGGTGGCTGAAGGATCGGTGAAACCTGCGGACACCAAGGCACCGGAGGCGAAACCGACAGAGGCAAAGCCCGCCGAACCGAAAGCCGCAGAAGCGGTGGTCGCGGCCGCCCCAGTCGTAAAGGCATCCGCCGACGGCAAGATTCACGGGAAGGTGGTCTTGAAAGGCACCCCGCCGCCCGAAAAACCCATCGGCGCAGCCAAGAGCGATGCCTTCTGTGGCAAATCCTACCCCGACGCAGCGCCAACCAGCCGCAATTATGTAGTGGGAGCGGATGGCGGATTACGTTACGCCGTCGTTCGAGTCGTCAATGCCCCCGCTGGTTCAGGTACTCCCGGCGAGTCTCCCTTGATCGACCAAAAGGGCTGTATGTACGAGCCGTACGTTTCCGCCACCATGGCTGGGCAAAAATTCAAGGTGCAAAATTCCGACACGTTTCTTCACAACGTGAATGCGTCGGCGGCGAAGAAGAACCCCGGCTTTAATTTCAGCCAAGCCGCCGGTCAGGTGAATGAGAAGTCGTTTGATAATGGCGAGATGTGGGTGAAAATGATCTGCAACGTTCACCCCTGGATGGCCGGGTACGTTTGTGTGGTCGAGAGCGCTTTCTTTGCTGTGACCAATGAAAAGGGAGAGTTTTCGCTGCCTGATGGCCTTCCTCCTGGAAAGTACAAGCTCCAAGTAGACCATCTCAAGGCTGGAACGGCAACCGCAGATATCGAAGTGGCAGCTGGCAAAGGTGCGGAAGTCATCTTTGAATTGGCAGTGAAATAATCGACAACGGCCCGCACCGTTCCCCCCCAAGCGCCATAGGTCGACGAAACTGTTTCGTCGACCTATGGCGTTTTTCTTTGGCCGAGCCTCCTTCGTCCCTCACTGTTCGGAGATGACGGGTCTTATAGCCATTGTCGGACGCCCCAACGTAGGTAAGTCTGCCTTGTTCAATCGCATCGCCGGACGTCGGATTGCCATTGTCCACGATCGCCCAGGCGTCACGCGCGACCGCGTCATGGCTGAATGCGAATGGAACGGGCACCCCTTTTCACTGGTGGACACCGGTGGCATCGGCCTCTTGCGTGGCGAACGCGCCGAGGATCGAATCACCGAGGCCGCCTTCGAGCAGGTTCAAATCGCGATTGATTCCGCTTCGGTCATTCTTTTCGTCGTCAATATCCAGGAAGGGATTGTGCCACTGGACCAGGAGGTAGCCCGACGCCTTCGGGATGCTGGCAAACCGGTCTTGGTCGTTGTCAACAAGGCTGATCATGCCGCTTCCGAGGCGGGTTTGGACGAATTCTCCGCCCTCGGTTTCTCCAGCCTTTTCGCCGTTTCAGCTATTCACCATCGCGGCATCGAAGACCTCATGAAGGCAGCTTTGGCGCATCTGCCACCCCCTCCCGAGGCGGCACAGGAACCTGACTCGGAAGACTACGCGCCGGAAGTGGAGGATGAAGGCAATGATGAGGTCGGTCCTGGCCCACGCAAGGAGCGACCATCCAAACCGGTTCGTCTCGCGATTGTGGGCCGTCCCAACGTGGGCAAATCCTCCATCATCAATGCCCTCACGGGATCACAGCGCGTCATTGTCAGCCCGATTCCCGGGACCACCCGCGATGCGGTTGATGTGCCATTTGAGGTGGACACCGATGGAGTCCGCCAATCGTACGTGCTGGTGGATACTGCCGGATTGCGCAAAGCACGGAAGGTGGAAGACACCGTGGAATTCTTTTCCACCGAACGCACTCGGGAAGCGATCGTGAACTGCGACATTGCGGTCCTGGTTCTGGATGCTGAAAATGGCATCGTCGAACAAGACAAGAAAATCGCCGACCTCATCACCACTCACCACCGAGGGTGCATTGTAGTGGTGAACAAATGGGACTTGGTGGCAGAAGCGGTTCGTGAAGCCCGGGAAAAGGAAGTTATCCGACGCCAGGAAGCCCATCGCGATGACCGGGAGAAACGGCTCACGACCTTGGCCGAATTCGGCGAATGGGTTCAGGAAAAGCTTTTCTTCCTCGACTATGCCCCGGTGATTTTCACCTCGGCCACCGATGGATTTCAGTTGGATCGCCTGTTGGAGGCCATCCGTTATGTCGCCAGCCAACTCCGCCAGCACATCCCGACCGCCATCCTGAATCGAACATTGCGGGATGCGATCGATCGACGGCAGCCGGTGAGTCAGCAGGGACATCGATTGAAGTTTTTCTACGCCACCCAAACATTGCAGCAGCCGCCCACCCTGCTGTTGTTCCTGAATCGGGACGACTTATTGACTCCAGCTTACGAAAAGTATCTTGCGGGCGAGCTTCGGAAGTCATTTGGGTTTGAAGGCTGTCCGATCGTGCTGGTTCCAAAATCCCGTCCGAAAACCATCGAGCCGGTCCGGAAGTTTCGTCAGCCCGGTGCTGTTGCCGGTGCTCCTCCGGAGCGTCGAGGTGCTGCCCGCAAAGCCTATGAACGCAAACAAGCGCGGTTGACGCGCCCCAAGCCATCGGGCCAAGGGGCAGGGGATATATCCCGAAAGCCTGGAATTCGTCCAAGTACATCCGAGAGCGGTCCGTTGCCGGCGGAGCGGAAAACGACCGAACGGGGTGCCGGTTCACGCCCTAGGCCGGAGCGTTCAGCTACCCCAAGGCCGGGCAAGATCGCAAGGGCATTGGGTGCGGGTCCGCGAGCAAGCGGGGTCGCCGCCGCGCCGGGTCGCCCGAAGGCCGCGCGTGAACCGTTACCGCCGGTCAAGCCGGGTGTTCAGAAGATTAACAAGGCCGAAGGAGAAGCCAAACCAGTGAGACGCCGTCGTCCGCCAGGACTTCGCAAGAAGTAGTATATGCCCCGGGGTGACGTTTTTCGGAGGAATGAGCGCCTCGTTTGGCGGGTAAGGGAACGGCCTTGTGACCGCTCCCTCCCCTGCGAATCGGACGTCCGTCCGAGAAGTCCTCGCCCGTTGTCGTAGTAAAAATCCAAGCTTAATCGCGATGGGGCGAAAAGGAATGTTTTTGGCCCAGTTCTCCGCGAATGCTTGCGTGTCTTTCTTCGACGGTTCCGTCTATTTCTGCGTCGCACCCCAGCCGCGCACGAATCCGACGCACTGGGCGATTTCAGGAACCGAATGGTCCCAATTGTATTCGTATTCCACGCTGATATTGCCCACGAATCCTTGGCGCTTCAGTTCCGCCAGGACCGCTCCCATGTTGGTCTGGCCGGCTCCAAATGGCACATCATGCTGGCCGGGGCCCATTGCCGGACGTTCCTTCCCGTGCACGCTGATGATATGTCCCTGGAGAATCCGGAGACATTCGATGACATTGAGATCGCTGGTCTGCCAGTGACCGATGTCGGCACACGCCCCGATGCGCACGTCATGGTCCTTGACCAGGGACACAATGTAGTTGGGGTCCCAAACCTTGTAGTTCGGGTCATCTTTCCGGCGAGGATGATCATGGTAGCCTACCCGGACATCATATTCCTTCACCAATTTGTCGATCAGGTTGATGGATTCGGTCGACTCAGTGGTCACCGCATAGAGGTCCATTTTCTTGGCGAACTCAAAAATCTTGCGAGCATCGGCTTCATTGTTGGGAATTCCGACGACGCCATAATTCACCGCCTTGATCCCGTGCTTCGCCAGCTTGGCCTTGACCGTGGCAATGACTTCGTCGCTGGCGTTATGGTCCCACTTCACGTTGCGCTGATCGGGGCTGAGCGCCTGACCGGGGAAAAACTCAATCACCTTGGAACCCGTCTCAGCCGTCTTTTCGATGGCCTCGAAGACGGTAAAACGATTGAAGCTGTAGGCTTGGCACCCGATCGCAAATCCGCCGATCCGATATTCATCAGGGATAGGAGAAGCGTGGACTATAGGGAGATAGGAGATGCCGATGGCAATGGCCGCCACGGCAAAGAGTGGACGCAGTTTCATGGATGACCAGAAGTGCGACCAATTCCGGCCCCGAGCGCAAGCG
>CAILNN010000135.1 GCA_903835555.1 uncultured Verrucomicrobiota bacterium
GGAAGTGCTCCAGGCGGTGCATCCGCACGCACCGTATTCGTTCCCGCAGGAGGACGCGCCGGGGCGGGGCCACCCGGACCTCCGGGGCGTCGATTGGCGAAAGGATCGCGGGGTGTGATCTTGCCTGCGCCGAGCAGTTCGCCGCTGGCTGAATCCAGGCGAACCTGAATGGTTCCTCCCAGTTGAGAGTCCGGCACCATGGCCATGGCGGCGATTTCGATCTGCTTGACCCCCGTTAAATCAATACCGCTGAATCCGATGGTCGCGCCACGTTTGGCCACTAGGCCGCGTGAGCCCGATTCGGTTTGAGTTTTCACTCCAGCAGAAGTGAGGTCGAGGACCGGGCTGCGCAGGACGCGAACTGTCGTGCCGGTCAGCGGTGGAACCTGTTCGGCACCCATATCGGTGTAAACTGCGCGCACGACAACAGAGCCCCGCGCGGCATCGTCTTCGGGAAGGGCGGGGGCGAACTTGCCGGTGAGTGGCAGTTGGCCGGCATTCGGGTCGGCCAGACTGAGCACATACTTTAATATGGCGGACGCCTCAGTCTCATTGATAAGTGCGTTGGGTGGCATGGCCAAGGGACTCCAAACTCCGCCGCCACCGGTGACCACCTTTTGGGCCAATCGCGCAGCGGCTTCCTGATCATGCACATATTTGCGCGCAACGTCGGCGAACGCTGGGCCGACTAGCTTTCCTTCCACCAAATGGCAGGCCTTGCAATTCCCCTTGGTGATCAAGGCTTGGGCCACTGGAAATCGGGCTGCCGCATCTTCGACCCTCGGCAAATTCCGCAGCGATGCGATATCAAACCCTTCCGGAACATAATCGATACTGAGATTGACCCGTTCCTTCGGGACTTTGCCTTCGGAAAGGCGCCCATCTTCCCGGTCCGCGACCTCAACCGAATAGCCGAAGGACTGATTAGGGAAGAAATAGCTGCCATTACCATCGATATTGACCGAGACAATGGGTGGCTCGTTGCCAGAAATGACAGGAACGGACTTGGAATCAGCAGCCCCACTCGGATCGGTGACCGTGAGGCGCGCCACGTAGGCTCCGGGTTCCTCAAACTTTACCACCGGATTGGCCTCGCCAAACACCCGCGGAGCACCGGTGGGTGAGAAGATTTCCCATCGATAGTTGAGCGCATCCCCGTCGTTATCTTTGGTGCCTTCCGAAGATAACTTTACCTCGAACGGCGGAACCCCACCTTCTTTGTTAGCCGACGCCACGGCAATCGGCCGACGGTTGCCCCCTTCGAACTCGATCCGCACCAACTTGGCATCGGGACTGGCCTGAAACCATCGACCACCATATTCGAGAACATAGAGATCACCGTCAGGTCCAAACTTGAGGTCGATCGGTTCTACCGGATGGTAATCTGGAACAATGCGCTCCATCGATCGATAGTCCCCGTTGGGCTGAATCGACACCGATAGGATTAACCGACGGGAAAACTCAGCGATGATCCAATTGCCTTCAAAATACTCTGGCCAGGGCCGCTTGGGAGCCTTGAAATCGGAGCGATGATAAATTGGACCACCGATGGCGCAGCGACCGCCGCTTCCGAGTGCCGGAAACTTTTCCATCACACCGCCATGGTAATAGATGAATGGCGGTGACATGGGGGGCAATTCGTTGATACCGGTGTTGTTGGGTGAGAAATTGGTTGGCTTGAGTGGGTCCTTTTTGGCCAACGGTTTTCCTGTCGCATAGTCCCAGAAGGGAAAGGCTTGGTCCGCTACAAAGTACGGCCAACCGAAAAAGCCCGGGCCGCGAGCCTGGTTAAATTCGTCGTAGCCGCGAGGTCCGATTTCGCTGTCCTCACGATTGTCCGGTCCCACTTCACCCCAGTAAAGGAATCCGGTCCGGCTATCAATGGACACTCGCCAGACATTTCGATGCCCCATCGAGAAGATTTCCGGTCGCGTCTTGGGAGTGCCGGGCGCAAAAAGATTTCCCTTTGGGATGGTATAGGTGCCGTCGGGTTCGGGATGAATGCGCAGAATTTTGCCTTCCAGAGAATTTGAATTGGCCGTTCCTCCTTGGTCATCCCAAGCGGCGCGACCCGGGCGCTCATCGGTTTGGGCGGAACCGTTGTTTCCCCGATTGTTACCGACGGTCATGATTAGATTTCCGTCCTTGTCCCAAGTCATGCCGCCGCCGGTGTGACAGCACGTCTCACGCTGGGCTTCCCACTCCAACAGGACCTTTTCGGAATTCGCCAAGAGGGCGTCATTCCGGACCTCCCAGCGACTGAACACCGCCTTCTTTTCCTTTGGATGGAAATAATACAGATATATCCAGCCGTTCTCGGCGAACTTCGGGTCGAACGTCAGGCCAACCAATCCCTGTTCATTGTTGCCCGACGTATTGACCGATAAGGCCCCCACCACTTTGACACCGCCGATGGATGGATCGTAGACCTTGATCGTTCCCTTCCGTTCCGCAATGTAGGTCCTGCCATCCGGCAACACTTCGAATACCATCGGCTCGTCTAGTGCGCCCGGCTGGGTGAGGGCGACAGGCGTGAACCGATTATCATCTGGTCGCGTTGGACTCTGGGCAAAAACCACCCATGCCGCCACCCAACTTACGGAGCAAAGCGTCACTACTTTCCGCAAAGGACAAGAGATCATGTGTGCGATAGGAAAAAAGGGAGTAGGAACCCGAGGAACTTCTCACAACCCAAGGTGATGTGCCAGCGATTTTCCTGCTTCGCGGTGGTTCACCGTCCGGTAAAGCCGTTTCGCACGATTACTTGAATAAACAATCCGTTTTTCAGTCCATGGAGGAGTAAGTAATTGAAAGGAAAGTTATGAAGACCGTGATGAGTTTGATGACCGCATTGAGTGTGGCAGCAGCGTTGCCGTTGAATACCCAAGCCGGGCAAGGAGAGTGGGCCACTGCGGGAAAGGTATTGACCGGCGTTGTTGCCGCTGGGGTTCTGGTGGAAGCGCTTCGTCCCCACCACGCGGCCGTCGTTGCCTGCGCTCCGCCAGCGGCTTCCGTTGTCTACGCCTACCCGCCCGCACCGCAGGCGGTTTACGCCCCGGCTCCCGCCCCAGTCGTGATCGTCCCAGCTCCATTTTATTCCTACGGCGCGGCCTGTTATGGTCCTTACTATGGGGCTGTCTGTCGCCCGGTATATGCTCATCCTCCCTATGTGCGCCGTGGTGGTGTTGTTGTTCATTTTGGCGGTCGCTGGTAACGGAACAGTGATCGCTGGCTGAGTAGTGTACAGGTTCAGGGTAGCGAGGCCCGCCGGTGGTGACCGATGGGCCTCCATCTTTTGTATGAAGGTGTTCAGCCACTTCGGCGTCCCATTCCTTGTATCGGAGCGCTTGTCGTCCGCCTGCTCTCCGGTTCATCATGTCCCGAAATGCGTCAGCACAAAGCCGCTCCGTTTTCCTTGAACCACTCCAGATTATACTGGATGGCCCTTTGGCGCTTACGGGAAGCTCGTTTACCAAGAATCTTTCAAGTCTGCCAAGTCAACCGGGGAACGAGTCCGATGTTTTCCCCGGAATGAACGTCATCCCGCTCCTTTCCCGAGACCGGGTAGTGGTTGACGGTAAGTTCTTCCGCCTCGGTTCGCGTAAATTCTTTCCCAAAGGCGTCACTTACGGTCCATTCGCCCCCCATATTTCAGATGAGTTTTTCCCCCCCCCAGAGCAGGTTCGGGCCGATTTTGATTTGGTCCGGAATTTGGGAGCCAATCTCCTCCGCCTTTACTATGTTCCCCCTCGCTGGTTTCTCGACCTGGCTTTCGAGTTTCAATTCAAGCTGCTGATCGACGTCCCTTGGAATAAGCACGTCTGCTTCCTGGACGATCCCGATGCTCAGGAAGCCGCTCGCCAAGCTGTCCGAAAGGCTGTCCGCTCCTGCGCCGCCCACCCTGCGGTCTTTGCTTTTTCGGTCGTCAATGAAATACCGTCCGATATTGTTCGTTGGAGCGGTGCTGAGGCCGTGGCAGGTTTCCTGGACGAATTGATCGAGTTGGGCCGAAAGGAAGACGCCGAATGCCTGTTTACCTTTGGCAATTTTCCACCGACAGAATTCTTACGGCCTCGAAATGCTGATTTTTTCTGCTGGAACCTTTACCTCCATCAGCCGCGTCCCTTTGAAAATTATCTTGCCCGGCTACAGATGCTGGCGGACTCCAAACCGTTAATGTTGGGGGAGTTCGGACTGGATACCCTTCGGGAAGGCGAAGACAGGCAGTCGGAAACCCTTGGCTGGAGCATCGAGTCTGCTTTTCGCGCCGGTTGCGCGGGCGTTGCCGTTTATTCGTTTACCGATGACTGGTTCAAGGATGGTCGCCAGGTTGTGGATTGGCAATTCGGGCTGACCACAGCAGATCGCTCCGTGAAGCCGTCATTTGAAGTGGTGCGCCATCAATTCGCGGCGGCTCCTTATTTTCCCCGTCCCGCCACGCCCCGTGTTTCCGTAGTCGTTGCCAGCTACAACGGAGCAGCCACCTTGAAAACTTGCCTGCAATCGTTGGAGCACCTGAATTATCCCAACTACGAGGTCATCTTGGTCGACGATGGTTCCACCGATACCACTCAGGAAATAGCAGCGCTCTTTCCGACTGTACGCAACCTTCGCCACGAGCGAAATCAAGGCCTGTCGGCAGCCCGCAACACCGGCATATATGCGGCAACGGGCGAAATCGTCGCCTTTACCGATAGCGATTGCCGGGCTGATGAAGATTGGCTCCATTTTTTGGTCGGCGACCTCCTGAATTCCCGCTACGCCGGCATAGGCGGGCATAATTTCTTACCTCCAGATGATTCTCCAGTCGCCGCAACAGTAATGGTCTCTCCCGGTGGTCCTGCCCATGTGATGCTGACCGACCGTCTGGCGGAGCATATCCCCGGTTGTAACATGGCTTTCTACAAATGGGCGCTGCTGGAAGTTGGCGGGTTTGATCCGGTCTATCGAAAAGCCGGCGATGATGTGGATATTTGTTGGCGCTTGCAACAGCGAGGATATCGACTCGGTTTTAGTCCCGCTGGATTTGTCTGGCACTACCGAAGAAATACCATTCAAGCCTACCTCCGCCAACAGGCAGGGTATGGCGACGCGGAAGCATTGCTGGAGCGTCGCCACCCCGAGAACTTTAATCGATTCGGCTGTTCCATGTGGCAGGGCCGCATCTATTCCCCATCCAGACTGGGGGTGTTTTTCAAGGGCCCGGTGATTTACCACGGATTGTTTGGTTCCGGCTTTTTTCAAAGCATCTACAATCCTTCGCCCGGCTTCACGCTTCTGGTCGTTACCAGCCTTGAGTACTACGCTCTTGTCACTCTTCCGCTATTGGTTTTGGGGGCTGTGGTTCCGCATCTCACTGCTTTCGGCCTCGCAAGCCTGGCTGTTTCTTGCGGACTTTGCGTTGCTGCTGCGTTGCAGGCCGAACTTCCGCTGGATAAACGCCGATTTTGGTCCCGCCCTCTTATCGCTCTCCTTTTTTTGCTGCAGCCCATCGTACGCGGAAGTGCTCGACATCGGGGGCATTTGCGCGGTCAACAATCCCGCATGGGCGAGACGGAAACCCTCGAATCGGTCAGCCTCGAAGGGGATGATGTGGGTCTCAGCCAAATCATCTATTGGAAGGAAACCGGCCCGATCGATCGAATGGCCTTTCTTTCCAAAATTATCGATCACCTGGACCAGCGGGGATGGCCCAATAAGCCCGATTCCGGATGGAGCCATTATGACTTGGAGATATATGGATCACGCTGGGCCAAACTCCAGTTGACTACCGCTGCCGAGTACCACCTAGGCGGACGTCAGTTGATTCGCTGCCGACTCAAGGCTCGGTGGAGCTTCATTTCACGTGCCATGTTCTGGTCATTGGCGGGGGCTGGATTAGTCGTCATCGGTGCCATCGGACATTGGTGGGCGTGGTTGGGTCTCATGGTCCTCGTTATCTTGGCCTGGATTCTTGATGCCGCCAAACGATCGCTGCAGCGCGTTTTCGTCACTTTTCTAGATGAATGCGCCCTTGAATTCAAACTCGTTAAAGCACCGCGCCGAAACGCTGAAACCCCCGCTATTGACTAGTGTCGTGAAACAACCCCGCCACCCCTCCAGCTTGCTGCTTACGTTCCTTCGGGGTACGATTGGCCGCCATGGCGATCCAATTTTGGCTAGTGAAACAAGAACCCGAAGCCTACCCGTGGGCGAAATTGCTAACGGATGGTCGGACCGCTTGGACCGGCGTGCGTAACTTTCAAGCTCGCAACAACCTACGGGCCATGCAGATCGGAGACTTGGTTGCCTATTACCACAGCGTTTCCGAGAAACAGGTGGTGGGAGTCGCCCGCGTCGCTCGTACGGCTTATCCGGACCCGACAGCAACCGAAGGCGACTGGTCCAGTGTCGATCTTGAACCCCTTAAAAGCCTCAAGACCCCGGTCACTTTGGCCACGTTGAAACGGGAACCCAAGACCGCTGAACTCCCGTTGATTCGTCAGTCGCGCCTCAGTGTCATGCCATTAACGCATGAACAATTTGATCACATCATGGTTCTGGGCGGGACATTGATTACCTCCGCTGGTTAGCCGCCTCGGTCAAAGTTTGATCGGAAGGGGAACTGAACCCGGACTCCGCCCCCTCGCGTTCCTCCCTCAACATGGCCTGGAAGAATCGATTGCCATCCAACTTTCCGTCAGGTGCGGATACCGTTTTGTAGGCCCGCCCAAATGCGCGATAGCCGTTCTTCTCGAGGCGGGCGACCTGTTCGCGGACTTCGCGTAGACTCCGTCCCGAGACTAGTTGATAGAATGCAGCTGGCATGATTTATGATTTTAGAAAAAATCATTGAATGATCAATCGTGATGCTGACCCATTGTTTCTGAGCATATTGCTGCCCACCCTCGGATGTCTTTCTAGGCAATCTCCGCGGATCATTCGGGACGGGTATCTGGTAAGAATAGTATAGAAGATGATGCAGCAACAGCACTCGGGCTTATAGCCCACTGAATCCATTCACGGTATAGATCGCGTCGTGACTCTGGGTTGGTTCCCGGATTCAAAGTCTCAAACCCAATTGACATTCAGTTACAATAGACTGGCTCGCTATGTTCATTTCACAATCCAGATGGATCATTTCGCCATCCGTATCCCTGCTTATCGCGTCATCCCTCTCCGCCGGTAGCTTCATCGTCACGATGGAAGCTCCAGGCGTCGAAAACACCACCTCTGCCGGTACTCATATCGTCGAGAATTTCGATTCCGTGCCCGTCGGTGGATATACCAAACTCGTTCGTCCAATCGGTACTTATAACATTGACCCGGCAGGACTCGGCAATTTTGAGGTCAAAGGGGCCGATCAATATGGCGGAGCCGGTGGCCAGGGGAATTACCTCGTCAACGTCCGCCCCCTGGACAGCAATGGCGGTATTACCCTGAACCTAGGCAGCGATCAAAACTATTTTGGCTTTTATTGGTCGGCTGGTAGTCCCGATACAGTCATTTTCTCGGAAAAAGGACAACAGGTGTTTTCTTATACGACTCAAAATGTAAAGAGCTATATCAGTACGCTTCCCAATGCCGGCCTTTACTATGGCAATCCAGACAAACCTTTCCAAGGTTATGATAGCTCGGAACCGTTTGCATTCTTGAATTTTTATGCTCCCAAAGGTCAATCCTTTGACTCGGTCTATTTCAAGGGTGATCTCTTGGAGACGGACAATCACACCATTCTGGCCCCTTCGTCACCTGATACTCACCCATCGGGCGTCATCGTTCCCAACGTCGTTCCCGAACCAGCCGAGACCGCCTTTCTCATGAGCGGCTTGCTCGGGGTTATCGCCATCGTCCGCCGTCGGTTCAAGAGCTGAACCACTTCGGGCCTGCAGACTAGAGGCGGGCCACCGAGGCCCGCCTTTTCCCGCTTGCCCCCCAACTATTGCAGGAGCCTGTCTGCGCTCTCACCGTCCGATTCGATTGCATTTCTTGGTCTTGCACCCTGCGTCGAAATTCGTTGATACTGGCGTCACTGCGGACCTGAAATACCGCAATTAGTCCCCTCCCAACATGGCCAAGGTTATCGCGGAAATGCTCGTCGAGTCGGTCAAAATGGAATTGCCGGATGTCAAGACTGTTCGATTCCAATGGCCGGAAGGATATGATCCCGGAGATTTCAAGACCGGGCAATTCATCACCGTCTATTGGCCTCACAAGCCCAAGTATAAACGCGCCTATTCGCTGAGTTCATCAGGCTTGGATCGCGGTTTGTATGAAGTCACCGTCAAACGCGACGGTAAGATGGGAACCAGTATTGTCGATTGGGTGGAGCCAGGCGACAAACTGTTCGTTATTCCACCCGCCGGACGTTTCCTCCCAGTTTTTGATCCCCCGGGCAAACATCTGATTTGCGTGGCCGGCGGTTCGGGGGTGACTCCTTTCCGTGGGTTTGTCCGCGAAGCCACCAAACGGGGTCTAGATACCCGGATTACCGTCCTTTACAGCGTTCGTACCACCCAGGATATCATTTTCTTTGACGAATTTACCGATCTGGAGAAGGAAAATCCCCGATTCAAATTCCATGTCACTTGCACACGATTGGCTCCAGATCACCCATGGAGCGGTCGCCGTGGCCGTGTAACCCCCGATTGGGTCCGCAGTTTTATCGATGACCCCGCACACACGGTTTTCTACGCCTGCGGCACCAATGAAATGGTCGAGTCCGTGGAACATTTGGTCCTCCACGACCTGCACCTGCCCAAGGAACAAATGAAAACGGAAAAATGGGGCTAACCTGTTCGCTTTCGCTTCTGAGTTGAACCTTGCCAGAACTAGGGCACCCTTCCTTGGATGCTAAAGCGGACCCCTCTTTTTTATGCACACCAACGACTCGGAGGAAAGCTCATCGAGTTCGGTGGTTGGGAAATGCCGGTTCAATATTCCTCCATTGTCGATGAACACCTCAGCGTTCGCCGGGCGTCGGGAATTTTCGATATCTGCCACATGGGCGAATTATTTGTTTCAGGCCCCCATGCCGCCGCCTTCCTCAATGCGTCCCTCACCAACGACATCCGGAAATTAGCCGTCGGCCAGGGCCAATATACGTTGATGTGCAATGAGCAGGGGGGAGTGGTGGATGACCTGTATGCCTATCGGCTCGGAGAAGACCAATTCCTTCTCATCCTCAATGCCTCCCGCATTGACGTCGATGTCGCCTGGCTCCAGTCGCGTCACGCTGCGTTGGTCGAATTCCAATCGGGCACACAACTTGATTCCGCGTCCGCCCGCTGGGGTGCCGTTGCCATTCAGGGACCTCGCTCACACGAACTCATCGACCAACTCTTTCCCGGACCATCCCTAAAGGGAACAAACGTTCACAAGGTGACCGACCTGAAAAAGAATCAGGTCGGCGCATGGACCTGGACGACAGAAGCCATTTGGGTAGCGCGCACCGGCTATACCGGTGAAGACGGTTTCGAGGTGATTGCCCCGGCAACCTTTATCGAAGAGATTTGGGACCAGGCTTTGGCCCACGGACAAACCGCTGGTCTCCAACCCTGCGGGCTGGGGGCACGCGATACGCTACGGACCGAAGTTTGTTATCCGCTTTACGGTCATGAGTTGGATGAGCACACAACCCCAATCGAGGCCGGATTGGGCTTCTTTGTTTCCCTCGACAAAGGGGACTTTATTGGAAGGGAAACCTTGGCGCGCCAAAAAGCCGAGGGTACCACCAAGCGGTCAATCGCCTTCCGGATGGCCGAGAAGTCTCCGCCTCCACGCCCCGGCTACCCCATATGGGCTGAAGGCTCCACTGTGGGTACGGCGGTCAGCGGTACCCAAAGTCCCTCCCTGAACACCGGAATCGGTATCGGTTATGTGCCGCCCAGCTTTGCGGAGCCGGGCACTCGCCTCGAAATCGAAATTCGCGGACGCCGCTTTCCTGCTGAAGTAGTCCGAAAACCAATCTATCGGAAACCGCAGTTGGCGGCTTAATTCCACGGCAATTTCGCCTCGAAATTCATCTCGATTTCGACCACCCGTCTACCCCATCTTCTAGCCATGAGTTCGCAAGTCCCTTCCGATCTTCTCTACGCCAAGTCCCACGAATGGGCTCGTATTCAGGATGGTGTGGCTACTGTTGGTATCACCGACCACGCCCAGCATGAATTGACCGACATCGTCTTTGTCGAACTTCCGGCCAAAGGCCGCCATGTGCAGGTCGGAGAAGCCTGTGCGGTGGTTGAATCGGTTAAAACCGCCAGTGATATCTATTCCCCGGTCGCGGGCGAGGTCATCGAAACGAATCCGGCGGTTGTAAACGATCCGAGTTTGGTCAATAGCGCACCCTACACCGATGGCTGGTTCTTCCGAGTTCGACTGACCTCCGGCGCACCCGCCAGTCTCCTCTCGCCCACCGACTACGTCGCTCAAATTGGGGAATAGGTTGGGGACCTTCGCGCCCTGGATCTGCGGTCGCTAACTCGATGGTCTATCGGTTCGAGGATCATTTTTCGTCATCCCTTTTTTGAAAGAGCCACAGCGATTGTTCGTGGAAAGGGCTGGCCTAAGGGGATTTCGGGGCATTGGCGTCTGTTCCTGTGCCCTCGGCCTCAAAATCACCAAAATCACCGGTACGAGACCACCGTGTTTCGACCGAACCATCCGCCATGCCGTAAATTCGCACCCAGTTGCCATCGGGCATTCGATAGGCCGATTTTTCGCGGAAGAGGATCATCTTAGGCTCGGTCGCGTCGATCGCTCGCTGGTGGGGAAAGAATTCAAGCTGGTCCAAAGGCTGTTTCGAGTCTGAAATCTCGCTTAAGGCCACTGCGATCTGATCGAAACTAGTGGGGAATTGGCTCTGATGATGGTCGGAATAAATTTTGGCGACGAGACCCAGGCTTTTCATGAATTGAACCCGCCGATCGAATTCTTCCATTGCCTGTTTTTCGGACCCGGCAGCCTGGGGAGTCGGCTCCTGGCTGTTCGCTGCGGAAGATTTGGGCTCCATTGATGACGCCGGCAGAGACGAGCGCGCCGTTAAATCCCTTTTTAGCGCGGCCACCTCTCCACGCAAGCGGAGTATCTCGACCGACGGATGTTCATCCGCCTTTGGCGGTGATTTTGGCAACGCGATGGTCGCCATCGCCTCATCCAGTTTTGCGTGCAAAGAGGCATTCTCCTTCGAAAGGGTTCGGCGCGCTGCCATCTCCGTGAGGGCCAAGCCGGTTGCTACAGCCGCCACCGCCCCCAAAGCCCAGCCCAGTTTGGCACCGGTCACCACCCCCGCAGGCACCGTCGCTTTGGCCGCCGCCACCAGCGCGCTTCGGGTGATGATCTCCGCAAGGCCCAACGGAGCCGCCTGAGTCCCAGCCTTCGTTAGGGTGGCCGCTATAGCACCTTCACCGATCGCAATGCCGCGGTTTTGAAAGCGGTCCCGCAGACGATTCAAGGTCCGGCTCATTCGCTTTTGGGCGGTATCTTCCGAAATGCCGATGGCCAATCCAATGGCGGCAAAGCTCTTACGCTCAAAAAAACGTTGTATGACCATAGCTCGATCGTCGGCTGAAAGTGTTTCCAAAGCTTCGTCCACTTCGGATTGAAGGTCGCGGGCAGCTTCCGTTTCCGGATCGGAATCGTTCATAATTGTTATGGATTGTTGTTCGCGGTGCCTCCGGCGAACGTTGGTTCGAACCACCTTCCAGGCGGCCATGCAGGCGGCCCGATGTAACCATCCGGCAAGAACAGCGTTCTCGGGGAGTTCAGATGCCTTTCGGGCAAGGTCGATAAACACGGATTGTGCCACGTCGCGCGCGAGATCGGCATCGCCGGTGATTCGCCGGGCGGTTCCCCAGACGAGATTGAGGTGCCGCTGGACGAGTTCTCCAAAGGCGGCCTCGTCATTTTGCCTGGCATACCGACGTATCAATTGAAGGTCATCATTCATGGCCGTTGCACCTGAAAACACCCGCCTCGGTCCAAATCCGACATCTTGGCTCACCCGCGCCATTCCGTGGCCTTCCAATTTTGGAGAAAAGAACGTAGCGACGGGCCGGGCTACTTTCTTCTCCATTTTTTCTGTATCTCAACTCCAAAATCTTAGCGCCCATCACCGCCTCGTTTGCTACTCTGTCTTGGTGAACCTTTCCTGCCTTCTCCTTCCTGCTATCGGCCTTCTCGCGCTCCGAATGCTCGGGGCTGACTCCGGTCGGACTGAAGTCACCCTCAACGGGCATATTTTTTCCCTTCCAGCCGGTTTCTCGATCCACCTCGCTGCCGAATCCGCCACCGTTCCACGGCCGGTCAGTGCTAGTCTCGACGGCGTCGGAAATCTTTTCGTGACCGATTCTTCCGGCACGCCCGAAGTCCCCAGCGAACAACTCAAGCATCCGTCCCATCGCATCTTGCGCCTCACGGATACCCATCATAATGGGCATTACGACCAAGCCGTGGTCTTCGCCGAACACGTCATGCTCCCGGAGGGGTGTCTGGCCTACCAAGGCTCGGTCTACGTGGCCGCTCCCCCCAGCATCTGGCGATTTACCGACAAGAATGGCGATGGTGTCGCCGACGAAGCCGTCGAATGGTGGAAGGGCGGTACCCTGACCGGCTGCGCTAATGATCTTCATGGACCCTACCTGGGGCCCGATGGCTATATCTATTGGACCAAAGGAGCCTTTGCCGAACAAACCCACGAACGCACCGGTCGTAGTCCTATCCATGACCGAGCGGCTCACATCTATCGGGCCAAGCCAGACGGCTCGGAGCTGGAGTTGGTGATGTCGGGCGGCATGGATAACCCCGTCGAAGTAGCCTTCAACCTCGACGGCGAGGCCTTTTTCACCAGTACCTTTATTGATTTTACTCAGCCAGGACGGCGCGACGGCATGGCTCATGCCGTCTACGGCGGAGTCTACGGCAAGGTCAATTCCGTCCTCGAAGATGGGTTGGTCAAACGTGCCAGCCACGAACTATTGCCAGTCATGACACAGTTTGGTCCAGGAGCCGCCTGCGGCCTGTGCACCTACTACTCACCGGCATTCGGCACCAACTATAGGGGCAACTTTTTCGCCACCACCTTCAACCTCCACAAGGTATCCCGTCATCAACTACTATCCGAAGGTGCCTCTTTCCGCACCATCGACGAAGACTTCCTGACCAGCCCGGACGTTGATTTTCATCCGACCGATGTCCTGGAAGATGGAGATGGCTCCCTTTTAGTGGTTGATACCGGAGGTTGGTACAAGCTCTGTTGTCCCAGCTCGCAATTGGCCAAACCCGATGTGCGCGGTGCCATTTATCGGATCAGCCGTGATGGCGGTCCCCGTGTGGGTATTCCAACCGGTCGAATTCCACCACACCATGACGGCCCGGTATGGACAATGAAACAGGCCGGGTTGCACCGCGATGTTTCTGCCCTGCCTGCGCTTCGCCAAGCGGTTGAAGCGTTTATCGCCGCACCGAAATCAGATGTTATCGCTGCGGCCCGTGTAGCCGTGGAGTCCATCGGGCGAATTGGGGACGCCTCCTCCGTCCCGCTGCTGCTCCAGGCGTCCGCGTTGACGGACGATCCTTTCTTCTTCCACTCCGTTTCCTACGCCCTCATCGAAATCAATGCCGCAATTCCAACCGTAGCCGGGCTGGCATCGGATTCGGCAATCACCCGTCGCGCCGCGTTGATGGCGCTCGACCAAATGGATGCGGCACCGCTGCAGCCAGGGCAGGTTACCCCATTCTTGACTTCGGACGACGGGTTGCTACGCGAAGCCGCCCATTGGGTGTTGGCTCATCATAAGGAGTGGGCTCCCACGCTGGTGGAATGGTTTCAAATCCGCTTGGCGCAATCCGACCTCGCCGCCCAGTCGAGGACCGCGCTCGAAGGCCAATTCCCGCTATTCAATGAATTGCCTGCTGCCCAACAGTTTCTGGGAGAATTGGGCAGGGAACCCCGGTATCCCGAAAGTACCCGTCGCGCCGCCTTTCTGGCCATGGCAGCCGCTTCTGATGGCAATCCCCCTGGCGCATGGGCTGCCGCAATCATTGAAGTCTTGACCAGTCCCCAACATCCGCTGTTGCCAGCGGCGATTCCCGCAGCCGAGCGCATGTCCAAGAAACCGGACGTTGCCGCTGCTCTCCACCAATCGGCTCGAGCGACGGCCAATCCTCCCGAGATACGCTTGAGCGCTCTGAATGCCCTCCCCGCCGGTTCCCCCCTGTTCGATTCCGAAATCGATTTCCTACTGCTCTCCCTCGCCCCATCCAACCCACCTCAAACCCGAAGCTTGGCTTCGGAAACACTAGGGCACTCCCGCCTTTCTCCTGATGGCCTTCGAAAACTGATCGCCGTTATACCGACCGCTGGACCGGTGGAATTATCTCGACTATTGACTGCTTTCGACACCGGCGGTGATGAGTCCCTCGGTCGTCTGTTCCTTGCCGCCCTGCGCGAAACCAAGGGGATCCATTCCATTCCGCTGACCCAACTTCGCGGTTATCTGGCAAAATTCCCGGAGGTTGTCCGCAACGAAGCCGAACCGTTTTTAGGCTCTATTCACCAGGACACTGTCGAACAGTCAAAACAACTGGAAGCACTTTGGACCGCCCTCCAGCAGGTGCCCGGCGACCTCAATCGTGGCCAAGCTCTTTTCAACGGACCCAAAGCCGCCTGTTCTACCTGTCACAGAATCGGCTACCTGGGTGGTGAAGTAGGACCGGAATTGACCAAGATCGGCGAAGTCCGGTCCGAACATGATCTGTTGGAAAGCATCGTCTATCCGAGTGCCTCCTTTGTGCGTAGCTACGAACCATTGCTGGTGACCCTCAAAGATGGCGACTCGGTGAATGGAATTGTACGTAACGAAACCGCACAGGAAGTTGAATTGGTGACCGGCCCCGGTCCGACCCGTCATCTCCTGCGCGACGAAATCGCCCAGACCCAGCCGGGAACCGTTAGTATTATGCCCGCCGGTCTGGGCGATGCCCTGTCCCATCAAGAATTGGCTGATATCCTGAAATTCGTTAAGACGGTTCGTTGGCGATAGGATTGCGCGTGCATATCTATTCTGGAGATTCATTGAGTGACCCGCTCAAAAGTGGGCGTCAAAGCACCCCCAAACGGGCACTTAGTTCGCTAATGTCAGTTGCACTCGCCCCAAAGCGCTTCCAACTCTGAATCATCCCGTCGAGGTCCACTCCAAAGCATTGCCGATGAGGATCTCTCATCCAATCACATAGGTTTATATCTGCGATGATCTCCCGAACTCGCAAATCGAAACCGGCGGGTTCTATTTTCCCATCCAATCCTTCCCGCAGGAGTTTCGACGCCCTCGGCCAAAAGTCAGAACGCCCATTCAGCAGAAATCCTGGACAAAGCTCGGGCCGATGAAATCGACGAGCCGTTTCTGCGTAGCTCACCCCTGCAAAATAAACCATCAGGAGCTTATTGAAGACCGAGGGTTGCGCGAGACTCCGATGAAGAGCGGCGACCATTAGGTTTGCTGCTTCCTGGTCTCTCAAAACGGCCTGTCCATATTCACCCAGCTTTGCGACGGATGGCGGAGACCGTTTTTCCATCGCCAGCGCCAATCGCTGAATGCCACCCAGGGTCAGTGCAAATCCCGACGATAATAGCGGATCCGCAAACCCAACCGCCGAGGGAAGCATGGCCCATCGGTTTCCGGATGCGGTCGCGCACTGATATGCCAGCGCGGGAGCCTCGTGAAAGGCGTGAACGACCTGAGCGTCACCAAATTGGTTTCGGACAGTGGGAAGTCGGGAAAGCAGTCGATTCCAAGCATCGGCCCTTTCGGATAAGTGTAATTCTTGAGCAAGAGATGGGCAGGCGGAAATCCCGGCGCTCGTTATTCCGTTATTGAATGGCAGCACCCAAATCCATCCACCGGGAAAACAGTGATGAGTGGCCGCTGCATCAGCGGGGTAGGGGGCATCTGGTACAGTTCCCCATGTTTCCGCCATTTGTCGTACACCTGTAAAGTGGGCAAATAGCCCCTGATTGCCCTCAAGTCCGGGAACCCGAACCGACTCCAGCCTCAGTTGCCGCGCCAGGAACCCCCTCGGCCCGGTGGCATCCACCAGCCAGGGGGCGCTCAAACTCACATTTTTCCCATTTCGCAACCCCTGGACCCGAATTCCGTCGGTCATTTCCTCGACTTCATTGAGCTCGGTTTGGTCGAGGTATTCCACCCCCAATGCCGCCGCTTCCTCGACGAGGTAGTGGTCAAATGCGGGTCGGTACCAATGCGTATCGGCCAACGCCTCGTTAGGGCTGGCGGCGACCATCAACACTTGGTCCCCTTCAGGCGGATGATCCAACGGACGGCCCCATTCGTGATGATAAAAAGTAAACCCTCGCTTGAGGCCTACCGACAATTCGGGATGATCTCGCTGCCATGTTCCCCACTTCGCCAGTGAAGCAACTTTGGGCAGGTCATACCGGACCGCCAGTTCTTCCAATAACAAATTGGCTAACGGCGTGCTCGACTCACCGATGGCGAATCGGGGATGGCTTCCACGCTCGACGAGGACCGTGTGCAGCCCAAGCCGACGCGCGATCATGGCCAGCAAGGCCCCACCAAGACCGCCACCCACAATGATTAGGTCAAAATCGCTCCGCACCTATCCATCCTATCAGGCGTTCGTTTTTCCGTCATTGATCGATCCGATGCCGATGCCGAAGGTCAGCCCGTGAAGCTTGTCACCGACAGACTGGCCGAAGAACGCAAATGGATCGCTGGCGGAACCGTTTGCATCATCGGCATTGACGAGGCCGGACGGGGGCCCCTTGCAGGTCCAGTGATTGCCGCAGCTGTCATCCTGCCGCTGGCTTGGCTCAAGGCGGGGATGCCGAAGGAATTGCTGGCCTTGAATGATTCCAAGCAGTTGTCCTCGACTCAGCGAGAGCATTTTTTCCAACTTCTCACCTCATCGTCTGAGATTCGCCACGCCGTGGGCCGCGTCGAACCCGCAGAAATTGACCGCATCAATATTCTCCAAGCAACCCACAATGCCATGCGCCAGGCGGTCAAAAAATTGGGAACCCCGACCGGCCATGCCTTGGTCGACGGGCTACCGGTGCCGCGCCTTGGCGTTCCTCACACCGCTTTGGTAAAAGGCGATAGCCGAAGCTATTCCATCGCCGCCGCCAGTGTGCTGGCCAAAGTCACGCGTGATCGTGAAATGTTGGACGCAGAAGTGCGGTGGCCCGGATACGGCTTCGCCCGGCACAAAGGCTATGGCACAGCGGACCACCTAGCGGCCCTGACCCGCCTTGGTCCATGTCCCATCCACCGGCAAACATTCGCCCCCCTTCGCCCACAAGAACTTCGACCGCCCGAACCCGAATTCGCCTTCTAATGAACTGGTTCAATCGCTGGAAGACTTGGTTGGGCCGCAAGCAGTCTCTCCCCCAACACCTGAGAACCGGCCTCTATGGAGAGAGCGAAGCCCGTCGATTGCTGAGGAAAAAGGGTCTAAAATTTCTGACCGCCAATTACCGAACCCACCATGGAGAAATCGATCTCGTCTTTCGCGACCGCGACTGCCTCGTTTTTGTTGAGGTCAAGACCCGGTCACGGGAAGATTGGGTCCGCCCCGAACAAGCCGTCGACGCCGCCAAACGACGACGCCTGATTCTATCCGGCGAAGAATACGTGCAGGCCTTGCGTGAAGTCCAACCCAAGTGGCGATTCGACATCGTCGAAGTCCTGCTAGCCGACGGTTACGTGCGCGAAATTCGGCACCTTCCCAACGCTTTCTCGGGCGATTTGAGGGATATAAAGCGACGCTGATTCCACGAGGCCGTCACCCTTTTCGCGCAGCTCGGCGGGGCAATAGACCGGGACCAAACACACTTCTCCAAGCCGCTTGCCCCATCATCAGTCCCCAAGGCCGGAGCCCTGCCGATCTGCCCAATAACGGGTATCAGTCCAGTAAAGTTTGCGCCGCCTCACGAGCGGCGACTACGGAAGCCAAGGCCCCCGCCGATAACATTAGCTTTTTACCGAAGCCTCAGCATTCGCCTCATCTGGCTTTTTCCAAACATAGCGAAACATGATCACCCGGAGCGCCGCAGTCAGTGGTATGGCGAGAATGCCCCCTAAAATACCACCCAGCAGGGTGGTACCGACCATCAAAGCAATGATGATGGTCAAGGGATGAAGCCCGACCCGATCTCCGATAATCTTCGGTTGGAGCACCAACGCTTCCACCGCTTGCACGATACCGAAAATGCCCAAGACCAAAAGCATATGGGTCCCGTCGCCGAATTGAAACGCAGCAATCAACATGGCCAAAACAAACGTGACGATGGTTCCCAAAAAGGGAATGATACTTAAAGCGGTGGCTAGAAGGCCCAGCAGCAACGCGTAGGGAAGGCCAATGAGCAGGAATCCGGTCGTGTACAGGAGTCCGTCGGCCATGGCGACGAGGACTTGGCCGCGGAAAAAGACCACCAGATAGTCATTGATACTGCGCAAGACGAAGACCAGTTCGTCTTTGAATCGCGAATTGGCAACCGGGAGATAAATCGTCCATTGGCTGGAGATTCCGCGCTTTTCGATAAGGAAATAAAAGGAATAAACCGGCACCAAAGCCAGTCCGACCAACAGACCAAGCCACGATGCTACCCGTCCGAGTTGACTTGCCAACCAACTGCCTACTTCCGGGGCAACCGCTGCCACCCAACCCCCAGCCGACTTCAGCGCCCGGGGGTCTAAAGCTTTTATCCACCACGGAGATTCTGGTGAAGTGGTGGGCAGCGTGGCCAAGAGGTTGGTGACACTCAAGGTCTCTGCCGCTACCGAGTTGGACTCGCCCGCATCGATACCCACCAAACTATTCGTTAGAGGCGGGGTCTTACTCGATGAACCGTTAACTAAAGCTTTGAAGCCCAGTTTATCCTGCCATTCTGGCGGCAGCAGCCGTTTCAGGGTCGGGGGCGGATTATTCAACGCATGATCGATGCGTGCTTGAACGGTTTGAGCGTATTTCGGGACGCGGTCCACAAGGACGCGGACTTCACTTATGACCGCCGGAACGATGCTCATCATCAAGGCAACGAGCAAAACGATCGCCAGCACAAAAACCAGGATGACCGCCCGTCCTCGCGGGATTCCTCGTTTCGACAGCCACTCGACCACCGGGTCCAGCAAGTAAGCAGCGACCCCCGCGATGGCCAATGGCCAGAGTACCGGTGCCAACAAGAGGAGCAGGTAGCGTAAGCCGAAAATGACAGCTCCCAGGATGGCCAGGGTCAGAGCAACCGACAGGCTGGTGAGTGCAAACCAGATGGTTCGCGCTTGAGGCGGTGTCGGTGGGGGAAAGTTCACAGTCGAGGAATCTCCTTTAGGACTGCCCAAGCTTGCGGGATTTTTCAGATGATGCCCGAACGGCCGAGATCAGTGCTGCCCGAACCCCACCGCGTTCGAGTTCATGAATGCCTTCAATGGTGGTTCCACCGGGACTGCAGACGGCATCTTTAAGTGCTCCGGGATGCTGGCCGGTCGATAGGACCATTTGTGCCGCACCCAAGAGGGTTTGAGCAGCTAGCTGTTGGGCGATATCCCGTGGTAATCCAGACGCAACACCACCGTCGGCCATCGCTTCGATTATCAAGAAAGCGTAGGCAGGACCACTACCGCTCACACCGGTGACGGCATCCAGCAACGGTTCGGCCACCTTCAAGGCGATCCCGACGCTGCTGAGCAACTCTTGAGCGAGCTCTCCATCGCCTTCGGTGGTTCGTGAGCCCAGGCTGTAGCCACTGGCTCCGGCTCCCACTACTGACGGTGTGTTGGGCATGACCCGAATAACCCGGATGCCAGGAGCAAGAGTTTGGAGCCGGTCTAAGGTGATTCCCCCGGCAACGGAGATGAGCAGATGGCGTTCCGGGTCCCAGCTCGAACCCAGTTCTCTTAGCACACCCA
>CAILNN010000136.1 GCA_903835555.1 uncultured Verrucomicrobiota bacterium
AGAATCTCAGGGCTGAAGGCCCGAAACACGACCACGTCGCACCGTTCCGCCGACCGCCCCGGTGGTCCAAACCGCCTCGGTAAGGCGCGGCAGCGTCGTGGACTGCGGTAGTCCTCTACCGCTTTCGGCAAGAAACCGGACCTGGTGATGTTGACTACGAAAGCAGAGAGCCTCGTAGCCCCGTAGCCAACACCTGACGTGAGTCGACGCTGATCCGACGAGGCCACAACCCGTTCCCGGTTTAAGAATAACCTGGCACGATGCTTTCATTTTCCCCCTCGCCCTCGGTTCTCCACACGCATTTTCAAGGACGAGGATCCCCAACCATTATCCAACCGGATACTTAGAATTGCGACGGCCAAATCGCGTCGCTACACCAATCAAAGCCGCCCCAAAAGTGACCAGTTGCCATGGGCTGAGGAGTGGAACGTCGGAATTGGCTACCGTTAAGGTTGCTATACTGCTTTGTGCGGCTCCATAGGAATTCGTCACCGAAAGTTGATAAAATCCGCCGTCCGTGGACTGCGCGTTACTGATGGTATAGCTTGACCTGGTGGCCCCGGGGATTGGATTACTCCCGAAATACCATTGATATTTTAATGAGCCGGCCCCCAAAACGGTGGCGCTAAACGTAACAGAGTCGCCTACTGAGATACTTTGGCTTTGAGGCTGTCCGACAATCGCGGGAGCAGTTGAAGAAACCGCCAGCGTAACCGTGCGGCTTTGGACTGAGCCGAAAGTGTTGGTGACCAGTACATGATACGATCCGTTATCTGACCACTGCGCACTATTGATGACGTACGAGCTGTTTGTGGCACCGGGAATGGCGGTATTCCCTAGGTACCACTGATAGCTCAGTGGATTGACTCCCAAAGAACTGACCGCGAAGCTTATCGTATGTCCCAGAAGGACGGAATGGCTACTCGGTTGAACCGATATCTGGGGTGCGTCTGCATAAATAGTCACGTTTATCGGAGTACTTTGAACCGCTCCCAAGGTATTTTTGGCGACCAGATAGTACGATCCGGAGTCTGTCAATTGTGCTTTGCCAATGGTATAGTTGGTTGATGTCGCACCGGGAATTGAATGGCCATTAAAGTACCATTGGTAGCTCAATGGACCGGTTCCATGAACCGATGTGGAAAGCGTGACGCTGTAGCCAACATAATTGGTCAAAGAAGTTATCGGGACCGAGATGACCAAAGGAGCAACCGTCAAGGTGGCCGAATCGCTGCGAACATCGCCAAGGGAATTTGTCGCGACGAGCTGATAAGATCCGCCGTTGGATGATTGTGCGTTGGTGATGGAGTAGCTAGAGTTCGTTGCCCCAGGGATTGTATTGGTCCCAAAATACCACTGGTATTTCAACAGACTGGCCCCCAAAACAGTAGCGCTAAAAGTAACTGAATCGGCTACCGCGATTTGTTGACTTTGGGGTTGTTCGACAATCACAGGAGTTTGCGAAGTAACCGTCAAAGTAACGGTGTCGCTTTGAGCCGTGCCGGAGGCGTTTGTTACCAATAATCGATACGATCCGTTATCTGACCACTGTGCACTATTGATAACGTACGAGTTGTTCGTGCCACCCGGAATGGCAGTATCTCCTAAATACCACTGATAGCTTAGCGGAGCTTGTCCTTCAGCGTAAGCGTAAAAATATGTAGGATATCCAAGAGCAACAGATTTGTTGATCGGCTGAACCTCGATATAGGGTGCGTCTGGATAAACAGCTACTGCTATTGTACCGCTTTGAACAGAACCAGAGGCATTTTGGGCGACAAGATAATACGAGCCAAAGTCTGTCAATTGTGCCTTGGTGATCGAATAGACTAGGGAAGTTGCACCAGTGATTGGATGGTTATTAAAGTACCATTGGTAACTAAATGGCCCCGTTCCATGAACCGTCGGTGAGAGGGTGACCGTGTCGCCGACATAGGCGGTGAAATAGGTTACTGGCACAGATATTTGCAGCGGAACTACCGACAGGGTTGCCAAAGCGCTCTGAGCATTTCCGAGGTTGTTCGTCGCCACGAGTTGATACGATCCGCTGTTGGACACTTGTGCGTTGGTTATGGAGTAGCTTGAGTTGGTGGCCCCGGAGATGGCATTGGTTTCAAAATTCCATTGGTAAAGGAGCGGGGATGCTCCAGTAACCGTTGTACCAAATGTTGCCGTGTCGCCGACGGCAACCGTTTGGCTTTGAGGTTGACTCAAAATGATGGGTGGTGTGTTGGTATCGCTAATTGGAATCCATTGGTCCGTAACCGGATCGTAGGCTCCTCCTCCCGGTGCAGGTACTCCCCAGACATCAACTTGAGTGCTCCCTCCCCAGATTAGCATTTTGGTACCGGTCCACACCGCCAAATGGTTCAACCTGGCCGCCGGAGCACCGACCAGGCTGACCGGCTTCCAGGTGTCAGTCACCGGATCGTAGCGCCCACCGTCATTGAGAACGGTGGTCCCATCGCCGGGGCCTGTGATCCCGCCCCAAACAATCATTTCCTTTCCTGTCCACACGGCGGTGTGAGAGCGGCGCGTACCCGGTGCTCCGGTAAGCGTGACCGGAGTCCATTTATCGGTCGTGGGCTTATAACGGGCTCCGTCATTGAGTTTGTTGGTGAGTTGATTGACGCCTCCCCAGACAATCATTTCCTGGCCGCTCCAAACGGCCGTAGCGGTTGTTCGTCCTTGCGGTGCTCCGGTCGCAGACAAGGTTCGCCATGCATCGTTGGATGGGTTATAGGCAGCACCGTCGTTGTATAAATTGGTAGAGCTTCCGTACCCGCCCCAGACAAGAAACTCTGTCCCGGTCCAGGCGGAAACAAATTGGTAGCGCGCAGCAGGCGCGCCCGTTGCGGAAATCGGGGTCCATTGATCCAGTAGAGGATCGTATTTGCCGCCATCGCCCACAACCTTTTGTGTCAGCGATGTGTTCAGACCTCCCCACACGACCAACTGAGATCCCGTCCAGGCACCCTGTCCTCCTTGTCGCGCGGTGGGCGCATTGAGGTTGGACATCGGGTGCCAACTCCCACCTCCGCCGACCCCCGGGGTGTAAACGGCCCCATCGGAAAACACGCTCGGCCCTACGTGGGCTCCAAGGCCGTTATCGCCGCTCCAGACGATCATGGAATTGCCGGTCCACACGGCCACTTGATCCGCCCGAGCACTCAAGGGACTCGGAGCCAGAAAACTCCAGGCGAGGGTCTGGCCGTCCAGGCTCCATCCCGTGTTGAGAAAGGTGGGGGGATTCCCTTGGACACCACCCCAAAACAGTGCGGAGGTTCCTGTCCAGACCACAGATCCCGGCGACGACGCGTCGGGAAGCCCTTGGGCTTTTAGGCAAAACCTCGGAGTCAGCCACAGGCAGGCCAGTAAACAGGCGGCGAAAGTATGGGTCAAACCGGGTGCGAACCGCCGGATAGCGGCGCGTGAATCTGATGAAAAACGAACGGAAATCTTCATGGTTGGAAGAGCCCATTCAAAGGTCGACACTCGACCGTCCCGCTCCGGAACGGTCCGCTAAAGCACTCAAAAAAGTCGGCCCTTGACTGGCGCTCAAACCTATTAGCGAGATTTCGCACCAAAACGTATCATCGCAGCCGCGAAAAAATCGCGAACGATTGTGCCAAACTGCCGAGGGGTTCGAGCAACTAACTCAATCATATCCGTTAAAAGCGATAATCGTCAAAAATCCGGTAAAACGGATATTGCCTGGGAGCTATTGCCGACGCCTAGCCCGGCGGAGGTGGAGCCGTCACCCGTCTTGCGGGGGGGGTACCCAACCAACGCGCCGTCGGCAAATTCACGCCAGGGCGGGATGCCCACC
>CAILNN010000137.1 GCA_903835555.1 uncultured Verrucomicrobiota bacterium
CCGTTGGCGCTACTTGGAGGTCCGATTTTTGACGGCATCGGAGTGAGGCCTTGGATTCCGTAGTCGCCGCTCGTAAGACGGCGCTGACTCTACTCGGCCGAAACCCGTTCTGGGGCAGAACGGCGGGTCTGGAGCCTTGGGGACTGGCGAATTGGGCGGGGGACTCGAAATGTGTTGGGTTCCGGTTCTTTGCCCCGCCAGGCAGCTCGGGAACGGGTTATGGCCTGGTAGGATCAGCGCCGACTCACGACCGACGGCTACGGCGGAGTGTGGTCTTGGATTAGCCAACATCGCCGCAAGCCAGCATCTGAACGGCTATCACGACTTTTTCCTCGATGGAGTTGAGTTCGCGGCTAATGTGGGTTAATAAGTGATAGTAAAAAGGGACACACAATTTAAAAGAAAAAGCTCGCGTTGATCCCGGTGCCAGGTATCGTTGGTTTATGAGGCAGGCGCGCATGAAGATATCCTCGAAGGAGGATCGGGCGGTGTATCATTGCATCTCGAGGGTGGTGGACCGTCGGTTCATCTTTGGACCCGGCGAGAAAGAGCGGTTCGTCGAGTTGATGCGGGAATATGAGCAGTTCTGCGGCGTTCAGGTGCTCACTTACTGCCTTATGTCCAATCACTTCCATATCCTGGTGGAAGTGCCCAAACGTCCGGAAACACTCCCGACAGCGGAGGAAGTGTTGGAGCGCCTCAGGGGTTTGTCCGGTGCTGCCATTTCGGCGGGAAAGGCCGAACAGATGCTGGCGATGTTTGCTCAGGCACAGAATGCCCAAGGCGCGGCAGAATATCTGGAACAGTTCTATCAGCGGATGTGGGATGTCAGCGAATTCATCAAGCTGATCAAACAACGTTTCAGTCAATGGTACAATCGGCAGACGAAACGGAAGGGAACATTGTGGGAGGAACGCTTCAAGAGCGTACTGGTTGAAGGGGAAGGGGATTCGTTGGGAACCATGGCGGCTTATATTGATCTGAATCCAGTGCGAGCGGGCTTGGTATCAGACCCGGCGGAATATCGATGGAGCGGTTATGGAGAGGCGATGAGCGGTCGACGCCGAGCCAAAGAGGGAATTCAGCGGCTTTATGGCCTGACCGTTGGTCAATTGGAGGTCAATCGGACGGAATCCCTCCAGGCCTATCGCGTTCGAATTTTCGCTCATGGCGAAGCCGGGCGAGAAGGCATCGACGAGACCGCTCAACCGCTAAGACGCGGTCTAGACCGCGAGGCGGTGGTGCGGATGTTGTTGCAGAAGGGACGGATAGGCATCGACGAGTATTTGCAATGTCGGGTGCGGTATTTCTCCGATGGCGTGGCGCTGGGAAGTCGGGAATTTGTCGACGCCATGTTCCAGAAGTTTCGCGACCATTTTAGCATCCAACGAACCACTGGAGCCCGGCGGATGCGGGGCCTTGAACCTGAGCTTTTCACCGCCCGAGACCTGAGAGTAAGCGTGTTTGCCTAGGGTTGTGTTTCCGCAATACCCGTTGACCCAAAAATTAAATGCCACCGGGAAAGGTCCGGGATGGAGGGAGTGTAGACTCAGAAGTCGCGGCACCAGCATGGGGGATAGCATGGGGGGGGAGGATTTGCCAGCATCGGCTGCGGAATGCAAGCGGTCCGAAGGACGGCTGAAATGGAGTGGGCGATTTCTACGCCGCCGCTTTTTCAGGTGTCCATTTTGGTGTCCACTTGGACCGTCCAAGTCACCAACTTATTGATGCAGAGGCACTTAGAAGTGGTGGCTGGGGCCGGAATCGAACCGGCGACACGCGGATTTTCAATCCGCTGCTCTACCAACTGAGCTACCCAGCCACGCTGCGGGAGGGGCATTTAATGGAATTGGCCCCCTTCCCTGCAAGGATTTTCGGTTAAACTCGTCAGGGTGCCGGTTTCGCCAGCTCTGCTTGAGCCTCCTTGATCGCTTCCGTCGCCGCCGATTCGATCGATTTGGTCAACGTGATACCTCCCAGCAAAATACCCCCGGCAGCCACCACCAAACCCGCGCGCATGAAAAGCTTGCTATTGGTCAGCAGGGTCAGCGTACAGAGCACTACTGAGACTTGCAGGGCTAGTTCCGCATGATCGAATCCGTCGTTACGTTCGGCATAAACCTTGGCTTGAGCGGCATTTGCCCGGGCTTTCGTCTGGATTTCCGCCTCCTGCTTGTCGTAACCCTCGCTCTTGGCTTTTAGATCGGCGATGAACTTCTCGATGGCGGCTTTTTGATCTGGACTCCGATTTCCCAAAAGCTCGATGGACAGGCGTTTTATCTCCAATTCGCTTGTATACGCGCGCTGCCGTTTCGCTTGGTACCAGGCAAACCCGTTGGCAGCCTGCACCTCGTTGGCGATTCGTTCGTTGGCTGCGTTGTTACCCAGCGATCCAAAAAAAGCCATGATCACCGCCAGTACTGCGATGACGATACCAACCGGCTTTTCATGTTTACCGCCTTCACCGTGGGGAATTTCGATCTCAGGCATCTTGCCGGGGACGGTACGAAGTGCGCACTGATTGCCAAGTCTGATTTAGGGCGTCTCTCGATTGATCAGCGTCGATTCAAGTCGGAAGAATACAGGGATTGAGGCAACTTTGGATTCCGTTGCCGACGTGAGTCGACGTCTTTTATACGGGGCCGGAATCCGTCCCGGAGCGAATCGGCGGCTCCGACACATTCGGTGATCTACGAAGCAAACGACCACTTTATCCCCGGAAACGGAAAGGCCCGGCGATAACGGATGGCCTTCATCCATTCCACGGCCAGTTCCAAAGCTCCAGAGGACTGGAGCACTCCACGACCTGGCGGACTTCTCTATATGCCCATCACTCGGGTAGCGCCTTGGATAATGGCCACCACAACAAAAAACGGGCGTGAGCTTGCGCCCGACGCCCGTTCCGATGCCCCCAATTTCTTACTGGGTGTTCACGATATAGAACCGGCCCTTCGTGGAGAGCGGATACGAAACGTTATGGACCGCACCGTCTCCCGTTACCTGTCCCGCCACTTGCCATTGGGCATCGCTTAGCGCGTTTTTGTAGAGGACCTGATAGGTGGGACCGTACAGGGTGGGGAAACTGATTTGAATAGCGCCCGAAACAATCGAGGCGGAGTAAACCGGGGCCTTCAACTGCAGGTCGGTACTATCGACGTAGACCGTGCCACCGGTGTCGGGCACATAGGTCACCTGATACTGAACCGATGCCGTTCCGGGAGGAGCGATCAGGTACGGAGACGTACCCAATTGCGTCACGTAGTCGGTGGCAAACAAGTTCGTTGCTTGCAAATGAATCCAGGTGTCTTGAGCTGAATTCGCGTCAATGCCAGCCGATCGATCGTATCCAAGCAAACCGCCGCCAGCGTCCAAGAACTTGATTTCCAATCGGGCCACGCCAGCGCCGGTGATTGGGTCCGAGGAGGGCGTAAAGAACCAGCCGTCTGCAACATAGGCGTCACCCGCTTGAGCCGGACGTACTTGGAAGCAGCCATTGTAGGTGTTTGGGCCTGTGCTGTAGGCTAAAAAGCATTGTCCGCCGTCCAGAACTTCCACGTTGGGTCCACCGTTGGGATAGAAGTCGTTGGTCGACTTCAGCGCCCCGCCGTTGTAGCTGGTCCATCCGGCATCGGAGGTGATCGCAAAAGTGGATGCCTCAAAACCGGGATCAATCAGCAGGTTGGTGCGTGCTTGGTCGAGTGGACGCACAACCAGTGAGCCTTGGGCGGTGCCCGTGCCCGCTTTGTTGGTGACGGTCACAAAATAGGTGCCGACGTCGTTGGTGGTGATCGCGGCGATGGATAACACGTTGGAAGTGGCACCGCTGACGCGCCCACCATTGACCAATGCATTGGTGCCGAGGCTATTGCCAAAGCTCCATTGATAGCTAAACGGCGCTGTGCCCTGGGCCTTGATGCTGAATTGGGCAGTCTGGCCCTCGATCAAAACCTGGGAAGCCACTTTGCCAAGCGACGGATCGGCATTATTAACTGCCAAGACCACTTGACCAAGGCTGGTCACATTGGCGATGCGGGCGTCTGGTCCGGTTGTGGCAAAACCATATTGGATGTGGTGGCCAGCCGTAGTGTCCAGGTTCAGCGTGAACGGTTGACCATCAACCAGAACGACGGTGGTTGGCGTGTTTACCGAATAGTCGGGAGCGAAATCCTTGATAAAAGCGATTGCCGTGTAATCAGGTGTCAGCGAGTTGGTTAAGCAGGTGCCACTGAAGGAAATCGATTGACCAGCCAACGTGTCGTCTTGGATGTACATGTTGGCTTCCATGATCTTGTTCGGAGCGCCATTGGTTCCCCCAACCCACCAATACGGGTCTGTGGGCTTGTCCCGATCGATGCTCGTGTTGGGCGTCAAGGTTAGCGTACTGGCCCCGGTGAAGTACGCGTCCAAGTCGGCAGTGCCCCAGCCCGAGCCGAATTGAAAGTTGCCGCCCGAATCAGTAACGTTCATGTAGCCGAGCCACGTCTTGGTGGAATCGACGCTGACGGTGGTTTGAGCTTGGGTTTGCGCCGCGCCCAGCGCGATGGCGACTACCCCGGCCCATCGGCGGAAAGCGGTGTTGCTAAAAATTTTCACGGTAATGGATCAATGACAGCCATTCCGACAGAAATCCCAGGCGCCGAAGTTGACTTCGCCGACAATGATGACCAGTACGGTCGTGCGGGCGCTCGCCCGCTGTTTCTGTCAGTCTGGTACCAGCCAACCTACTTTGGAACCGCCAATGCGCAAGGAGCTCCAACGGTGCTACCGCCTTTGCATCAATTGAGGTGGAGTAGGTAGATTTCGTAGAAGCGATGCGATTCAATCCGAATTTGCCTTGAATTCTCCGACAACCCGAATGAGTTTCGTTTAGGATATCTCGAAATTCACCTATGCGCTTCCCTCGTCGCTGCACAGCCGTAACAGCCATTTCTCGAATTTGCCTACTCGTCACAATTCTTTTGCTGTCCCCGCGCATGGGCTCGGCCCAGCCTGCGTTTATTACCAACGGATTGGTCGCCTTCTATCCGTTTAGCGGCGATTTCAGTGATCAGAGCGGCAATGGCCTTTCGCTCGCCAATTTTGGCGGAAATCTGGGGCCAGACCGTTTTGGGACCAACAACTCCTCTCTCATCCTGACCAACGGAGCTTCCCTTTCAACTGTCGTTCCGCTTCCAGTCACGGGCAATGGCGATCGAACCATCGCCCTGTGGGTCGGGCCAATTGCCAAGACCGCGCTTCCGTACGGACGGTTGGTGGGCTGGGGCGGTGGACCGTTGGGATTTACCACTCTCTATTACAAGAGCTACAAGCCCAATGCCTTTGCCATGGATGCCGGAGGTGCGATCGCCAGTGTGGCACCCGGCCTGACTCCCTTGGGCACCTGGACGCATCTGGTTTGGACCTATACCACCAACCTCGGCTTCTCTTCCTTCTATATTAACGGGGTCAAGAAAAGCACCACCATCGAAACCGGTACGGTCTCAACCCCGCTCAACACGTCTTCGGGTCCCTTGATTCTCGGCGATATCAGTCAGGTTGAATACGCCGCTGCGGCTGCGTTCAATGGCTATCTAGATGAGGTTCGCGTCTATTCACGGGCGCTCTCCGATGCCGAAGTCCAGGGCCTCTATAACTACGATAGCGTTCCCGAACCGCAGAAGGTTCATACCGCCCTGGCCACTGCCCAGGTGGTCAATGGGTTCATTGTCGGGTATCAGATCACCGACGCCGGCTACGGCTATACCAATCCCCCTGCGGTTACTTTTGTCGGTGGCGGTGGCCATGGTGCGGCGGCTTCCACTGTCATTTCCAATTCGGTGGTCGTTGCGATTAATGCCGACGAACCAGGACGTGGCTACAGCTCGTCGGTGACAATCGTCCTTGATCCGCCTCCATTCCCACCGACCCAAGCAATCGCAACCTCGTCGCTCACCAATGATGCTGTGTTGGCTATTTCGGTCACCGACGGCGGTCACGGCTACGGGTCAACCGCGCCTCCAGTGAGCTTGATCGGAACGGGAACCGGTGCGACAGCGGTGGCAACCGTCCAAAATGGGGTTGTGACCGCGATCACCGTCACCAAAGGCGGGAGCGGATACACGGCTCCGCCCACGGTCTTGATCGCCCCACCGGCTTCCTATTCATCGTTGACGGCTACGGTTAGCCAATTGCAGCTCAATCTGTCGGTGACCCCCGGCTACACCTTCCAAATTCAGAGCTCCACCAATGCCTTCACCTGGGTGAATTTCGGGTCTGCCTTCCTCGCCACCAACACCTCCATTACCCAGTTGGTCAATGTCAGCGGCAGCCCGCAGTTCTTCCGAATCGCGCAAATTCCATAACCATCGAAAGGCCGAGCACGGGAGGGACAAGCTCCTGCGAGTCCCCCGTACCGCCGACTTTCCTGTCGGCTGTATCGCGGGTCTTCAGACCTGCCTGGCGGTCCGGACTAGGCCAATTCCGCAATAGCCAAGCTAAACGGCCGTCCAAAGGACCGAGATGTCATCGATCTCCTCGCTGTCATTCGTTAAACCTCCGCTCGCTCCCATTATCCCTCCGGCGTGTTCAGCAACTCTGCGAGTCTAGGGCGAACGACCTCCGGTATCCGTTCCAGCCATCCGGAATCAATCAGGCCTATTTCGATCATATCCCGAAGGTGCGTGCGATCTTTGTCGCGAAACGACGTGAGCTTCATGCAGACCAACCCTTCCAAGCTGATGACCTTGAAGGGTCCATCATGCTCGGCGGCGGTCACATCGGGAGTAGGTAGCGCATAGTCCACCCGAAGCTTTTCGTTGGCCGGAATAATATGAATCGCGTCGCGTGCGCTGGCATTCTCACCGTCCAGAAAGATGTCCAAACTGCCGGGCATCCCCAGTCCACTCACTCTCCGGTAGATAAATCCGGCCTCCGATAGGGCGGTTCTTGCGCTATCCAAGTCGGTCCGCCTGAGCAGAATATCGACATCGCGAGTCGTTCGAACCGCTGCCTCATCAACGCGCGAAACCCAGGCGGCCACAGCATTCCCTCCAGCAACGGCGTAAGGGATCCCCGCCGTTTCAAGGGCTGCGGTCGCTCTATGAAGTCGCTCCCGGACCTTTTCCACGGACCGAATCATGCGTTCCCACGATATGGGGGCAAGAAGATGCGTTGTCATCGCACAGCGTCTTATTAACTCAGGAGCAGCGCAGAATCGCGACCATGGATCATTCGACGCCAGCTCCCTGAATGGATGTTATCGCTCGATTTCACACCTGGGTCCAATCCCACAGCACCACTTCCCATTCCAACCCCTCATAAAGCATGACATGAATCGTTTCAAAGCCGACCTTTCGATGGGCCTTGAGCGACCGATGATTGGCCTTTGCCACCTCGGTGATGGCAAAGGCATGGTCTGCCTCGAGAGAAGACCGGAAATGCTGGTAAAGCCGTGGCACCAATCCCTGGCCGCGATATTCCTTGGCCACGCACAACTGCCCCACCACCACATAATCGCTCTCGGCCAGCCGTCGCCCTTGGAACTCCAATTGGTCGATCTGGTCAAACAAGGCCGTTAACAGTGGATTCCCATCGCGAATGGCCTTGGTTGCCACCAGGGCATATCCCACAACGACATCCCTGTTGACCGCGACAATGGACGCACGGCTGCGATGCATCTGGCGGAGAAATTCCAGGTCGAATTCAGCCATGAGGAATCCGAATTCCGCAGCTTCGGAATCACTCACGTTTCGCCTGAGATTTTGGGTCTGAAGAGCTTGGATAGCGCGCAGGTCCGAGTCCCGATCGGCCAATCTGGTGGTGACAGTCATGCGTCAATGTCATGCCTTCTCAGGTCCTGCCACTCGACGCCATCAAAAATCATCGCCATGGCTCTTTCCTGCGTTTCCCGATAGCCTCGGATAATGAATGTTGTCCGCGGCGCGCGCTGGCTTCCGATATTTCTTCTGGCACTGGCGTGTCAAGCCGCCCCCGGGGCAGAGAATCAGCCGACGACCAACATGCCCCATCGACTCCTGTTCATCGGCAATAGCTTTACCTGCTTCAATGGCGGACTGGAACATCACGTCCAGCAGTTGGCCAGGAAATCCCCGGCCCTACAAAGCGTCGTAGCGGATCGAGCCACCAAAGGAGGTGCAACCCTACAGAATCTTCAGGGCCTGCCGTGGGTGCACGACAAGCTCAAGGAAGGCCACTTCGACGTGGTGGTATTGCAGGAGGCTATCCCGGAATTAACCGAGCACACCGTCGAACCGTTTTATCACCAGGCACGCCTGTTCCATGCGGAAATCAATTCTCTCGGCGGCAAGACCGTGCTTTTCATGGCATGGCCCTATGAGCGATTAAACTGGGTCTCGTTGGAAACCATCGCCGAGGCCCACAAAACCATTGGCCGCGAATTGGGAATCCCGGTCGCCCCGGTCGGCCTCGCCTTTCGCAACGCTCTCCGAGCCCGGCCCGCTTTCGCCATGCTGGGACCCGACCATGAGCACGAAACCATCCACGGCAGCTACCTCGCCGCCGCCGTCCTCTATGCGACCATCTTCGGAGTCAATCCCGAAGGCTTGACATATAGTCCCGAGGGAGTATCCGTCGAGGAATCCACCTTCCTCCAGGCGATCGCCTGGAAAACCATCCAAGACTGGAATCGAAATTGAAAGGTCTCGCCAATTCACCTAGTCGAAATTCCGGGTGAATTCAATCGTAAGCTGTTGAACGAAAGTAACATCGGTAGTGCGAGACTCCGTCGAGCCGGAGGCGGTCGGGACTACGCCCGCTCCGCAAAAGCGCGGCTTAATCGTCGGCCCCAGGCCCGAGTCGATGATCAAGTCAGAGGGAAACCCCGCCAACCCCAAATCTCCTGCCTTAAAACCGCCTCCGCCACACCCCCAAGGTGGTAAAAAATGCCACCAAGACGCCATAGATCATAATCCCACAACCCACCGCAAAGGGGACCAATTCCCAATCACTGAATAGTACCAGCGGCAATCCAACCAATGCGGTTAGCCCCGACTCCCCCCAGAAACAACCGAGCAAGGTTAGAATAGGCGTTTCCGACACTTGCTCAGACATCCATTGGCGATACCGCAGTTCACCCATCGTCCGCATCAGCCAGACCGACTGAAGATTGCGGGCCGCCACCAGCAGGCTCGATGTGGTCAAGGAGATCGCCATCATGGGTAGTGCGGCAATGATCAAGCAAAGCCCTACGTTCAAAGGAACCCCCAGGCGCCAGCCCAGTCGTTTGGCAAACGGATTTCCTTCCAACACCAGATTGGGAGTACCCGCGTATGTGGAGCCCAGGTCACAGCTCCGCCCAAACAGACTGAGGCCCAGGCAAATCCACCAAGCCGGACTCCCCGGCGTGACAAAATCATCCACGCGAATCATGGGGTGGGAGGCACGATTCCCGTACCCCGACTCGGCACCCTATGCCCGACCATAAATTTGGTCCGGCGTTTGAAATTGGGCTTCGGAAACCGACCACGATTCTCCCGACGGATCGACCGTCCGAAAAAAGCACGAGTGATAACCCTCGTGACAGGCCGCACCGGTTTGCTCCACCTGGATAAGAACGGTATCGGCATCGCAGTCAAACGATACCGACTTGACCACTTGCACATGCCCGGAGGTTTCGCCTTTCATCCAGAACTTCTGTCGCGACCGGCTCCAAAACCACGTCTTCTGGGTCTTAAGGGTCTGCTCAAGCGAGGCCCGGTTCATCCACGCCATCATCAGCACCCGTCCGGTAGATTGTTCCTGGATGATGGCTGGCACCAATCCGTCCGCGTTCCACTTGATTTGGTCGAGAAACTTCATTGTCGGAAAACGATATCGGTTGAAACTACAGATGGCTATTTCTGAGCAGTGATTGGCATGAACGCAAATGCCCATACCAGGCAAAGGTCATGAAGATGTTGCTCCCTAACAGCATCGCCACCGGTATCCAGGGAGAAGAATTCCACGTTCCCATACGCTCTTCGGCTCAGGTGAGACGGACCGGTATTCCACGCGATGCAATGTATTCCTTCACCTGCCGCACCGTGAAATCGCCATGGTGAAAGATGCTTGCCGCCAACACCGCATCGGCCCGCCCTTCCAGCAACACCTCCGCCATATGTTCCCGGCTTCCCGCGCCTCCTGAGGCTACGACCGGTACGCCTACCGCCTCGCTGATCCGTCGCGTAATCTCCAAGTCAAAGCCTTTGCGGGTTCCATCCCCATCAATCGAGTTCAAGACAATTTCGCCCGCTCCCAGTCCGACCGCCGTGCGTGCCCAATCGACCGCATCGAGGCCCGTAGCTTGGCGTCCTCCCTTGGCGTAGACCTCCCAACGGCCCGCCTCCGCCCGTCGGCAATCAATCGAAACCACAATGCATTGGCTGCCATACTTTTCGGCTCCTGCGCGAATCAAATCGGGTTCAGCCAGGGCACTGGAGTTGATACTCACCTTGTCCGCACCCGCTTTGAGCATGGCTCCCATATCGGCCACGGTCCGGATGCCGCCTCCCACCGTCAGCGGCATGAAACAACAGTCCGCCGTTCGCTCAATCACACCAATCATGGAGGTCCGCCCATGAGCACTGGCCGTGATGTCAAAAAAGACCAACTCGTCTGCTCCTTGATCATTGTAGCGCAGGGCCAACTCCACTGGATCGCCCACCGACCTCAGTCCGCCATCCTCAGCGCGACCAAACTGAACCCCACGAGTGACCTGTCCATCATGAACGTCCAAACAGGGAATGACACGGCGTGCGAGCATGGCGACAGAAAAGATGAGCGTAGACAGGGTACGGATTCCAGAGCCCACGATGGCCGGGCACCAGTCAAACCCGGCCAGAGCCTAGCGGCCTGGGCTGGCGACGCCAATTCTCAACTCTGGGCTGTCGCCGCATTCGTTTCCTCCACCCGGCCCACGCTGGCATCGCCTCCCGCCTCGCTGGTGGCCGCTGCCGTCGTCTCAGATTCCTTCCAGACTTTGATTGGCTCGTAAAAGGTATTGCGCTGAACCGGAATCCGACCGGCCTCGCGGATTGCTTTGATCAGGTCTTTTTGGTGCTGGAGTTGCGGAGATTGCGCTCCCGCCATGTGAAAGATGTGCTCCTCAATGATCGTGCCGTGCAAATCGTCGGCCCCATAGCTTAAGGCAACCTGCGCCATCCTCAGACCCATGCCCACCCAATAGGCCGTAATATGGTCGAAGTTATCCAAATAGAGGCGCGAGACCGCCATCGTGCGCAGGAGATCGTTCCCCGTGGGGGCATGCTGTACCGGGAGCCGATTGTTGTCCGGTTGATAGGGCAGGGGAATAAAACCGGTAAAGCCATGGGTTTCATCCTGGAGCGCTCTTAATTGGCGCAGGTGATCGACCCGATCCGCGTGACTTTCCAAATGCCCAAACAACAGGGTGCACGTGCTGCGTCCACCGAGCAAATGCCAGGTGCGATGGACTTCCAGGTACTCGGCTGCGCTTTCTTTGCCGGTGGCTATTTTTTGGCGAACCGATGGCGCGAAAACTTCGGCTCCGCCACCGGTCAGAGCTGCCAAACCGGCCTCTTTGAGTTCGATCAAGACCTCTCGAACCGGTTTCCGCGCCAGCCAGGCCAGATGAAGAACTTCGATGGCGGTAAAGCACTTGAGCTGCAAGCGCGGGTCCAACGCCTGCAAGGCGCGAAGAAAGCCCGTGTAGTAGCTGAATGGCAACGATGGGTGCAATCCCCCCACGATGTGCAATTCGGTGATACCTAATGCTAACGCCTCGCGCGCCTTCTCTACCATCTGCTCAGCGGTCAATTCGAAGCCATCGCGATCCCTCTTTTTCCGTGAAAAAGCGCAAAATTGGCAACTGAGGATGCAGTAGTTTGAGTAGTTGATGTACCGGTTGAGGATGTACGATGCATGCCGACCATTTCGCCGTTCATTGGCCATACTGGCCAGAGCCCCCAGGGCATTCAAATCCGCCGTTTGATACAGGCGAAGGGCGTCCGCCTCATCCAGGCGTACCCCTCGTTCGACTTTGGCCGCCAGATCGGCCAGCTTACTATGGCGCAGGGCAAAACTCACAACTGGCAATCAAACCCAGTTTCGACCATCCCGCAATGCTTTCAACCACCACCGGGCCAATTCAGTTGCCGCATCGCCTCCGCCAACACCATCGCCGCGCAATTGGCCAGATTGAGAGAGCGGGCTTCGGCGTTGGCCATGGGAATCCTCAGCCAACCGTCTCGATGGTCTTCCAACAGACGCTGCGGCAAACCGGCCGTTTCACGACCAAAGACCAGATAGTCGTCGACACCAAACGCGGCGTCGGTATACCGGATCGGCCCATTCGACTCGATGAGCCAGAGGCGCGCGCCCGGAAGCAGAGCTGCCTGAAACTCTGTCCAGTTTGACCAGGTTCTCCAGTCCACCTGCTTCCAGTAGTCCATGCCCGCCCGCTTCAGCTCGCGGTCATCCAACCGAAAACCAAGCGGCTCAATCAGGTGCAACGACGTTCGCGTCGCCGCGCAAAGACGGGCGATGTTCCCCGTATTCGGCGCTATTTCCGGTTCTACCAAGACCAGATTCATGTGCGATGTACGATCGATTTAGACTTCGTCTTTCCGTTAGACCAACATCTCGTGTCGTCCCAATGCCAGAGTCTTCGCGTGCCACTCTGCCAGGCGCTAGCTATTTTAAATTTCAACTCGGCTCATAACCTGTTCGATTCAATTGTAACCGATTGAAAAAGAGCAACATCGGTAGCGAGACTCTGTCGAGCCACCGGGCCGCAACCCGTTCCAGAGCAGCCATGCGGGTCAAAAACCCGGAACCCAACACACTTCGAGAGCCCCCGGCCCAAATCGCCAGTCCCCGAGGCCCAAGACCCGCCGATCTGCCCCTACGCCCGGGGAGGATAAAAAACCTGGTGCAACACCAAACCGTGCGCCGGAGCCGTCATGCCGGTCAAACAGCGGTCTCGTGTCGCCAATAAGGGAGGCAAATCGGTGGTCGCGATCTTGCCGTTACCCACTTGGACCAGCGTTCCCACAATCCCTCGACACATCTTATACAGAAAACCGTCTGCCTCGATAATAAAGGTGAGCAGGGGGCCGGACCTCCGAATTTCGCACCGGGTCAGATTCCGCACCGTATGTTGTCGCTCGTATCCCGGGCTCGCACTGAAAGCCAGAAAATCGCGACGCCCCACCAAGCCGGCCGCCGCCTGCTTCATCCGGGAAAAATCCAGTACCCACGGAACATGCCACGACTGTGCCATCAACAGCGGATGATGGGCCGCATGATTCCAAACCAGATACCGATATTGCTTCCCACGCGCCGAGAAACGGGAATGAAAAGTTGGTTTTGCCCGCACCGCGCTTAACACCCGAATGTCGTTTGGAAGATGGGCATTGGCCGCCAACACCAGCTTGCGCGGCTCCATTCGCCAGTCCTCCTCGGGCACATCAAAATGAGCCACCATCCCCAGAGCATGAACGCCGGTATCGGTTCGACTGGAACCGCTGACCCGGGAAGCCCGGCGAAAGAGCTTTGCCAGTGCCTCCTCTATGCGCTGCTGGACCGATACCTGGCCGTCCTGCCATTGCCAGCCAAAGTAATGTGTTCCCTCGTAGGCCACGATCATCCGCAACCGCGCCTGCCCGGGAGGAACTTCGATCGGCTCCAGCGCATCCTTTTCGGTCGCTTTGGAATCCAAACCGGTGTCCAAAGTGGTCGGTGCCTGCGCCATCGGTGCCTAGGCCAATATCAGGCTGTCGAGGTAACTTTGAAGGAGCAGGGCCGCTGCCGTCTTATCAATCTTCCCTTTTCGGTCTTTGCGTCCCACGTTCCCCTCAATCAACAGCCGCTCCGCCTGTCTGGAGGTCAATCGCTCATCCCAGACCTTGAGAGGAATGGTCACCGCTTCTTGCAGAACAGTGATGAACTCGCGCACCCGTTTGGCCGCCTCGCCGTAGCTTCCATCCATGTTTCGCGGCATGCCGATCAAGATGAGCTCAACTTCCTTCTCACGAATCAAGATTCTCAGCCGATCCAAAAAGGCGGTAAAGGGTACTGCGGGAATAAATTCGACCGGTTGAGCGATCATTTTTAGTTCATCGCTCACCGCCACACCGATGCGCCGGGTGCCGTGATCGAGGGCCAGGATTCTCATGGGTGGGGCGGTGGAAACAACCGTGGCTATCGGCTGAGCCGCGACGATGAGTCGAGGTCCAGCAGCAACGTGGCATGGGGTGTTTCCCGTAAGATGGAGGCTGGACAAGCAGTCGACACCGGCCCTTCCAAGGCGGCTGCGATCGGCTTCGCCTTCCGAAACTCGGGTGCCAGGCACAACAACTTCCGAGCCGACCGCAACGCGGGAATGGTCAACGTTAGGGCGTAAGGCGGTACGGTTTCCAGCGAGCTAAAGTGCCCCTCCTTCACCTGCTGCATCTTGCAGTCGTCATCCAGCTTCACCAGCTTGACCCAATGCGGGTCATCAAACCGCGCCACTGGCGGGTCGTTAAAGGCCAGATGCCCGTTTTCACCGACACCCAGGCAGCACAAGTCGATCATTTGATCCTGGAGCAGGCGGGTGTACCGATCACATTCATCGAGTGGTTCCAGCGCCTCGCCATCCAAGTAATGGAATGCGCCGGGTTTGACGAGCGACTCCACCTTTTCCCGCATATATCGACGAAATGACGCCGGATGATTCCCCGAAATGCCCAGATACTCATCCATGTGGAAGAGAGTCACCCTGGACCAATCAACACCGCCCATGGCCGTCAGCTCCTTGAGGAAACGGATTTGCGAATTCCCCGTAGCCAGAATGGCCGCCGCCGATCCCTGGCGACGGATTGCCTCACTGAGCAATTCACCAACCCGCACCGCCATGGAGGTCGAAAGCTCCCCAATCGTTGAGAATACTTCGACGGACAGCTGGTCCACCTGAAAAGTCCGAGCTGGAACGGGAACTGCGGTTGAATTTATCATTCGCTCGGCCAGTTTGACCCATCCCTGACCCCCGAGGCAATCCCGGAGTCATTCCCCCTCCCAATGGGACGACCTCGTGCGAGTCCCTAATCAAATCCGGAGACGGTTCCCCTACCGCCCCGGCCAATCCAGCAATAGCGATTCTGAATCGCCGTCAGCAGGACCTGCTGCGAATTCCCAACTGTTCCAAGACCACTCCACTAAAACGCCCCAGGGCTTCGTTGCTCGTCGGCCACATTTCAATATTCGACCGCCTCGCGCCTCGCCCTGGGGCATTTTAGGCGCAACAAACTGCAAGCTACTTCGGAAACACGACACTAGGTCCGACCCAAAACGATTTTCAGCCCTGAAGGGGCGAAAGTCGGTTGACCGGACGTCCCCGACCGTGTTTCCTCTCCGCTGAGCGGAGAGATGGCCGAGTGGCTGAAGGCGCTGGTTTGCTAAACCGGTATACTCTCAAAAGGGGTATCGGGGGTTCGAATCCCCCTCTCTCCGCCACTATTCTCCATCAACGACTTACGCAGAATTCCGTCGCTGGTGGCAACACCCAGTGTCAACAAGTTCGGTGAAATCATCCACGTTTGATGGTGTCGCGGAAGTTACCCAAGTCGCCAATTTCCATTCCTTCGCCCATGGGAATTCGACCTCATCTTTAGTCATGCAACCCTGCTAAACCCTTGGGTAACGTCCCAGCCAAGCCGCTTTGGACCGAATTAAATGATTTCCTTTGCGGGTGCCAAAAGTTGAAAAGCTCGCGGTCGAATAGTTTCCAAGGGACGCGGAGTTATCGCGCGGTAAACTCTGGTACAGTCACGCCTTACGCTTGCCCGTACTGGAAGAGGGCGAACTGCTGCTGCCTTTAGGTGCACTGAATTGCATGCCCAGATACTTGATGCCACGCTTACAAAAAATGGACACCGGGAAACAGTTTGAGACGTTGGTCGGTATTTGGGGGCACTTTCAATCCTGGAGGCCACTTTGACGAGACCCTTGTATTCTTTGCCGACGGCACGGGAGCAATTGATTACTTCAATATCGACTACTGTGGCAGGGAGACGTTCAAATGGGAGCTTGTCGACGAGCATCACCTTCGTTTCGATGGAAAAATAAATATCGTCAGGGTCGAAATCGCCGAGTTTGAATTTGGCGAATCCATCGATTTAACCGACGAAAAATCGGTTATGCTCATCGTCTATCCGAAAGGAAAAGGCGAAAGACCCGAGAAATTCATCAAGTCCGATAATCCAATCGAGAGTTACAAAATCCCCAAGGAGGAACATCTGGCCTAGGGTCGCTCCCTGCGACCGTACTCCCCCGTCCAACTTGTATTCCGCTGGCGTCGACGCCAAAACTGTCGACTGGCGTCGTCGGTGTCTGCCTCGATGTCGGGCTAGCCTGTTTGAAGTTTTCGAATAGCGCCCCCTCAGGTTCTGCGTACGGAAGCGCGGCGGAAACCATCTCCGTAGACCGATTTGAGGCCCGCTGGATATAGAACTGTGAATTCATCTTTTCCGATATGATGGTAGGTCGCTTTCATATGTGACATAATCGTTGTTATATATGGAATTTGCTCCACACGTTCAAAGGCCAGTTTCGGATGATCAGTGAAGATAAAGATGTTCATCTCACTGGAACCCGCGTCGTGACCATCGACCTTCCGAATACCCCTGATTCCTTCGATGATCGCTTCCTCGATTCCGATTAGGTTGTCGTAGTCCTTGATGGAGGACATTGGCCATTGCAATACGAGTTCGTATTTCATGCGGCTTGCGGTCGTTGCTGTACCCGGGAATTAAAGGGTAGTGGATGGGTGCAAAATTGGAAAGTCCGCCGCGGAGCGGCTATTTCCTAACCGCCCCGTTACGCCACACGTCGATCTCTTCCCGGGAAACGGCTTTAGGCCAGACAGCATCCCGACCTGCCCAAATCGTCGAATATCTTTGCCCGTTGTCGTTGGCCGAAGCATCGCCACCATCATCAACGCCGTTTTCACCGACGGAATAAAGCATCCAATTCCCATCGGAGTTCAGTCGGTACTTCATCGGCCTACCATCCATGTAATCGATGGGGACGGACGGAAGAAATTCCGGCACCAACGCTCCCAGGTTTGGCGCGGGCTTTCCGCGACGAACTAAATGGCGTTTCAAAGCGACCGCGCACAACACCATCGATCGCTGCGTTTCCGCTCGCGCGACTTTGACGAGCTGGCTGAGCGATTTCGCTCCTACAAGGTGTAGGGTAATTGAATGTCAAAACCATGAGAATAGTCAATCTGGAAGTCAAACGTGCCATTTGTAAGGACGATCCGTAACTGATTCAGCGTAGGCTGATTGGTTGCTAAATCGGCAGCCAGTTCAGACCAGTTATAGTTGGTTTTGTCATCGATCCATTCTTGTTCACGAAATCCAACCATCGCTTTGCCGGGCATGACCCATTTCATGGTCGGAGGAGGGTGACCTGAAGGCATGATTGTTCCCCTGTGCATCGCTGATGTCAGTTGGATAAAATCTGATGCGCGATTTTCTGTACCCGCTACCGGTGAGCCAATCAATTTGTGAACATCCAGCGTTTCACCTCTGGCTTCTAATTCTCGCTTGTATCGAGCCACGGAAATCCTCCCGCGAGCTCGCTCAATCAGGGGCGGAAGCAGCAGAAGCAGTGCCAGCGCAATCAGCAACTTGCGCAACGTCTTTCTTGGCAGCTTGACGCAAATTCTCACAGATTAAGGAAAATGGATGGTCGCCGGGAGCCCCGACGCTACTTCACCTCTTCAAAATCAAAATACCCGAGGTTGTATCCGCGTTCATAGTGGAGCGTCAGCACGCGGACGCCCGCTTCGGGAAAGGTGATTCGCCCGATTTCCTCCCGCGTCCATTTGTGCATGCCGCCTGTGACCACAGGGCAGGGGCATTCTACCGCCATCTTGCCGTCCACCGAGAATCGCAACGGTTTCATCCCGGCGATGTTCCCGTACGCTGCCATGATTTTATAAGTCCCGGCGTTTTTCACATCGATGGTGTACTTGCACCACTCGCCATCCTCCGTGCCGCCGATATACAATTGGTTGATCGGCGGGTCGACCAGGTTGGTATGATTCAAATCGGCGAAGTCTTTCACAAACGAGACATCCACACCCTCGTCTTTACGGAAGTCCCAATGGTAGGCCGTTGCATGGGGACGTTGATGTATCGGTCGTTGGTTGAGCACCGCGCCGAGGATATTGATCGGCGTCGTGTCATGATAGGCGACCGACTCGCCGCCCAGATCGTAAAACGCGCACTCCAGTCGACCCGGGATGGGCTGTCCGCGAACTAAACCCACCTGCCCCGTCGCTGAATGGGTCGGACTACTCCTGGTGGGTGTCGCTTCCCGTTCAAAGCTGATGTTTCCGACGAAGATGTCGAAATCGGCGGCATCCCATACAAAAGTGGATAGCGTGAACCCGCGAATCTCTCTGTTCGTCGATGCAGGATTCCATCGAATGTCCGAAAGAGGAATGGTAACCCGATGCCATGAACCATCCAGGAAACTGGGTTGGAATGGTCGGATCGATACCGGAGCAGAATCATCGGCGTTTACCTCGAAGAACAATTCCTCCATTTTCTTGGAGCCGGTAATTTTTAAGGAAAAAGAGACCGCGCCGAATGGGCGAGGATTTACTCCACTCTCTTTTTCGGCGGCCCACTGCCAGCCCAACGCTATTTGTCGATAATTCGGGGAGGATGCGTGGAAATGGATGGCCCGTTTGCCGTCTGCATCCGGTTCGTCCAGAGATACGGATGCGCCGAGCTCGGCTCCGTGAATCCAGCCCGAACCATTGGTCAAAGTGGTCCCATTCCAGACCACCAAGCCTTCGGTGAAGGCCCCGAACGGTAGGGCCGGGCGATCCGCCTTAGCTTGCTGTTCGGCCCGATACGCCGCATCGTTGAATGGCTTTCCCCGATAATCCCGAATTAATCGGACCGGATATCCACAGGCCGAACGATAATGGTGCGCATTACTCCAATCCGCTTGGTTGAAGTGCAGGTCGATCATCCCGGCGTGGTCGCTCGATGCGGGTGTCGATGTCCACCAACCAGTGTATCGTCCCGCTGGCTCGAAAATGCCCGATTCATGGCGAAAACCGGTTCCGTAGGCTGAGAAACCACTCGCATTGTTCTTGGTCAAATCGTTGCCGATGGCACCTTCGACCGTTGTCGAGTTCCAATCTGTACCGGCGGCGATGGCCTTGGCAATCTTGTCGCCAACCGTCGAGCCATCCCAATTGAAACCTTCCTGGATGAGGAATTGCTCGAATTCGACCCATTCTTGCGCCGTGGGCACATGCCAGCCGACGGGAGCCAGTTTCTTGGTATCCACCGCGTAGAAGTTGTAGAGCAGGCCAAATCGATCAACGACGGACGGGTCGGAGACGTCCTTGAGGAAACAATACAGTGGAGTGGTATTGTCCTTCCAGCCTGGAGTGGCGGCATCAAATGGAATTGGGGACCCGTCGTTAAATCGTTTGGTTCGGAGGTTCGTCACGGTCCAGACCTGATTGCCCAATCGAACCGCCTGGTACACATTGCCATCGATATCCGTCGCCGTATCCGCACAGACGATCATCCGAATGGTAACGTTTGCATCCGGTGTGAGGACCAATCCTCGCCAGGTCAAGAATCCGGTCTTTGTCACTGCCAGGATGTCACCTTGGGTGCCGGGAGCATCCAAAGAAAAGCTGCCATCATCGCGTGAAATCGCCTGAATTTCCGATTTCTCGAGCGCGACCACGGCTCCAGAGAGTGGAACCCCGTTAACATCGACGACTTTGCCACTGATCGCGGCCATACTGGCAAAAGTCGCCAGAATTCCCATGCAAAATACGATGATTGTCTGCCGCCAGACGGATGCCGCACGACTTTCTGTTGCGATTGAGGGCCTTTCGGCCCCTCTTGGATGTTCCGATCGAATGACGGGCGCATCGGTCAATGCGACGACTGGCTGGCACCTCAGCCGATCGAAAAGGGTTTTTCTCATACCGCAGTCAATAACAGGTACGTTGTGATCAGAGGAATCAACCGGCCTCGACCTCACCCAGCAAGGCACTCAAATCCAATGCTCGCGTGTACATGGCTAGCTCACCTTGTGCGTCGATCGGCCATTGATCTCGCGGGCGGTCGCGATACAGTTCGACCCCATTTTCATCGGGATCGCGAAGATAAATCGCCTCACTCACCCCGTGGTCCGACGCGCCGTCCAGTTCAATGCCTGCGTCCAGCACCCGCTTCACCGCATTCGCCAGTTGGCGTCTATTCGGATAAAGGATGGCCAAATGATACAGGCCGGTCGCTTGTGGCGGCGGTGGACTTCCGCCCAGGCTTTCCCAGGTGTTCAGGCCAATATGGTGATGATAGCCCCCCGCCGAAATGAAGGCGGCCTGCCGCCCAAACCGTTGCTGCAATTCAAATCCGAGCACGCCGCAATAAAACCCAAGCGCCCGCTCGATATCAGCGACCTTCAGGTGGACGTGGCCAATCGTGACCGCTGGATCAATCGGACCGGCTGTTTTGGTCATGCAGGTGCTTTAGGGCAATGTCCCTATTTAGTCCTTGAACCATCCGCAGATTACGACGGCTCTACTTGGGTCGGTTTGATGGGACCTGTCGCAGGCGGTTCTGCCTTGAATTTCTCCGCTGCCTTGCGGCTGGCGCTGGCAATCTCCTCCCACGCTGCCTCTATCCCCACCTTCATTTCCTCCCAGGCACTTCCAGAGGCCTCTCCCAAGTCCTTCAATTTCGACTTGAGCTGGGCAATCTTTTCATCTGTGACCCCAAGCTCGTCGTTCGCATAGATTCGCCCTTCGGCGACGGCCAGTTTGGCTCGGGCTTTTAGTATCGCCAAGCGGGCGGAGGCTTCCTCCAGTTGGGCATCGATCTTTTGTCGGTAGGCGTCGCGTAAATTCATAAAAGTTTGGTGTTTCTTGTTTCCCGCCAGACTGCCTCGGGTCTCAATTCACACAATCAACGTCGATTCGGAAACATCAAACTCCTAGTATAAAACGCGCTTTTGTTTCCACTTCGGATTTAGACTGTCTTGCGATCGGTCAAAATCAGGCGTCGGGCAGCCATCGCCAGCATCGCACATAGGATCGCATACGGAATCAATGAAAGGGCATCAGCGAACGGATGGGCGGTGGCATCCAGGCCTTCAAAGAACGGATTCACCCGTTTGGACCAATCTGAGATATCTCCGTCGATCTTTTCAAACAGTCCCTGCACAAAAGCAATGAGGATGCCGGCAATGGCTCCCCCGGCGATATAGCCCGAGGCCATGAGCACCCCGGGGCTTTTGTCTCCTTCAGCCGTGATCTGTTCCGGCGTTAATCCTGCAGCTTCCAGTCGACGTAGATCGCTTCGGTCAGCCCACCATCGGATCATGCCGCCGATGAAAATCGGAAGCGATGTCGCAATCGGTAGGTAGACGCCGACGGCGAAAGCCAACGAACCGACACCGCAAAGCTCAAGCGTGACGGCCAACATGACTCCAAATAGAACCAGACCCCATGGCAATCGGCGGTCCAGAATTCCCTTGATAATGTAACTGACCAAGGTGGCCTTGGGAGCATCGAATTTGTTGACCACGGTTCCATCAGGCAGCTTTTTCACGGTGCCATTGATGCCTGGATCAACGTACCAGACAGCCTTGCCTTGACTGTCGAGGAGAAATTCGCGGGCATTGCCAGTGCCTGGATCATCCTGGTGCCACACGGCAAATTCACGTGTATCGGTACGGGCTTGCGGTCCGGTTAGATGTCGATGAGGAAGCTTGGCCAATTCCGCGACCGGAACTTGCAGGTTGGGCATGACTTCGGCGGCATCGACGTAAGCGGTCCCGTAGCGATTGAGAGCCAACAGCGTGGGCCCTAGCGCGACCGCCGATGCGAAGGCACCGATCAAAATGGCGACTTGCTGTAGCTTGGGCGTTGATCCGATCAGGTAGCCGGTCTTGAGGTCTTGCGACGTGGTTCCACCGTTGGAGCAGGCAATGCAAACAATCGCTCCGACCGACAACGCCGTGACGTAGAAGGGTTTGCCGGTCCAGCCTAGCCCAAGGAAAACCAGGCAGGTTAGCAGCAAGGTCGCAATCATCATGCCCGAGACGGGATTGGATGATGACCCGATCTCACCAGTGAGCCGTGACGAGACGGTCACAAAGAAAAATCCGAGAATCACAATTAATCCCGCACCCACCAGATTCATGTTGAGCTGCGGAGCAAGGGTGATGGCCGTTATCAATACGAGAACGCCGATCAAGACAAAGCGCATCGATAGATCGCGGTCCGTTCGCGGTTGAATGCCCCCAATGGCGTTCGCATTACCTTTGCTGGCGCTCCCTTGGAGATCCGCCAATCCAGCCTTTAATCCATGCCAGATGGTCGGCAGCGATCGGATAAGACTGATGATGCCACCGGCTGCAACCGCCCCCGCGCCGATGTAGAGGATGTAGCCGCCGCGGATTTCCCCCGGACCCATATCCCGGATCAGCTTTACCGCCGGCGAAAGGGGTTCGCTCAATCCTTCGCCAAAATATCGGATCATCGGGATCAAGACCAGGTAGCTTAGGACCCCCCCGGCGGCCATGACGCCCGCGATCTTGGGGCCAATGATGTAGCCGACCCCGAGCAGTTCGGGTGAAATCTCTGCTGATAGCGATCCGTTCCGAAGCGGTGCGCCAAAGACGATTCCCGGACTGTCCTTCCACAACCGCAGGAGCGAATTGAGCGTTTTATAGGCGAGTCCGATCCCAAACCCGGCGAATATCGTTTTGGCGCTAATGCCGGTCGCCAGTTTGTCTTGGCGATGAGTGATGTCTGCCGCTGCCCGTGATTCCGCATTGGCACCACTCTTGAGCACCTCCGCGCAGGCCGTTCCCTCTGGATATTTCAATTCGCCATGCTGGAGAACGATCAATGATCGCCGGAGTGGGATCATCATCAAAATCCCGAGAAGCCCACCCAAGACCGCCACCAGCAGCACCCGATAAATCTCCAGATCGAAGCCCAGGATCAAGATCGCCGGCATGGTCACCCCGACGCCAAAGGCGATCGATTCACCGGCAGAACCCGCCGTTTGCGCAAGATTGTGTTCGAGGATGGTGGCGTCGCGCCCGCCCATTTTCCCCCACAAGCGAAAGAGGGTGATCGAAATGACGGCAACCGGGATGCTGGCGCTGACGGTGAGTCCTACCTTTAACGCCAAGTAGAGGGAGGACATCCCAAAGACCATGCCGAGGATGGTCCCTAACACGAGGGCGCGAATGGAAAACTCGCGCAGGGTGGTGTCGGCTGGAATGTAGGGCCGAAAGTCGGGTTTACGGGCGACTGCCATAGTTTCGTCATCCTGCCGTAACCATTTTGACAACGCAACTCAGGTGATCATCACCTTCATCAACGCTCGTCCAAAAATGGACCTCTCAGGAAAGCAAAAAGGCGGCCTAGTGAAGCCGCCTTTCCAAATCACTTCAGGGTCACACCCTGGACCACAACTCTATGCCACAGATGGCGCAAAGCGCCGCCGCCGCGAAGGCCGCGAGCCACGAAAGCGGGAGCCGATCAAGACCATCGTGTCGTCATCGAAGTCCCATCCCAGATAGACAGAGGTACGCCCAGGTAGACGAGAGGAAGACGGGGAAACCGGCTCACCTTTATCCGTGCCACCGTACGGTTGAGCCGATACTTCCGAAAAGCTGGCCGGGACAAAGCCATTTCCGTTGGTGTAACCAACGAAAACCGTGCTGGCCGTTTCGCCTTTTTGGCTGGGGATTGTGGGCAGTTTTTCGTTCACAGGTGACCCTTTCTCTTCCAATATTTTCCTACAATCTTCTCTCTTCAAAATCTAGGCCCGTGCTCCTCCATTTTGCACGTATTTTTTCCAAAAAAATCGATTGTTCTGCAGCGCTGAGTCGAAACTCATCCTGGATGCCGTAATCGCGGAATTGTCGCTGGTAAAATTTGGCCGATTGGTCGGTTGCCTCGCCTCGTAAATCTCCAGTTTGCAACTTTTCTCCAATCCACATGACCGCGAATAACAGCCCAACTCCGACACCCCTAATTGGGTGCTCAGCACGCACGACTTCGGGATGGGTCCCAAGAAAATCAACCAGAAGATTGTGGGACCACGAACGGCGAAAATAACAAAATCCCAGCGGTTTTGCGCTCGGAAGCCAGGTGGCCTCCACCACCAAAAGGGCGGCTACCTCGGAAGTGGCATTCCTCGTGAGCAAATACTCAATCGTATCAGTGGAATCACCCAAACGGCCTTGCTTATGGCTGTAGCGCCATTTTTCTGCCGCAATATCAGCGTATTCGGCTGTGTCCTGGACTGACAATGGGTCATCGCTTCGAACCGAGCGAGCCCATCCTGAAAGCGACATCACATCGTCTCGGCGAGCAAAACGGCACTCCACGAGCCGGGCTTCACGTGCCTGAGTTACTGGAAAGGTCACCTCACAACGCTCCCAAGACCGAAGACGCTGTCAAGTGGGTAGGGAACCATAGAATTACCATGGCCTTCGAAATGACTCAGGTCGTGCTTGTCCCCAAGCAAAGTCTCCATCAGGTTAATTCCAAACAAGGCTACCCACGTGAATGCCCTGATCAGCGCCGATTTGCTGCGGCGGTTGGAGCAACTCCAGTTGCTCGCTGTTCGCCGCTCAAAAAGCTCCCTGAAGGGGGAACGGCGCAGTCGTGCCCGGGGCTTGAGTGTCGAATTCGCCGATCATCGCAATTATGTCCTCGGCGATGACCTCCGATACCTCGATTGGAATCTTTTGGGCCGATTGGACCGGCTGTTTCTCAAGCTCTACGAGGAGGAACGCGAGTTGCCCGTGCGCATTTTCCTCGATGCCAGTGAGAGCATGTCCTTCGGTTTCCCCGCCAAATTCGATTTTGCTCGTCAAGTCGCCGCCGGTATTGGCTACGTCGCCTTGTGCGGTTTTGATCGAGTTGGCCTGACCATCTTTCCGGACGCCGCCGCCCAACGTCTTTCGCCGGCGGAGAACCTCACCGAATCGGCTGCTCGTGGAGCCCTTCGGACCGTCCGCGGACGAAAATCTTCCCTGGGCTACTTCCAGAATCTCCATGCGCTTCATGCCGGCGGAGCGGCGCAGTTTAATCCCGCCCTGAAGCGCGGCGCGATGGAGGCGCGCCAGGCCGGCATTGCGGTCGTCCTGAGCGATTTCCTCGATCCCGATGGATACGAAGAAGGATTGAAAGCCCTTGTAGGCCGGGGATTTCAGGTCTATGCGGTCCAGATTCTGGCGCCCGAAGAACTCGATCCATCCACCTTTGGTGACCTGCGATTGGTCGATTCTGAAACCGGCAAAGAGCAGGACGTGACCTTTGGCAAGTTCCGCCTCGCCTCCTACCAAGCCTCGGTCGCCAAATACGTGCAACGACTGCGGGAATTCTGCAAGGGCCGTGGAATCGCCTTCTTCAGCGTCAGTTCGTCGGCTGACTTGGGGGACTTGTTGCTTCAGCAACTGCGTGCAGCGGAGGTCTGGGGGTGAATTTCCTTTCGCCCATCGGTTTTGCTTTCGCTGCCGCCCTGCCGGTGGTGGTCGGATTCTATTTGCTGAAACGCAAACGCGTCGTTCGGGTGGTTCCCAGCACCCTGCTTTGGCAGCGGTTTCTAGCCGAGAATCAGGCCAATTCGCCCTTCCAAAAACTGCGAAATCAGGCGCTGCTCTGGCTGCAATTACTGCTGCTCGCCCTCGCCGTTCTGGCGTTGGCCCGACCATACTTTTCCGGTACCACCGGAAAATCATCTCTCCAGGTGGTTATCCTGGATGCCAGTGCCTCGATGCAGGCGACCGACGAAAGCCCAAGCCGGTTTGGGCGCGCCCAGTCCGAGGCCATCAAGCTGATAGATGGCCTGAAGACGGGCTTTGGCTCTGGCGATCAACAGATGCTGGTCCTCGTGGCGGGTGCGACGGCCGAGGTCAGGCAGGGGGCTACCTCCGATCGTGCCGCACTCCGACGCGCGGTTCAGGCCGCCCGAGCAACCGATTCCTCAACCCGCCTGGGCGATGCCCTGCGGGTGGCCGAAAGCCTCACTCGGGATTTGCCCCAATCGGAAATCCATTTGTTCAGCGACGGGGCAGGGGTGGACCTCAAGGAATTTGAACAACACGATCTACCGCTCCTGTTTCACCGTATCGGGAAACGTTCCGAAAATGCCGGTATTGCCTCGCTGGACGTCAAGATTAGCCCCGAGGATCCGAGTCAGCGGGCCATTTTCACCAGTGTGGTGAACTACGGCATCCAGCCGCTGATTTCGACCATCGAGCTTCGCTTCAACGGTCAGTTGGTGGAAACCAAACCGATCACCGTTCCCGTCGGTACCGCCACCCCCTTGGTGTTCCTGGCCCAGCAAGGGGAGGATGGTGTCTTCGCCGTAAGACTACCGCTAGCCGATGACCTTCTAGCCGACAATGAAGCACGCGCCGTCAGCCTTTTGCCCAGACCCATTCACGTCGGCCTCATTTCCCGAGGTAATCGATTCCTCGAAAAAGCACTCGCAGCCTCCTCGCCCTTGGTCGACGTCACAGTTCTCCCAGATTATCGTCCAAACGATCCGCGCTTTGATGTCACCGTTTTGGATGATGTCTCCCCAGGCTTCTGGCCTCCCGGCAATGTGTTGGCTTTTCATGTCGCCTCCACCAATTGGTTTGAGGGTCCGATTTCGGTCATCGATTCCCCCGCCATTGTCGATTGGCGCAATACCCATCCGCTGCTCCGGTTTGTCGGCTTTGACACGGTCCAGATCGCCCAAAGTCTCGCCGTCAAAGCCCCAGGCTGGGGCATACCGCTCGTCGATTCTCCGTCCGCACCGTTGCTTCTCGCAGGCGAACTCGGACGACAACGCATCGTTTGGGTTGGCTTCGATGTTCTGCAAAGCACCTGGCCATTGCGGCTGAGCTTTCCCATCTTCGTTGCCAATGCCGTGCAATGGCTGAACCCGGCTACCGTCGCGGCGAATCGGGCATTCTTACATCCGGGGGATGCGATTCGATTGCCCTTGGCGTCTCCCCCGGAAAATTCATCGCCCGTCAGTCGCTTGGACCACGCTGTCCTACTCCGTCCGGACGGACAGAAGGTGACACTCCCTATCGACCCATTGGCCCGCGATCTGGTCTATGCATCGACCGATATTCAGGGCATCTACCAACTGTCCATCGGAACCAATCGGACCGATTTTGCCGTCAACCTATTGGACGCCAATGAAAGTCGGATTCAGCCTGGGGACGCTTTGAACATGGGACGGCGTGGCGATGTGCTCCCAGCGTCTCTAAAACGCGCCAATCTGGAATCGTGGCGCTGGTTCGCACTGGCGGCTTTGGCGGTCATGGCGCTGGAGTGGTGGTGGTTTCACCGGAGAACGGCTTAACCATGAAAACGTTGTTTATTCTTTGGGGAATGGCGGTTCTTTACCTCCTGTCTCAGGGCCAACGCGGCTTTTTTGCGGTAAGTGCCGACGAACCCAAGAGGGACAGCTACGTGGTTCTCTACTGTGCGCAGGATGAATTCCTGGCCGAACCGTTGCTCAAGGAATTTACACACCGCACCGGCTGCGAGGTTCGGACGGTATATGATAGCGAGGCGGTGAAGACGGTGGGGCTGGCCAATCGCCTGCTCGCCGAACGCGGTCATCCGGGTGCCGATGTCTTTTGGGGCAATGAGGAATTTCGGACACGTTGGCTGGCCTCCAATGGCGTCTTCGTCGCCTCCAATGGATGGTCGGCCTTTGGTAAGCGATCGCGTCGCCTGGTCATCAATACCAACCGGCTCTCGGCGACGACCGCGCCGAAATCGCTGGCCGCGCTGACCAATGCTGTCTGGCGCGGGAAAGTGTCCATCGCCTATCCGTCGTTCGGCACGACCTCGACCCACCTGATGGTCCTCCGCGCCGAATGGGGTCCGGAGCGGTGGACAGAATGGTGTCGAGCGTTGGCGTCCAATGCCCCTTTCCTGGAAGAAGGAAATTCGGAAGTTGTGGCACGGGTGGGACGCGGCCAGGCGTGGATAGGACTGACCGATTCCGACGATATTGCCGCGGGATGCAAGGAAGGGCTGCCGATCCTGGCTCTACCGCAGGAACCCTGGTCCCTCGATATGCCCAATACCGTCGCCATCGTGCGGGGGGCTCGACATCCCCGAATGGCCGAGGAATTGCGGCAATTTCTGATCAGCCCTCCTGTTCAGCAGCAATTGATCGAGGCCGGTGGACTGGAAGCACTGCAAACGCATCCAGATGTCCTTCGTCCCAATTGGGAGCGTGTCCTGAGTGATTTTACCGTCGCCTCCGACCAACTGGAAAAGCTCTTTCGGCGATGAGTGGAACGTTGCTCCTTCATTCTCTTCTGGTCGCTGTGGGAGCCACCTTGCTCGCCATGGGCTTTGGCCTCCTTGCTGCTCTAGCGGTCTGGGGGTTGCCTCCTGTTTGGCAGAAGCTCGCGGCGATCGTTCCACTGACCAATGCTCTCCTGCCGCCATTTCTTTTGGCCAATGCCTGGCTCGGCTGGATGGCTTCGTGGCGGGCAATGCAATCGCCAGAGTTCTTGGAGTGGACCAATCTGCCTCTCACGGCTGCCGCACTGGGGGGACTCTTATGGCCTATCCCATCACTCGTGGTTTTCCAGGCACTCGATCGAATCCCCGCCGTCCAGTTGGAAATGGAATCCAGCCTCATCGGTTGGTCATTGATTCGGTGGCTGGTCTGGCCGGCAGTGCGTCCAGTTTGTCAGTCCGTCGCCCCATTGCTCCTGGTATTGGCTCTCGCCAATTTCACCATTCCCACCTTGTTTCAAGTTCGGGTATTTACCGAGGCATTTTGGGTGCGCTTCAATACCCGCCTGGACCCTTGGGATGCCTTGTCAGTGGCGTGGCCCCTCATGGTGCTTCCCCTGCTTTTATTGATTCTGCCGCAACACCGTTGCTTCCGGTTCAGTCGCTCGGTTCGAGCCGCCCATGCTCCATTGGTTCGCCGACGCCTCGGTGGGTGGTTTGGCTGCGCGGCAGCCCCGGTTTCGGGTTGGCTCGCCGTGGTCTTGTTTGGGCCGCTTGCCAGCCTTCTGCTCGCTCGTCGCACATGGACTGAACTCCCAGGAGCAGCCTCTGCAGGACAATCGGCGTGGCTTCAATCGCTTTCCACCTCGCTGATTCCGGCCAGTACGGTGGTCCTCTTGTCGTCGCTCATCGTAGGACTTCAGCGCCAGCCGCGAGGGCCGCGCTTGGCTTGGCTCCTTTTTTTGACCCCAGGAGTCTTTCTAGGCGTCCTGGCGATTGAACTGTTCAATCGACCCGCGCTGTTTGCCTTCTATCAATCGTCGGCAATCCAATGGCTCATGTTGACCCTCCGCTACTGGCCCCTCGGTTGGGCGGTGGTCGCTGCCTTTTCTGATCCGATGGGGGGTGTCCACTCCGACGCCGCACGATTGGCCGGGGCCGGTCCATGGGGGCGCTGGCAGGTCAGTCGGCTCCCACTTGTGTGGCGTCCGGCCATGGCCGTCTGGTTAATCATTGTCTGCCTCTGCCTATGGGATGTCGAATCCGTCGTCCTGGTTCAACCTCCGGGTGGCGAAACTCTAGCATTACGCATTTTTAACCTTCTGCACTATGGTCATGCCAATCAGGTTAACGCCTTGGCCATCGTACTCCTGGCCACTGCCCTCGGAATTGGTACCGTGCTGCTCTTGGCCGTCGCCGGCCTCGCACCCCGCCGCCCGCAGTCAATCGGTGTTCCGCTCCGATCGGCTGTTGCCTTGCCGTTCCTCATTGCCGGAATCGGCTTCTTCGCTTCGGGTTGCCGACCCCCAGACGGTGTTGAGGCCAGCCAGCTCAAAAGTACGGTCTTTAGCGCGGTGCAGGTGATCGGCAGTCGCGGAACCGCCCCGGGCCAATTTAACAAGCCCCGGTCATTGGTCTGTGATCGACAGGACAATCTCTACGTCGTGGATATGACCGGTCGGGTTCAGAAATTTAGTTCATCAGGTGAGTGGATGCTGCAATGGCAGATGCCCGAAACCGATTTGGGAAAACCGAAGGGTATGGGACTCGACCCAGACGGTAATGTCCTGGTCGTAGAGCCCCACTACCAGCGAATCAATCACTTTAATACCAACGGTCAATTGGTCGCCCAATGGGGACGCAAGGGAACGGCTCCATCTGAATTCATTCTGCCGCGGGCAATCGCCGTCACCTCTCTGGGCGAATACCTGGTCAGCGAGTACACGGTCGTCGACCGTATTCAGCGTTTCACCGTGACGCTACCACACCCCGATAGTTCCGTAGCGTTACCTCAGGGCCGCCCATCTACTGTGATTCCTTATCATTTTCAAGGCTTTTGGGGCGAGCCGGGGTTGAATCCCGGGCAATTTAATCGGGCGGAAGGACTTGGAATCGACAGCCATGACCTTCTGTATGTCGCTGATTCCTGCAATCATCGCATCCAGGTCTTCCGCAGCGATGGCCAGTTTGTCCGTACCTATGGACATGCCGGACGCGGTCCGGGTGAATTCAGCTATCCTTACGACATCAAAGTCGACGAATTGGGAAGGCAGTATGTCTGTGAATTTGGCAATAGCCGCATTTCCATTTTGGATGCCAATGACCACTTGATTGAAACCATTGGGGGACACGCAGCCGGTGCAGCCCCGGGAGAATTTGCCAATCCGTGGTCCATAACCCTCAATTCAGCGGGTGACCTCTATGTCGCCGACTCGCAAAACCATCGGGTACAAAAATTCCTGCGAAAGCGCGGACGCTCTCTTGCTTCAGCCAATGTCGGGAGTTTGTTGACGTCGATACCGTCGGCCGGATTTGCTCCTGGAGCCCCATGAGGCTGACTTTTTCCAATCCCCAGTGGCTCTGGCTGCTGCCGCCGGTCCTTGCCTGGACGCTCTGGCTGGCTTGGAGGTCTGATGCCTCATTGAATCGCGTTCGGCGGATAACTTCCCTGACAATCCGTTTGATTGCCATTCTGCTTCTGATCGGCGCGGTGGCCGGAGCCCAATGGTACCTGCGGGAAGAAGGAATGAACGTCTTCTTTCTTCTGGACCGATCAGACAGCATCCCCAGTGCCCAACAAGAGCAGGCTCGGGCGCAAGCCAACCTCTGGGTCAAGTCCAAGCCGCCGAAAGACAAGGCTGGGTTCCTCATTTTCGGTGCCGATGCCGCCCTCGAATCCGAGGCCCGAACAGCCGCCGATCGGGAAAAAATCCAGGCGGTTGTGGACCCCGAGAGGACCGATATTGCTGGAGCCATCCGGTTGGCGTCCGCTGCCCTCCAGGAGACCGGCCAGCGAAAATTGGTGCTGTTCTCAGACGGAAACGAAAATTCCGGCGACGCTTTGACGGCTGTCAACATGGCCCATTCCCAGGCGGTAACCGTGGATGTCGTGCCCATGGGCGTTCGCCGCGTTGGGGACGTCTCGGTGCAAAAGATAGGTCTGCCATCGAAGCTCAAAAAGGGTCAAACCTTTGAAGCCAAAATCTTTGCCACTTCCGACCAACCGCGTAAAGCAAAGCTTAAACTACTTCGCAACGATCAATTGCTCGGCGAACAAACCGTTCAATTGGAGGCCGGGAAAAACCTATTTACCTTGCCCCAAACTCTGTCATCGGCGGGCTTTTATAGCTACGAGGTGCAGTTGGAAACCCCGGACGATCCGGTACCCCAAAACAATAAAGCCAACGGATTCGTGATGGTCCGTGAGGGTCAGTCAATCCTGATCGTTTCCTCCGATCCCTCCACCGAAGGCGCACTGGTGGCGGCTCTTCGCGAAAAAATGACCGTCAAATTGACCGACGTTCGCGGATTTCCCGGTACGTTGCCCGAACTACAAAGTTACGACGAAATCATCCTCAGCAATGTCGCTGCGGGAGACATGGGCCGCGAAATGATGCAACTGCTGGAAAGTGCAGTGCGCGATTTTGGCGTTGGATTGGTCTGCATCGGCGGCGATCAGTCCTATGCGGCGGGAGGATATCGCAACACCCCGTTGGAAGAGGTCTTGCCGGTGGAAATGGAATTGAGCTCAAAGAAGGTCCTCCCCAAAGGAGCCCTCGGATTGGTCATGCACGGCATGGAGTTCGCCAACGGTAACCAGGTGGCCCGTGGCATTGCCTTGGCCGCACTGGATTCCCTTGGGCCGCTCGATGAAATGGGCGTGTGGCTCTGGGATGGCAATGAACACCCGCTCTTCAGCCTTCAGGCGGTTGGCGATCGCCGGGATTTGGCCCGCAAGATCGCCGCGATGAACCAGGGCGACCTCCCCGATTTCCAAGGCCTGATGACGTTGGCCAATGCCGACCTTCAAAAATCTACCGCCAATCTCAAGCATCTGATCGTGTTCAGCGACGGCGATCCCAATGCGCCCACGGCCCAGCTCATGGCCGATATCGTGAAGCACAAGATCACCGTCAGTACCGTCATGATTGGCGGCCATGTCCAGCCGACCACCATGATGAACATGGCGGAGCTCGGACACGGGCGGTTTTACGACGTGAAATCGGCAGCCCAGTTGCCAAAGATATTCATCAAAGAAGCCTCCATCATTCTCAAGTCGGCCATCGTCGAAGAAACGTTCGTCCCGCAAGTCGCCGCCCCGAGCGAGATCATTCGCGGAATCCAGGGCTATCCAGCGCTGCAAGGATACGTTGCGACCTCGACCAAGGCGCGGGCGGAAACGCCCCTATTGACCGACAAAGGCGATCCGCTCCTGGCCCATTGGCAGTTTGGCTTGGGACGCGCGGTCGCCTTCACCAGCGATGCCAACGCCAAATGGGCTCGGGACTGGGTAGGATGGGGACGCTACCAGCAATTCTGGACTCAGGTGGCCAATTGGGCCTTGCGCCGTGTCGAACCCGGCGATTTTACCACCGAAGTCAGCGTGGAAAATGGGGATGGGACACTCTCCGTCGAAGCCTTGGATGCCCAGGGCAATTTCCGAAACTTCCTCAATCTGCGGGTGTCGGTCGTAACTCCCAAGGGCGAAAAAACCGAGGTCCCGTTGCAACAAACCGGCCCGGGTCGATATGAAGGAAAATTTCCGACCCGGGAGGTGGGAGCCTATAGCCTGAATTTGGGGGAATTCCGCAACGGAGCCCGTGTGTCGTCCCAGGTGGTGGGTGCCAGTGTCAACTATTCCCCTGAATTCAATGCCGTGGAACCCGACATTCAGTTGCTTCGCCGGATTGCCGAGGCCGGAGGCGGAGCCATCCTGAATCCTGCCTCTGACAATCCGTTCCTGATGGGACGAAAAAAGACCTACCACGCGCGAGACCTCTGGGAAGACCTGTTGAAGTGCTTCGTCTGCCTGTTCGTTTTCGATGTCGGTGTCAGGCGGGTGGACTTTGATCGCGAAGAATGGGGCCGTTGGTTTGCGTCCCTACGACGTCGCCTCGGCCTGGGAGACCACCGATCGGTATCCGCCCCACCAGAGGCCCTCGGTTCGCTATTGGCTAGCCGCGACCGGATTCGAGCGGAGCGCACTGGCTCCGGCACGGCGGCCGCAGAGAAACCGATTTTGCCACGTGCCGACCTGTTTCAGCCGAAGTCGGTGCCGGTGCACGACCAACAAGCGAAATCAACGACTTCCCAGCCTGCAGATAGCGCCACGGATACAAACACAACGCCAACCGCCCAGCCAGAACCGCCGAAAGGGACGGCTTCCCGCCTATTGGATGCCAAGAAGCGGGCCAAGCGCCCGTGATCTTACCGCAAAAAAGGTTCGCCAAGTGTCCCCAAATCTGCCAGAAGACCCCTCCCCGGTGAGCAAAAGCCGTTTGCATGGGTTATTGCATGGGTGCTCACGGGGCTGATTCATGAGCGATTCGTCAACTGTCGCGGCACCTTCCGGTCGCCGATGCCTGAAGCTGGGACTCCCCAAGGGTTCCCTGCAGGATGCCACTTTGGAAAAGATGGCCAAGGCAGGATGGAACATCACGGTTTCAAGCCGTAGCTATGAGCCATACGTCGACGACTCCGAGCTCAGCATTCGCCTAATCCGAGCTCAAGAAATCAGCCGCTACGTCGAATTGGGTTACTTGGATGCCGGCATAACCGGTTACGACTGGATTCAAGAGAATCACAGCGACGTCCACGAGATCGGAGAGTTCGTTTTTAGCAAGGCCACCCGGCAGGCGACTCGCTGGGTTCTGGCTGTGCCAGACGAGTCCACAATCAAGTCCGTGCATGATTTGGAAGGAAAACGGATCGCCACCGAGGTCGTGGGATTGACCAAGCGCTGGTTGGATTCCCATGGCGTTAAGGCTGAGGTTGAGTTTTCTTGGGGCGCGACCGAAGTTAAAGCTCGCGAGTTGGTGGATGCCATCGTCGAGGTCACGGAGACCGGTTCATCTCTGCGAGCCAATAAATTGCGCATTGTTGAGACCTTGCTGGTGTCCACTCCACGCCTGATTGCCAATCACTTGGCTTGGAAGGATGCATGGAAACGCCAAAAGGTCGAAACCCTGTTTCTCCTCCTGCAAGCAGCGATTGAGGCGGAGTCAAAGGTGGGGTTAAAGATGAACGTTCGTGACAGGGACCTGAAAAACCTGTTGGAATCCCTCCCGGCTTTGCGTAATCCCACGGTTTCGAGCCTGAGTCTGCCTGGATGGGTGGCGGTGGAGACAATTATTGACGAATCTGTCGTCCGGGAAATCGTTCCGCGTTTGAAGACGGCGGGTGCCGAAGGGATTATCGAGTATCCGTTGAACAAAGTCGTTTACTGAAGTTAGGTACGTTGCATTTAACATTATGGGATCACTGAAGAAGCGTCGAAAGGCTAAGATCAACAAGCACAAGCGTCGTAAGAAGCTGCGTCAGAACCGCCACAAAAAGCGGACCTGGCAGAAGTAGCCTATCCCGCCTGCCGATCGCCCTTTTCAGGAGTTACCTTTCGATTTGGGCGATCGGCCTCCCTGTGTCACCTTTCCGGATGCGCACCAGTCGTTATTGTTGGTCGGCGTGTCTAGGCGCTTTCCTTGTTTGGGTGGCCGGTTGCGCCCATCCCCGTCCCACCCACACCGATTCCAATCCAACGGCGGTTCCCCCGTCCCGTCCGGTGAGCTTGGGCCTGTCTAGCGACAACGTCACCTACAAAACGTCGCCGAGCACGGCTGCCTCTGATGCCGATACGGAACGTCGGGCACACGCCTTGGCCTCGTTTGCTGCCGGTTTGGTCGCTCAAGAGAAAGACTCCCAGGAAGAGTCCCTCCGTTATTTCGCCCAGTCGGTTGCCGCCGACCCTTCCAATGAAGCCTTGGCTATCGACTTGGCCCGGCGCTATTGGGTCCTCCTCCAGACCAATCGCGCCATCGATGTCGTTCGTCGCAGTGCGGCACTGCCAGACGCTTCTTCCGAGGTCAAATCCTTCCTCGGGACCCTCTATTTTCAAGCCCGTCGCTTTCCCGACGCAATGGCCGCCTTTGGTGCTGCCGTGGATAAGGACCCGCAGAATCTCGGAGCTTATCAGGCGCTAATACCGCTTCTGATCCGGGAAAAGCGAGGTGCTGATGCCCGCCGGTTACTCGAGCGAGCCGGAAACCAATCGGTCAATGACCCGGCTTACTGGATCGATATCGGCAGTTTATATGCCTTGTTTGACGAGACCGACGCCAAAGTCAAGGCGGCAACCCGGGATCGCGGTCTTGCCTGCCTCCATCGGGCGGAAGCATTAAAACCGACCGATCCGATGCTCCTCCAACGCTTGGGGGAACGGTATCAAGCCTTGAATGAACCGGTTCGGGCAGAAGCGATTTTTCGGGAACTTCGCAGCCACTACCCGAATAGCCCCGCTCCCACTGCAAAATTGGCAGAAATCTACCTGCGCGAGGGGAAAATCAAGGAGGCCAAGGAACAGTTGGAAGCCTTGAGACGCAATAACCCCGCCGACGCGGTCCCCTATTACTATCTGGGGTTGGTCGCCATGGAAGAGCGGGAGTTCTCGGTGGCGGTTGGTCATTTTGATCGCGCGGTGTTCTTAAAGCCGGAATTTGAGGGGGCCTACTCGGAACTCGCTGCCGCTCAATTAAGTCAGCGTCAGGAAGCTCTCGCACTTTCTACTTTGGAAACGGCCCGGAAAAAATTTGGTGATTCCTACCGGGGGGAGTTTTTGTCGGCGATGGCCTGTGCCCGTCTCAAACGATTCCCGGAAGCGTTGAGTCACTTCGAAACAGCCGAAACCGCCGGAAAAAAGCGTCAACCCGAGGCCTTGGACCACCGTTTTTACTACCAATGGGGAGCCGTACTGGAAGAGGCGGGCCATCATGAGGAATCCGAGCGCCGCATCCGGCAATCACTGTCGATCAAGCCTGACTTTGACGAGGCCCTGAATCACTTGGCTTATACTTGGGTCGAGCAGGGCATCCATCTACAGGAGGCCCGCAAGATGATCGAACAGGCCTTGCACACCGACCCGGAAAATCCTGCTTATCTCGATAGTCTCGCCTGGGTGCTTTTCCGATTGGGCAAGCCTCAAGAGGCTCTACCCCAGATTGAGAAAGCCTCCAAGCTCATGCCCGAACTCGACCCTACCGTGGAGGATCACCTGGGCGATATTCTCAACGCGGTCGGACGAACCGCCGAAGCCAAAGCGGCCTGGGAACGCTCGGTCAAAATCGAGAAGAACGAGAAGATTCAAAAGAAGATCGACTCGGTGAAATAGCTGATGGCGGCAATTTTGGATTTTGGTCCCAACCCGACCCCCAAATTTCCCCCCGAAATAGCGCAATCAAATGTCCGCCAGGTCGTGGACTGCGCCAGCCCTCTTCATTTCTACTCCAACCCCTAATGGATTGTGAAACAAAGCCCAGGGTTGGCCCGTCTGCGGGCCTACCCTGGGTAATGGTGTGGAGGTTTTTTCAACCCCAACGGGGTTGCGCTCTAGCCCAGCGGGGAAGCAGCGTCTCGCCGCTTCTACCATTCCCAATCCATCACGACTTCGGCGGATTAACCTCCCTTACCGCCGTCCCATGTGTCTCACTCAGAACCAGAATGGCAATCCGCTCGATATTTCCAATATCCTGTGATCCCAACGCTTGGATATTCGCCCCGTTTCCACCCTGTCCACCTCCCCCACTGTTAAGACTGGAGTAGTCAAACTTCCCGCGCAGATCCGTGTATCCGTCTTTCATGAAGCGAACCTCGCCGGATTTCAAGCGGGCATACGCTTTGACGTAGGCCTTGCAAACCGGTTTGCCGTTGATTTGATCGCGGACCTCCAGGTGTCCAAATGTCTCAGCGATCTGTATCTTGAAGGTGTTCGCATGATAGGCTTGAACCTGCCGCTGACCTCCTCCCAGGATTTCAATCAGGACATTTGCCTGAGTGAATTGGCCGGGCAATGGCAACTCCAAGCTATCCTGTTGCTCGGGCAGTGCCTGCCGTTGTTCCAAGCTCGGTCGAATAATGCTAAAACGTCCCGTGTCGCCGCTCACAAATGGGCTGCTGCTAAACAGCAGTTCCGGGTCCATCAAGTAGTAATGGATGGTCACCTCATGCAGGTTTTTCCAATTCAACCGCAGCTTCCGGTCTTCCACTTGGAAGGAAAAGCTCGGAGCCACCGACGCCAATTCCGCCTGCCGCCGATCCCGGTCGCTCTCTTCGCCGCTCCGGGAGACTTTCTTTCCTTCAATTTCGTCCAGTTGTGCTAGGACTTCAGCGAAACGCCCGCGCCAGCGATCGACCGGATAGTCGGCGTATTGGACCGCCAGTCCGCGAGCATCCGCCAACTGTTCCTCGTAAAAATCGACATAGCATCGGAGGTAATCGTACTGAAGCCGTGTGGTCAAACGGTCAGCCGGTAACTTGTGGAATCGCCCCAGCGCCTCTTCAATTCGGTCCTGAACCAACAGGTAGTAGACGACGTCAAGCGATTCCGAAGGGGATAGCGATGGCTTAAATGCAACAGTCTCAAGGAACGATTGATATTGTTTGAGTAACCCTTGGTTGGCGATGCGTCGCTCGGCACCCAGGCGATGAATACGCTGGTTGACGATCGGCGCAAACTCGAGGTGCTCAAATTGATGTTGCTCCGTCGCATCATATTGCACCAACGGGCAGGTGAGGGATGGCCCGCAGCTTGCGAGAAAATCCGGGTGATGCCGAAGCCAACTACCCACAGCCGCGCGGTCCCTGTGAACGAGGCCATAAGCATAGAGGGTGTCGTTCCAAACATGATGGACCGCCAGATAGTCCGTTATTCGGTGAAAAAACGCCGGACTAGTCCGTGCCCTCCAGGCAATTTTCTCCAGCTCGACTTTTTCCAGATTGTGATGGTCCAGATAGGTCACCACCTCGTCTTCAGACGCGTTTTGAGAAATGTGCTCCCAGGATGTCGTATCTGGACGGCTGAGCTGCTTCACCACATGAAATGACTGCTGGGACGCACGGGCAACCGCTCGTCCGCTGGAAGTTAGGCTCACCGAAAAATGCTCGAATAGAGTTGAGTTCGTGGGGACAGTCGGAAAATAAAAATGATAATCCAACTGCTCGGTTGCATACGGTGCCAGTTGCAGATACCGACTTTGAGTGGCTTTGCTCCCGGACACCGGGAGTGCCCCTTGGGGAATTTGTGTCAGAACGTCGAGCTTCGCCATTGCCGAGCTTGGATTACTAAAAACGACGCGCGCTCCATAAACCACACCGCTTAAAAATTCGCCCGTTACAAACTTGTCGAACCGTTCATTCCCTTCCTCCCGATACCGGTCGTCATCCCGGAAGAAATTCTCGCTCACCAGAATGCCGGGGCCGGCACTTTCCGGTGAGGCCTCCGCGACGCGTATCTGCTGATGAAACGCGATCAATGGGCTTCCGGCAGTCAGGGTATACGTGATCCCCTCTGTTTTTTGAGTGTGATTGGTCGCGGAAAAAGGCAGGTCCAAAACCGCCAGTGCCAAGAACATGTCCGAGAAGTTATGGGTCGCCTCGGTAAAGCGGGCCGAAAGAAAGGGCTGCTTTCCATCCCACGCGGCGTAATCAACCCAGAATCCATTGACCGGAATGAGGTCCGCTCCCAGGTCTTTGAGCAAAATCTGGTAATAATTGTTTTCCGCCCATTCCTTCGTCGCTCCCAGTTGCCGATAATAGGCGGCGTCACGCCCGAGCCGACGAAGTCCCTCCGATTCAGCCAATCCGAAGTAGTTGGCCGACTCCCGCAGCACGGAACTATCCGGCGTCGCGGCCTTCATTCGGAGCATGACCCGACCAGCCGGGGTCGGTTTTTCCTCGTCGGCTGATAACCCCGCCACTCCGAGGTCCAGCCGGGATGCGGATGGCAAAGGCGTGATAGAATGCTCTTCAAACCCCCGTCGGATTCCTCCCCGCAAGCTCTTGCCCTCTTCTTGGTTGGCTTCCAACCCCCGCCCGCGCAGGGCCGCCTCAAATCGGCGAGCCTCCTCTTCCGGTTGCACCGGCAGCAATTCCCAAAGTTCGCGCAATCGGCGTCGGGTCGATTCTTCCTGGCCGGGCAGTCGATGTCCGAGCAGAGCTCGCTCAGCCGCATTCAAACGCTGATACCGCGATGGCTCCAAATAGGAATCGAGGGGCAACTCCAACAAATAATCATCCAGAAAGGTCTTGTCCTTCTTGTTCCGCAAATACGGCTGCACCACCCGATGAAAGAACAACGGGTCTTTGCGGCTTAAGAAAAAATTCAATTCGTGGCAGGCAAATTCGCTGTACTTGGCCCGCTTTTCCTCCTCCTTCAGGGTTGGCCAATTCAAAATCCAGGCAAATTGAGTCAGGTATGGATCGTGGCTCAAGGAGGTGAATAAATTGTGGACGGAAGCCAGAGAGTCATAAATCTCAAGATCGCTGTTTGGGATATCCAAAATGACCAGTTTTTCACCCGCTTGCAATCGGGTCACTTCCCGTTTCTGGGCAAAGGGCTTGCTTGCTTCCAACGGCTTGGCCAGACGAAGATCACGAAAAGCTGTAATCTGTCCCGGTAAATCGGCGGTTGTCCAAACGGCAGCATCCAAATTCTCGGCATAGACTTGAAGATGTTGTCGGTCCTTGAGTGCCGATCTTGGAATGTGCACCCGCCCGTCCGCGTCCGGACGTAAGTTGTACAAGAGCGGTGCCGATTCCGCCAAATAGTCGAGATTGCCATCGAGGGCAGGTTGTCCGGATGCATCCATCGCCATCGAATGAAGGGTCCCAGGCGGAAAACCCGTTGAGCCCTTTGCCATCGTGGAAACATTTTGTGCGGGGCGGCTCTCCAACGGACTGGTTTCGGTCTCCCGCCGTTCCCACGGATTCAAAATCAGGCTGGGGCGGGTCAGCAAATTGCCGGGATATTTAGTGAGATATCGGCGGTCGAAAATATACCGATATTCATCCCCGATCTCGCGTCCACCCGTGTAGTAGCTCGAAGTGGCTTCCAGCGGTTTGGAACCTGGGGCAAACACTGGAAATTCGCCGATGGTATCACCCATTCCGTGGGTTGGGAGAAAGCGTAACGCCGCAACATGCACCCGGGTGAATGGGTCCCAGCTCCGAAGCTGAATGGAAACCTCGTTGGTTCCCACCTGGACGGATTCCACTTGGAGCGACGACCTTCCGGTACTGGTCATCGCCCGGTTGGCCGAGGCCAGCCAGGGTCCAACGCTGTGTCCCGACGAAATTCGCAAGGTGATCTCCTCGCTTTCCTCTCCCTGAAGGCGGAGGGAATAGTCGCCTGGCGGAAGTCCCGCAATTTCCAAATATCCCCCCTGCTTCTTTAGCTTCGCCGTTGGTACTTCCAAGAAGGCATGGCCTCGCGTTTCAAGCAAAGAAACGGATGAGCTATCCACTGAACCGAGCCAGGGTACCTGGATCAATTCGCCCGCCAGTGCGTGGATGGAATCAATCGGCTTTCTGCCGGTTAGGTTGAGGTTCCAACTCTGATTTTGATCATGGGGCAGGCGAGCCCGTACTGTGGTGACGTTTAACAAGGTCCCCAGTAGAATCTTTCCCTGCTCGTCGGTCTGAAGTTCGATCGATTGGGGTTTGGGAAATCCACTCCTAAGAATGTCGAATGTGATCGGCTGATCTCGAATGGCTTCACCGTTCTTGCCCAGTAATTCAAACCGATAGCCGTCCGCAAAACGGCTTAGATGCCCACCATAAGTGGCTTCAGTGGAATCGCTTCCATTAATCTCCCATTCCTCGGTGGCCGATAACTCCTGTTGTCCACCCCCCGGACTTAGCTTGGTCATTTTTCCGGATAAAACCACGCTGATCCGGGACAATCGATCGGCGATTCGGAAGGAATGGGCGAAGACCCGTCCCTCGGTTAGTCCGTTGGCCGCCACTTCTACCGTGGCGTGAATGCCCTCGTGGGTGGTGGTCGTGATCGTCAATTTGGGCGATTCCAGAAGTCCCGGGGAAACCCGTGATTTGCCGACCAAGATTGTCGCGCGCACGAGCAAAGTGGCATCGCGACCAGCCAGTAGTTGTTCACGCTCTAGATGAAAATTCGCATCCAGCCCGTAATTTTCTGAATGTTGTTGAAAGCGGGTCAGGGTGGCGAATGTACCATCGGCGTTGGCGAGGATGATCGGTCGTTCGCTGCTCTTTTCCGCGAAGGGAATGAGAATCAGCCCGGTCTTCTCGTCGGCTGGCCATTGTCGACCGTCCAGCCAAGCCACGGCATTGGTGACCGGTATCTGCCGTTCATCCAACACCGCCAAAAGGTCGCCAGCCGGGCTGTCCTGTTGAAACACGCTGAATCCGCCTTTTCGAATCAATGCCCGCGATGACTTGCCGCCTCCAATCAATTCGACCATCCAGGCACCCCGCTTGCCTTTGATTTTGGGAAACTTAAATCGCCGCGAAACCCGTCGAAATGGACTTTCGTTGAGTTCGTGGACTTGTTCTTCGTTAGCCACCAATCCGTCGAGGTTCAAATCGGTGTCTGGTTGTCGGTTTTGCGCTAGAGCCAGCCCCAGCGTGTTGAGCTCGAAAATCTTGACGATGAGTTTTGGCGAATTCTTAAGGACAACGTCCAGACTGACTTCATCTTCGGGAAAGAATAGGGAGGAATTAGCCGGGGAGAATTCGATATCGACTCGGTCGCGCAGCGATTGATAGGCGGAAGGTGTCAGCAAGGAAGCCCATTTTTCTGGATCGCCTACGCCGCTCGTGATCTTGGCCTCCGCGAAAATCGGTTTGACCCAGCTTTCAGATAACCATTCGGTCCACGGCTGCCAATCTGCGTCCTCGATGGCAAAATGGAGTAGAAACTCCCGAATGAGCGGTTCTTCTCGCCCAATGGCCGGTAGTCCCAAGGCATAGTCGGCAAAATCGGAGTTCAGATTAACCAATCGCTGCGGATCAGACGTGCGTTCGAGCCACGCAGGATTGACGTACGACTGCGACCTCGGCAGCTTGAGGTATTCAATAAAGCGGTCGCGGGAGTAGATTCCCCGGCTGCGATCATCCTGGAGACGTGCGTGGAACACGCACGCTTTCAATGAGTTAAACGATGGCGGCAGAGGACTGACCGCCGTGTACAATCTCTCCAACCACGCCGCCCGACCGATGCTCTGGGTTCGAACGTCTTCTTCGACCGACGGAGCCAGATGCCGAATGGTGGCTGCAACGAATGCCGATTGATTTCGCACCGATGGGAGAGCCTTCCCAAGTTCGGTAAGTTGTGCGGGGAGGAGGGCTCGGTGGATGTCCCATTCGCCGAACCCTTTGCTTTCCCGGCTCCGCAGATCTTCGATGACTCGGTCCAACAATCCATCGACGTCCGGACGCTGCAATTTGCTAAGCAGCGAACGGAGTTGCGGTGGCCGCAGTGCCGTCTTCTCGCGGACCAATGCCTCAAGCTGGGCTTTTCCCATTCCCTCCAAATCGTCGCTGGCGAATGCAGCCTGGAGATAAATGGACCGATCGATGCGCGCCGGGTCCAAAACCGTCGGAAGGTTCGGTTTCTGGTCTTGGACCAACTGGATATGGTCCAAATTGGGTCGAAACTGTTCCCGCAGAAAGTCGATGGTCTTCTGCGGGTCTGTGTCGAATGCCAGCAACGCTTCCCGGCGTTCAATCACCTTCCGGCGCTCCGACTGTGGGTACCGTTTGGCCCATTGTAGCAAAACCTCAGCCAGCTTTTCCCGCTGCCGGGTGTTTTGGAAATGGAGCGCCCGAAAGAAGTAGGCCTCTTCCGTGCCCGGGACCAGAAGCGCGAATGTAGCCTCCCGGTCCTCCGCCAAAGCAAAGGTCTCTATGAAACCAATTTCATTTTGCGCCCCGGTGGCGGAAAAAAGAGAGAAGGTCAGCATTAGCGCCAAGGTAGTTCGACGAATCATAGGTTCAAAAGCAACAGATGGGGATCCACCCGTTTATCCATTAACGACCAGCCCGATGCAATCTTAGGCCGTGTTTTCAACGAACCCATTTCCCTTCCGATCGGTTGCACAGTCCTCTGGAAACTCCAAGGATCGAAAGGCGACTTGCATATTGGTTGCCGCCTATCCCGGAGTTTGCCCACTTTGGGTTATACCCGGGTTAATCGTTTGAAGGTGGCTTCAATCCAGTCGGTGCTACTCAAGCGCTTCGGAAATAGGTCCCTAAGCATGGGGCCAAACAATCACTTTTTGGGGCGAAATTACACCCCTTTGGGGTAAAAACCCATCCCACCCCGATGGGCCGCCACGCTTATTCAAATTTTTTGCTTGGTTTTTCCCGGCTTCCTAGTTACTGATCGGTTGTTCCCATACACGTAGTTAGCGCAACCGTAGTCTAAAACCTATGCGATTCACATCCATGATTCGTAAAAGAGGACTGTATGCAGCCCTCCTTTCGGCCACCGTCTTGTCGACGCTGGCCCAAACCATCAACGTACCCATTAGCGTCGATTTCGGCGGTCGTAGTTCGGCAGCCGGAAACCCGGCCACACCTCCACTGGGTGCCGGAGATATCGCCGGTGTTCTTCCCGCCAAAAACTGGAACGCTGTCGATGACCAATACAACGCTGATGGCACCATTCCCACTTTTAATGGGGCCAATGACGGCACCACCGGAAATCTGGCTGATGCCAACGGTAATTCCACACCGGTTACTCTGACCTTCTACGGGGACGATAGCTGGTATAACGACGTGACGATCGACACCCTTTCCACGCCCAACGCCATCATGATGAACGGTATCATCAAAGAAAATGGCGGTGGTAAGAATGGACCGATTGCCAACTTCACGTTCAATAATCTGGCAGATGGCAGCTATGATGCCTACGTCTACCTTTCGATGAACGGGGATGGAGTTATCGTTGACCTCTATGACAGTGCCGGCACGGGTTACTTTCACGTGACCGAAGCGCACCAGTTCGCGGATACCAACGTATTCGTTCAGGCACTCAACATCAATCCAACCGGCACCCCGGACGTGGGTAACTACGTCCACTTCAAAGGGTTGTCTCCGTTTGGTGCCAATGGGTCCATCAGCCTCAATGCCAAATGGATCAGCGGAGCCGACGGTCTCGGTATCGCCGGTCTTCAATTGGTCAAGACTTCCGATTCCGATCCGGTAATTCCTCCCCCCGCTATCACCAGCCAACCAGCCAGCGATCGTTATTTAATCGGAACCACCCCGACTCTGACGGTCACGGCGAATGGGATCAAGCTCACTGCCCAATGGTTCAAAAATGGCAAACCCGTTCCCGGTGCAACTAGCTTGAGCTACACCCTCCCCGCTTTGACCGATGCGGATAGTGGTTCCACCTTCTCAGCAACGGTTACCAATCCGTCCGGCAGTGCCTCGACTTCCAATTCGGTGGTCACCGTCGGTCATTCGGTTGCTGCCGTTGGATTCAGCCAAGTTGAACATTGGGACGGCAAAGTCCGTACGGACATCGAAGATCCGACCTTTAGCGCCCCGGTTACCGAACCCATCTTTGTCACGCAAGGCTTTGCTACTCCAGTTAATCGCGGCATCAATAACTTTGCCGAACGCATTACCGGTCTGTTCACCCCGCCAACCACAGGGGCCTATATTTTCTACCTGTGCAGCGATGATGACTCTGATCTCTACTTGAGCACGGACGCCACCGCCGCCAATAAGACCATCATTGCTTCCGAAACAGTCTGGTCCAACCCCCTCCAATGGAATACCTCCGGCGGTGGCAGCGATGTGACCCAGAAACGTTCCGATTATTATTTCCCCAACGGCATTCAATTGCAGGCCGGCAGTCAGTATTACATTGAGGGCGACCATCACCAAGGCGGCGGCGGCGAAAACTTCAATGTCACTTATAAGCTGGTCGGTCAGCCGGATCCTGCGGACGGCTCCCCCTCTTTGATTGTAGGTGCCGAGATTCAAACCACCGCTCTGGACGGGTCAACCGCCACCTTCACCAAGCAACCTGCCGATCAAACCATTCTCCAGCAGCGCAAGGTGAAGTTCTCCGTAGCGGCCGTCGGCTCAACCATCGGTAGTCCTCGAATCCCTACCGTGTCTCTCCAGTGGCAAAAGAAGGCCCCCGGTGCTTCCGCCTTCTCCGATATCCCAGGCGCCACGGGCGCAACCTACACGGAACGGCTCGACCTCCCGGACAATGGCACGCAATACCGTGCACTGGCTCTGGTTCCCGGTGCCTCGATTCCAAGCTCGGTTGCCACCGCCACGGTGCTGAAAGACACCTATCCTCCAGTTGCCTCCGTTGGTGTCATCTGGCGCAATGGACAAGCCCAAGTGGGCATTTCCTTTGACGAAACGGTTACCGCAGCGACGGCAAATGTCCCCGGCAATTACTCCATCACTCCCGGTACCATCAGCAACTATCTGTTTGTCACCAACGACAATGGCGTGGTCCTCACCACCAGCGGGCTGTCCGCTGGTGCCACCGGCGTTGTCACAGTCAAGGGTGTTAGCGACATCTTCGGCAATGTGATGCCGTCCACCAACGTTTCCTTCACCGTTCCCCCATTGAATTCCATTCAATGGGCGTCAATCGGCGCTCCCACTCTTCCTGCGGAAGTTGTGCCTGTCGGCCAAAACGGCTATGACGTCATCAGTGGTGGAAGCGGGTTCTGGGGCACTTACGACGAAGTCACCTTTGTCTATGAATCCAAGACCGGCGACTTTGATGTTCAAGTTCAAATCATCGAGCAAGATTTCTCCTCTGAATGGGCTCGTGGCGGCTTCATGGTTCGTGAGGCAACCGATGAAGGCAAAACCCAGGACGACGTGACCGGCGGCTATAACTTCAGCGCCTATCGCGAGATTCACGCCGACCCGAATGGTACGGGTGGTGATATCAACCTGACTCCAAACAACTCCTTCGAGGCCAATCGCCGCGTGGGTGTCAATTATGGTGCCGCCGATAATACCACCTCCAGTTGGGGCGGTGGTGGACCAAATCCTGACTATCCCAACGTCTGGCTCCGCCTCAAGCGCACCGGAACCAACATCTTCGGCTACCGTGGCACCGATGGTGTGACCTGGACCCAAATCGCGAGCGATACCTGGGCCAATATGCCGGCGACCATGTTGGTTGGTCCTGGATACAGCCCCGAAAACGCAAACGCCTGGGCTGAGACCAGCAACTATCGCGAATACATGATTCAGTACCGGAACTTCGGGGATACTCCTCCAGCTCCTTTGAGTGTCTCCTACGACGGCACCAATGCCACCATTACCTACACCGGTGTCTTGCAATGGTCCACTGCGGTCACCGGCCCCTATGCGGATGTACCGGCTGCTGTCAGCCCTTACAAGGTTGCTCCTTCAGGGCCTGCGTTCTATCGAGCGCGGTCCAACTAAGGTTCGATAGACCACAAGAAAGATCGGACGAAAGTCCGATCTTTCTTTTTTTATTTCCATGGAATGCGGCTCGGGGGCCACATCGCTTTCGTAGTCGCCGCTTCTGAGGTGGCGCTATTTTTACGTGGCTACCACAGTCCAATGCGCTTCCCAAGTGATAGAGCAAAGGCACTTCCACAAGGTCTTGGACTGCGCCAGCCCTCTGGCGCTTTGGCACCAGGCCCTTTCCCACGAATGAAGACATTCGACTGCTTTCGTCGTGCCTTTACCCTGTCGCTCTTCCTAGTCCGTTGCGGCCGCCTCTTCGCCGCCGATCGTGAGCCGTTTCCCACCGCCTTGGGGCTGTCCGGCCAGGAATTGGCTCATAAGATCTGTGTCCAATGTCATCTGTTCCCGGAACCCGATATCATGGACCGAAAAGCGTGGGAGTCTGGTGCTTTACCGCTTATGTTCAAACGTCTGGGGATGTCAAAACTGAATCCCAATGGAACCGCCGGTGAGGTTCAAGTTTTGGCCGATTGGCAGCGAATTTGCACGTATTATTTGACTGCGGCACCGACAAACCCCCTTCCGCCATTCCCCCGGCCACCGATCGAAATCGGACTGCCGGGCTTTGAGGTCATCGATCCTCAATATCGCCCCGGACAACAGGAGGTCACGCTGGTCCAGATTGACCCTTCTTGTTCACGACTCTACGTCGGTAATGCTGCTTCCTTGAGCTTGGATGTTTTGGACAGTCAAGGAAGGGTCCTCTCATCAATGCCGATGGACAGCCCCCCGTCGTCACTGATACACGGATCCGACGGATGGTTTGTCACCCTCATCGGAAACGTCTTTCCTTCCGACGAGCCCAAAGGGAAAATCTGGCAATTGGAAAAACAGGGTGATGCCTTTATCAAGAAACGGGAAATACTCGGTCATCTGCGCCGACTTACTGATATCGTTTGCGCCGATTTAAATGGAGACGGTCGGGAGGACTTGGTGGTTTCCTGCTTCGGGCATATCAACGGACGATTGTCCTGGTTTGAAAATACCACCAACAGGTACGTCGAACACGTTCTCCTGGATCGACCAGGTGCCATCCGCAGTTGGGTTCGCGATTTCAATCAAGATGGTTTGCCTGATGTACTCGTGGTCATGGCGCAAGGTCAGGAGGGTATTTTTCTCCTGGTCAATGAAGGGGGGGGACGGTTCCGTAATCAGACCATCGTCGCGCGTCACCCGGCTTGGGGTTCTTCGGGGATCGATTTGGCTGACGTGGATGGCGATGGTTTGCCCGATATCCTGGCGACCAATGGTGACAATGGTGAATTTCCGTCCTGCCTAAAAAAATATCATGGTGTCCGCATTTATCGAAATGAAGGCAGCGGTCACTTTACCGAGAAATACTTCTTTCCCATGAACGGTGCCTATCGCGCCATGGGTACAGACTTTCGCGCCAACGGACAGGTTGACATCGCCACCATTTCCTTTTTTCCTGATTATCATGGTTCTCCAGAAGAGAGCTTTGTCTACTTGATGGCGGTTGCTCCCTTTCACTATCGCGCGTTCTCAATTCCAGAAGCCTCAAGAGGTCGCTGGCTGACCATGGCCATAGGAGATTTGGACGGCAATGGCTCTCCAGATATCGTTTTGGGTGCCTTCAATCGAACGCCCTTTCCCGTCCCACCTTCGATTTTGGCCCAATGGCAAACCAATGGTCCCAGCCTCCTAATCCTCAAAAATCAACGAGCGACGAACGCTTCGCCTAAATCACGCCCATGAGTTTCTTTCCGCGCATGGTATCCGTGAAATATTGGCTGACCACCTGGTTATCGGTCGCAACCGCCATTACCGCGGAATCCCTTCCCACTCAAACGCAGATTCGCCCGCTGAAGCTGCCCGACCATGGGCATACTGGCTTTACCAACATGAACCCCAACCAAGTGGGGATTCATTTCACCAACGTCCTCAGCTCCGACCGTTCAATCACCAACCAAATCTATTTGAACGGTTCCGGTGTCGCCGCAGGCGACGTCGACGGAGACGGTTGGTGCGACCTCTATTTTTGCGGCCTCGACCGGGGCAACGCCCTCTTCCGAAACCTTGGCCATTGGCAATTTGAAGATATCACCGACGCCGCAGGAGTTCGATGCGCAGGCCTCGATTCAACCGGTGCCGCATTTGCCGACATTAATGGCGATGGATATCTCGACTTGCTGGTTAACACCATTGGACATGGCACTCGCTGTTTTCTAAATGATGGCCACGGGCATTTTAGAGACGCTACCGCCAGCTTTGGGCTCGACGGAAACGCGGGCTCAACTTCCCTGAGTCTCGCCGACGTCGATGGCGATGGCTTCTTGGACCTGTATGTCGCCAATTATCGTCGCGATACCCTGCGTGACCAACCCAACACACGTTTTCGCATTAAGAAAATCGATAATCAGTTGGTCGTTGCCCTCGTTAACGGTCGCCCCACGACCGAACCCGACCTGGAGGGTCGATATTCCGTTCAACCGGAGGGGGGTATTCAGGAAAATGGCGAAGTCAGCGTCTTGTATCGAAATCAATCCGGCACGAATTTCGCTCCAATTCCCTTCGTTGGAGGCACGTTTCGAGATGAGAACGGTCTATCGCTCACCAATACCCCTCACGATTGGAGTCTGTCGGTCATGCTCCGCGATCTAAATGGCGACGGTCTGCCCGATATTTATGTCTGCAACGATTTCGAATCGCCTGACCGCATTTGGATCAATCAGGGTCACGGTCAATTCAATGCCATCTCTCGCAATGCCATTCGGCACACCAGCCTCTATTCCATGGGGGTGGATGTAGCGGATATCAATCGGGATGGTCACGACGACATTTTCGTCGCCGACATGTTGAGCCGCACCCATGCCCGCCGCATTCAACAGGCCGGTGATCCGGTCGCCGACCGAGGTCGGGCTGATGATGCTGAAGCTCGCCCGCAATACAAAATGAACACGCTGTTTCTGAATCGGGGAAACGGCGCTTACGCGGAGGTCGCCCGTTTTTCCGGAATCGCAGCCTCGGATTGGAGTTGGAATCCAGCCTTTCTGGACGTTGACTTGGATGGTTATGAAGACCTGTTGATCACCAATGGCCATGAGCGGGATGCCCAGAATTTTGATATTGGGATGCATTTAGAAGCGATCCGAAGAACAGGGAAAGCAACATCACGTGAGATTCTCGAAGCCCGGCGACAATTCCCCCGCTTAGCCACGGCCAATGTGGCGTTTCGAAATCGCGGAGACACCACTTTCGAGGAAATTGGCGCTGCCTGGGGATTCGACATTGAGGGGGTTTCCCAGGGTATGGCTCTCGCTGATCTGGACAACGATGGAGATTTGGATGTGGTGATTAACAATCTCAATGGTCCGCCGACCCTCCTTCGGAATGAGACCATTGCCCCACGGATTTCTGTTCGATTGCGGGGACAGGCCCCCAACACCCACGGAATCGGCGCTCGCATCCGCGTTCTTGGCGGACCTGTCGAGCAGTCTCAGGAAATGATTGCAGGTGGCCGCTATCTATCATCCGACGATGCCATTCGCACCTTTGCCGCCGGGCGATCGGATCAGAAACTGAGCGTTGAAGTTCGCTGGCGCTCAGGGCGGATTTCTCGGGTTGATGATGTAACCGCGAATTCCTCACTCGAAATACAAGAACCCTTGGGTCCAATCTCAACGCCTGACAGTCCCAAATTGACCTCCCCTTGGTTCTCCGACCAAAGCGCTCTGCTAGAACACACCCACATTGACGAAGCGTATGATGACTTCCAACGTCAACCGCTGCTCCCATCCCGGTTAAGTCATTTGGGACCAGGCGTCGCCTGGTGCGATTTGGATGGCGATGGGCGGGAAGGATTGATTGTCGGCAGCGGGAAAGGGGGCACCCTGGCCGTTTGGCAGAACTCGGGAGCCGGTAAGCTGGTACGAAAACATTCGGGCGTTCTCGATACTCCCTTGGTTCGCGACCTAACAGGTGTCGTGGGCATTCCGGAAAGGACGGGCAAACAACAACTAGTGTTTGGGTCGTCCACTTACTCGGAACGGGATAACAGCGGTTCTCCAGCCATGGGTATGTCCCTTGATTTCACGGCGTTGACTCCCCTGGGGAATCCTTCGAGCTCTAGCACCGGCCCGCTGGCCGTCGGGGATATCCATGGCGACGGCGAACTCGATCTGTTAATCGCAGGCCGAGTCATCCCAGGAAGATACCCAAGTCCAGCATCCTCTCAGATACTCCTTCAGCAAGACGGAAAATGGATATTGGATTCACGCAATGCCCCTGTTTTGAACGGTGTCGGAATGGTCTCCGGGGCTGTCTTTACCGACCTGAATGGCGACGGACGGCCAGACCTGGTTCTGGCCACCGATTGGGGACCACTACGCATCCTGATCAATCATCAGGGCGCTTTAGTGGATGAGACTGCAAAATGGGGACTCAATCAACTGACCGGGCAATGGATTGGGGTGGCCACGGGAGATTTCGACGGCGATGGAAAGATGGACATCGTCGCCTCCAACGTCGGGTTGAACCAGTTGGAATCTTCATCTCTCCCGCACCCACGAGCCCTCTTTTGGGCCGATTCGGCTTCGACGGGCTTTGTCGATATCATCGAAGCGGCGTACGACGATGCGTCCAACCAGGAGGTTCCGCTACGCGAACCGCGTGCCCTTCTATCGGCCCTTCCCGGCTTGCAGGAACGGTTCGGGTCTTATACAGCCTTTGGCGCGGCTTCGATCACTTCCGTTCTGGGTGCCGACATCCAGCGCTTCAAGCGGGTAGAGGCGGCCACCGGTGCCTCGATGATCCTGCTGAACCGTGGGGACCACTTTGAGCAACACCTACTACCCACTCCCGCCCAATGGTCTGCCGGATTTGGCGTCGTCATCGCCGACTGGGATGGCGATGGAAACCAGGATGTCTTCCTGAGTCAGAATTTCTTCGGTGTTCGATCGGGAGTAGTCAGGAACGATGCGGGCCTTGGCCTCCTACTGCGCGGTGACGGTCATGGTGGCTTCACCGCCATTCCTCCCTCCTTATCGGGTATCGCCATCGATGGAGAACAACGTGGTGCTGCCGTCGGAGACTATGACGCTGATGGACGTCCCGACCTCGTCGTCACCCAAAATCGCGGTCAAACCAAATTGTACCACAACGAATCGGCCATTCCCGCCCTTCGGGTCCGATTAAATGCCGGGCCTTCCAATCCCCACGGGATCGGTTCCAGCCTAAGAGCCGTTTATCCCAATGAAACCGGCCCCCGAATCGAAGTCCAGTCAGGCTCGGGCTATTGGTCCCAGAATAGTCCGGTTCTTTTGGTAAGCCGTGCCAAAGAACCACGAAAGCTTTTGGTCCGATGGCCAGGCGGAAAAACGACGGAACACGACATCCCGGTAGCCTCCATCGAAGTCGAATTGTACCCCAACGGTTCCGGAAAGGTCATTCGATGATCCCGCTCGCTTTCCATCATTCTGCCAACCCCACAGGGGTTGAGGAACAAAGCCCAGGGTTGGCCCGTCTGCGGGCCTACCCTGGGGAAATGTTTGCAGATTCCTCCAACCCCAAGGGGGTTGTGCAAAACAACCGACGCCTCTCGTCGGACTCTGATTTTGAAATTGGGTGCGACCCTTCAAGGTGCCCAATACGCGATCTTTGTTGGTAAACTTGACACGAATGCACCCCGGTTTTATCCACTGGCTTCGGCGATTTGCTGCCTCTTGGATTTGGCTAATTCTGGCCGCTCTTCATTGCCAAATCCACGCCGCCCCATCGCTTCCTGAATGGCAGCCCGGCCCCGGTTTTCGCAAACGCCCACTGACACTCCCCAATCCGGGACATTCCGGCTTCACCCTGCTGCCTCCAGATATTACCGGAGTTCAATTCACCAACCTCCTGACCGACGATCAGGCCGCCCTCAACCAAATCCTCATCAATGGCTCCGGCGTGGCCGCCGGTGATGTCGATGGCGATGGCTGGTGCGATCTCTATTTCTGTCGCCTCGGTGGCCCCAATGCCCTCTATCGAAATCTGGGCGGCCGACGGTTTGAAGAAGTGGCGGAGTCCTCCGGTGTCGCCTGCAACGGCCTGAAATCCACCGGGGCCGTCTTTGCCGATATCGATGGCGACGGTGACCTCGACCTGTTGGTCAATACCCTCGGCGGCGGCACGCACGTCTTCTTCAATGATGGTCATGGCCATTTCAAAGAGTCATCGCAGGTGCTCAATCTTCAACGCGCCGGTATGTCCCTCACCCTCGCCGATATCGACGGCGATGGCGACCTCGACCTCTATATCGCCAATTATCGCTCGACCACAGTCCGCAGCACCGGTTTGCAGATGCTTCTGGTCAATGGCAAGAAAACCCTTCGCCCCGAAGACCGCGACGGCATGTTCATCACTCCCGACGGAATGCTCCGTGAATACGGAGAAGTGGATGTGCTCTTTCTGAATGACGGTCACGGCGGCTTCACCCCCCAATCGTGGACCGATGGTCGATTTCTCGACGAAACCGGTCGTCCCCTGACCACGCCGCCACGAGATTGGGGGCAATCCGCCATGTTTCACGACTTGAATGGCGATGGATTCCCCGACCTCTACGTTTGCAACGACTTTTGGACACCCGACCGCATCTGGATCAATGATGGCAAGGGCACCTTCCGCGCCATCGCCC
>CAILNN010000138.1 GCA_903835555.1 uncultured Verrucomicrobiota bacterium
ACGATGGAACGGTAGTCGCGTGGGGACGTAATGATTCCGGCCAAATCGACATTCCTGCAGGCCTATCCGGCGTTACCGCCATTTCCGCGGGAGGTTATCATTCTCTGGCTCTCAAAAACGATGGAACGGTAGTCGCGTGGGGACGTAATGATTCCGGCCAAGCCGCGGTTCCCGTGTATCTTTCCGGCGTTACCGCCATTGCAGCAGGACTCATTCACTCAATCGCTTTAGAAACACTTTTGACGGCCAATGGCCAATTAAAAATCGATGCCATTTCCGTTGCCGGAGGACTGCAAATCGGCGGACCATTAAGCGGAAGCAATGGACTCAATATCACCGGTTCGGTTGCGACGACCGGCTCTGTACAAATCGCCGGTCAAGATGCCGCGACCGGTGATAGCGAGACTCTAAAGATGATTCGTGGCGTCATCCTCTCCAACGGGACGGTTCTACAAGGTAAGGGATACTCGGTCACACATGTTTCAACCGGGGATTACATCATCACATTTGCGAATGCATTTGATGCCGCCAACGGTGGATTGAATTACCCCGCTGTTACAGTTACACCCATCAATGCCGAGGGTTGTACCTGCACGGTCAACTATACCAAGGCAGGGAGTTTTGAGACGATTCTAAATGGTCCTAATGGGAAACGGGCGGATCTCCTCTTCTCGTTCATCGCTCTTGGTGTTCGCTAACCAATGCTTCTGAGTCACCGCCAAACCTGAATACGGCTATGAAAAAACGGGCATCCGCTCATGCACGCAGGTCGACGGAACCTTCCTCGACGCTCTTGCTCCATCGTTTCGTCAGCAGCTTCATTCCTAAGCTCATGCTGATGTTGTGGGCTTTTGTTGGCGTCTTTAGACCGTGGAAGGCATGTGCCCAAAACCTGGTGGGTGGGGATTTTTCCCTCCTTGGTGCGCCCATTGCCAGCAAGGGAACATTGACCGGTGGCGATTTTTCTTTGGGCGGAGTCATCGGGCCGACGGTAGGGCGATCCGCTCAAGGAAGTGCCATTATACTGGCGGCAGGACTGTTCCCTCCCCTCGGGAATGTCACTGCGGTGAGTGCCAACCCCCCGTTGCCCGTGGCCATCGTGTCGGTCGATCCCTCGCTTCGATCGTTGGTGGTTCAGTTTGACGAGGTGCTGTCGGATGCGTCTGTGACCAACGTGGCGTTCCAACAGGATATTGTTCAAGTCTATAACGAGCAGTGGGTGATTCGCATCTCCAATCCGGCTTTTCCGGGACCGGCGGGTTATCAATACGCCTCCACCTTTCCTACCTACACGATTCACGGCGACGGGACGGTAACCATTTCCGGTGGTGGTCCGCCGACCAACCGGCCTCCATATGCGACGGGATCGTGGACCAGCGTCCCGGTTTCTCCGGTGCTCGTTGGCATGTCAACAAACCTCACCGGTCATTACCAAATCTCTCCCGGCCAGGTGGTGGCCACCGACGCAGCGCTGGATACCTCTGGAACCCTTGTGACGCTGAACCTGAACGCTCCCCTGACACCAGGTATGGCCAACATTCTGGCGATTCGCGGGGTCACGGATATCGCGGGAACGCCCGTTCCAGACGGGACCACCATCGCCTTTGCCGTCGATGCCACGGGGACCTTAACGAGTCAAGGGCCGGTGTCTCCAGCTCTTCCAGTGGGCCAACCGGTGATTGAAAGCCTGGCGGACAAGGTCCAAATCTCCTGGTCGCCAAGCGGGGGGATGTTGCAGTCGAGTCCTCGCCTGGGCGGCCTCGAATCGGACTGGACCAATGTTGGGACGGAAAACCCGGCAATCTTTTCCGTGGATAATGCCGCCCGGTTCTTTCGGGTATTGAGGTAGGAGGGTGGCCGCTTCGCTTGGTAGTCGCCGCGCGTGAGGCGGCGCTATCTCTACTCGACTGGTACCCGTTCATGGACAGATCGGCGGGCCGGAGGCCTTTGGGGACTGGCGATTGGTGCGAGGCCTTGGAGAAGTGTGTTGGGTTACGGCTTTTCTCCCGCATGGCTGCTCGGGAGCGGGTTGTGGCCTCGTGGGATCAGCGTCGACTCACGTCGGAGCTTCGGGGGACTCCGCTTTTGTAGTCAACACCACCGTGTCCGGTTTCTTGCCGAAAGCGGTAGAGGACTACCGCAGTCCACGACGCTGCCGCGCCTTACCGAGGCGGTTTGGACCACCGGGGCGGTCGGCGGAACGGTGCGACGTGGTCGTGTTTCGGGCCTTCAGCCCTGAGATTCT
>CAILNN010000139.1 GCA_903835555.1 uncultured Verrucomicrobiota bacterium
GGCGACCATGCTGGAGGCATGGCAGCGAATAGCCGGTGGTTGAGCGCAGCGACACCACCGGATCGCCGGAAAAGCAGGCCGCGCACCCCGGAGGGGTGCCAGCAACCGCAATTTCGACTGTGGACTGGTGTTGCCACAATTGCCCGAAACTCCTGGAGCGTGGGAAGAGTGTTCGTAGAAATTCGCTTGCATCCCTTCAGGATGCGGAAACGGTCGGATCGTTCGATCCGGTGGTATCGCTCATGCCTCGCTCGACCACCGGCTATTAGCTCGCATGCCTTCAGCATGGCCGACAATGACTTCCGTTACCCATGCAGTGACTTCTTACTGGCTACCTTGAAGAGCCCAACAAAGTAGAACTAGGTGCCGGGATCGGCGCGTTTTTGATTCAATAACCTCAAGGGGAGGTTGATTAAGCTACGTTGGTGGCGGGTCGATTAATGGTGGATTTAGGTTTAGTGGACTGGTTGATTATCTTTTTGTTTTCGGTCCGGCGACGGAGTCGCTGGGCGGTCTTTTTTGCTTCGCGCTGAGCGACTATTTTACCCCGCAAACCTTGATGGGCTTGATCCGGGGTGACGTAGTCGATTCCGGAATGGTAGTGCTCCAAATTGTACCAGGCAATGTAGCTTTCAAAATAGGCGCGTGCCTGGCAGTCATCCAGAAATCGACCGGGATAAGCGGGAGCACGCTTTACCGTGCTGAAAGCTGACTCGATAAAGGGATTGTCATTGGGGGTTCGTGGGCGAGCAAACAACTGTGGCAGTGCATGATCTTCGCAGAGCCTTTGGATAGGTTTGGCCTTCATCTGACGGCCCCTGTCGCTGATGACTTCGGGTCGCTGGTCTTCGGGTAGGTCGAGGATGTTTTCTTCCGTCAGGCCCCCTTCCAGAAGCAGTCGGGATTCCTCTGCTGTCTGCTGCCAACTGATGCGCCATTGGATGGCTTTGCGGGAGTACTCATCCAGCAGCAGGTAGAGATAAAGGTACATCCCTTTCTGGAAGGTCATCAGATAGCTAATGTCCCAGCACCACCGCTGATTGGGTCCGTCAAGGTCCTTGCGTACTGGGGCCTTGGAGTTGCCATTGTGGTAACCACCGGGCCCCCGTGGCGTCATCAGATTCCCGGCCTTGAGGACGCGATAGACCGTCGAGAAAGAGGCCTGAAACTGGCCTTCATCCCCAGCCGTGACGGCCAGGATACGATGGGAAAGATCGGCATACTCGGCGCTCTTTGCCATCGCAACGATCTGCTTGACTTCCTCCGGTAGAACCCGATGCGATGGCGCTGGGGAACCCGGAGTCCGATTGGCCAAGGATTCTCCTCGACGAGATTTCTCCTGCCATCGAACCACCCGCCGATATTCAATGACCAACAAGGCGCAAGTCCGCCGCGCGGATACGCCCTGCTGCTGTGAATCGGCTATCATAGTAAGGATTTCTAGTTTGACGGATGCACCGATCCACTTGTCGGCTATCGCTCCCACGAATCCCCACTCGTTTTTTTTCGCAGGATCATGAGTTCAACGGACATGTCCGCCAGGGCCTTCTCCTTTCGTTCCAGTTCGATCTTGATGGCCTCGTACGACTCTGTGCTCACCACGGTCTGCCGACGCCCTGGGCGGGCACCCAGGCGCTGTAGCGCCCCCTCCTTAACCTGCTGTCGGATACGGGCCAGGTCGGTTGAAAACAATCCTTCCCGGCGGAGGATTTCACCCACCGGTTTATCGCTTTCCTGGGCCTCCAAATAAATCTGGAACTTTTTCTCGGCGGTCAGAAATCGCCTCTTCTTCTCCGTCCCCTTGCTGGGGGCTGATGTCGTGATGGAATTTTTCATTTTGCTGGGTCGCTTGACCGCCAGGTCCAGGTCCAGGCTGCGGTCGCCCTCCGGGCTCCCTCCGCCTGGACCTGGACCTCTACCCGGTAGCGTATTCTCCTTTCCCGGTTAGGTCACGAGCTCAGAAACGGCGGGCTGTTGACAGAGGCGGTGACGGTAATGGCGCGGGGGTTGATCACTCCCGTCGCAGCACTAGCGAAGGTAATA
>CAILNN010000140.1 GCA_903835555.1 uncultured Verrucomicrobiota bacterium
GCCAACGTCCTGATTTTTGAGCGTATCCGGGAAGAACAAGCCTCCGGCAAGTCCATTCGCGGTTCGGTGGCCGCCGGTTATGGTCGCGCCTTTGCCACCATCCTGGATTCGCACGTCACCACCCTGATTTCAGCAGTCCTCCTGATTATCTTCGGAACCGGTACGGTGAAGGGATTCGGTGTTTCGCTGACGGTCGGTGTCTTGGCCAGCTTGTTCACCGCTTTGGTTATCACCCGCCTCATTTTTGATTACCTCCTGTACAAGACCCAAATCTTGTCCGGTGGAGTGAAAATGCTGCACCTCATCCGCGACGCCCAGCTCGACTTCATGAAAGTCGCCAAGATCGCCTTCGCCCTCTCGTGGACCCTGATCATCATCGGGTTGGGTTATGGTATTTTTGTCCGAGGCTCTGGAATGCTCGGGGTTGATTTTGCCGGTGGCGATGAGTTAACCCTTCGGTTTGAAACCAAGGTTCAAACGGAAGACCTGCAAAAAGCCCTTGCGCCCCTTAAGTTGGGCGAGCCCGTTGTCCAGTATCAACGCGATCCCGATACCGGCAAAGAAAGCGTCCGGATCGTGACTTCACATGACGATCTCGCTTCCAAAAACGGCCAGCCCGGCAACGGTGCCAAAGCCGAGGCCGCCCTCAAGTCGGCATTCCCGCAAGCCAAATTTGAGCGCGTAACCATCGACCAGATCGGTCCGGTCGTCGGCCAGGAAATCCAAAAATCCGCCGTGATCGCCTCGCTGCTGTCTTTGTTCGGTATTCTGGTCTACGTCGCTTTCCGCTACGAATTCAGCTTTGCCGTCGGTGCCGTCATTGCCGTGATTCACGATGTCTTGATGACCATCGGCTGCTATTGTCTCACCGGCCTCTTTGGAGATGGACGCCAATTCAACGCCACCTTCGTTGCCGCCTTGCTAACCATTATCGGCTTTTCGATTAACGACACCATCGTTATCTTTGATCGAATCCGCGAAGACCTGAAGTTGGGCGTTCCCGGTTCCTTTTCTGAACTTCTGAATAAGGCGCTCAATCAAACCTTGAGCCGAACCATCATCACCTCCGGCACGGTGTTCCTGGCCACCGGCTCGCTTTATTTGTTCGGCGGTGGTCCAATCAACGACTTCGCCTTCACCTTCTTGGTCGGTATCATTACAGGTACCTACTCCTCGATCTACATCGCTTCGGCTCTGGTCCTCTGGTGGCATAAAGGCAAGCGCCCGGCTCTCGGGGACGGTGCGGTTGTCGTAACGCCCCAACCCAACCGGGCGTAGTCGCCTCGGAAATCCATAGGGCCTTCCAGCCCCAAGGGGGCTGAATGAGGTAGCCCAGAGCAATGCGCCCTGGGTCCGACTTGAGTCATCGCTCATTGAACGAAGTGACTAGGCCGTGTTTTCAAAATGGCTTTGTCTATATGCGCCAGCCAAAACAGGCGGGGGCGAGGCGCGACGCGGTTGAGTATTTGGATATACGTGACCGAGGAGCAACGAAGCCCC
>CAILNN010000141.1 GCA_903835555.1 uncultured Verrucomicrobiota bacterium
GTTACAGTTCTCAGTGCTAGTGGTTCACCACGGAAAGCGTCACTCCATCGACTTGCAATTCGTTCTTCGAAGGTATGAACCGTTAGTCTTCCTGGGATTAGATCCAGATTCGAATGGAGTTGAACCGGGGGCGAGAGCTTTTCAATTTCCCCTGTTCCATCCTCGGTTGCCTTTAATAGAAAATGAATTGACCTGCGGCTTCCAACAATTGTCGCTAATTCAGTCGATTGAGTGCGCTTAACTGTGTTTTCAAAGTCTTCAATGAATGGATCCTCCGGCTGCCAGATTTCGGTGAGTTGTTCCTCGGTGAGTCCGTAAAGAGTAATGTTTGACTGGGGATCTAGGTCGATTATCAAGGTTCGATGGCCAAGTTCCGCTAGCGCGAATGCTGCATGGTAAGTGAGAGTTGTCTTGCCGACTCCCCCCTTGTTATTGAAAATAGCTATTGATTTCATCCGTACCTTTCAATGCTTCCTTGCTAGCGATTCCTCCTTTAAATTTTGGGTTCTGCACAGTATCCCCATTGGGTTGCAGTGGGGTTCGAGGGTCTTAGTCGCGAAATTTACTTGGGATACGCTATTCTCCGGGTAGTTCGTCCTCAAGGCTTTTCTTTGGGATGCAGCAATGACTCGGACGCTTGCCTGGGTTCATGAACGCCGTTTCTTTTGACCAGTCCTGGCCCAAACCGTCCTCCGCAGGGGTGAAAAAGCGTGGACACTTTGCATTGGTCGCACTGGCGCAAGGATCGAGGGTGAACGCAAATTCCGCGTTCAATTGGTCATATACCGGCTGCGGTGTCGCCCAATCGCCCGTCGCGGTCGAGAAAAGCGTCTTCCATTTGTCGTTCGCCATTAGTGCGATCCTCTCAGGGAATTGCCCCGCCTCCCTAAAGAGCAGTCGCCGAGTTCAAAGGGGTAATGGATGGATTGTGGACTTGGGACTCCGCATGAAGGAGTTTGTGGACTTGACCGAGATTCGCTGACATGGCACAGAGTTAAAACGGTCGATCTCCCAGGATCAGTCCCTGGCTGGATTACCCGATAGAAAAGATGTCCACGAAGACACCGCACAGTGCAGGTCCAATTACATGAGTTTCAATTCAGAAAAACTCGGTCGTGGTGTGCACGCGGCGGCGGTCATGCTCCCTTGGGTTTCAGGGCTCTACTTGCTCAGCGCCATGGTTTCCGACACGCTTTTTCTGCACGGAAGAATCTCGCCGGATTCGACTCTCTACCGTTCGCTGATCGTATTCTACCGTCCTTTGGTTGCTGTGAAGACGAGTTTTCCCGTGATCGATCACGAAGTAGAGCAATTGCGCTTGCGGTTGTTTGAACACCCGAGGTACCGCTGATCAGATTGGCCGGCGTCGGCGATTGCATCAAAGCGTTACGGGAGGCGACCAGAATGGTCGCGGGCGATGGCGTGCCGACCGACCATTTTGCCCGTCCTGGAGGGTCAAGGCCGCCGATGAGTTAATGATTAGTCCCCGCACGATGGCAATTCCCTGTTACGCTACGAGAAGGAAAGAAATTGGATTCGAAATGTTGCTTTTTTCGGGGTTTACCGCACTCGTGGAGAATATTCGATTTGAGCGGGCCGATGATCTGGCGCTCAATCCCCTTGTTTGGTCTGAAAACAATTCGTAGGGAAAAAGGGTGAGGATTGTTTGGGGCACAATCCTCGAAAGCCGAATAACCGTCGTAAGAACCTTGCTTTAGGGGCAAGTGCTTGATGATCAGGCTGTCGCCGTGATGGTTTCATCCTCCAGCAGCGGGTCGCCGTCCGCCAACCGTTCCGCGAGTCCCCAGAGTCCCTTGTTTAGGGAGACCTTGGAATCAATCCCGCGCAGGCAGCGCATCGAACGGAGTTTCCCCCGCCGGTCCCGATGGGAATCGGACAATCCGCCACGAATCAGGTTCTCCTGGACACGATTGAAGGTAGTCCAGAGGTCCCTGCCCTCGTCCTCGGACCGTCGCGGTCTCAGCAGTGTCTCCGGGTCTACCGGGGCAGCGGCAACCGTTGGGTACCGCAACAACAGCGCTCGCCGGGCAAATCGGAACGATTCGTCCGACCCAAGCGCGGTATCGCGGAACCGTCCAACTTGTGCCGCTACCTTGGGCATGAAATCAATCACCCGGAAGCTCGCCTGGACCACATGATCGGGGTCCAGACCCGCGTGCCGGAATCGAATCGCCTCGAACGATGAGTCCGCGATGACCAATCCGTTGGAACAAACCCGCCGGAAAAGCCCCGCGTGCAACTGATAGGCGCAGCCCCCGTCATGGGAATTGACCACAACCATCTCGACGTTCCATTCCGACAAGGTCCGCATCTGATCCGCCAACCTGAGCCGAAGCAGATGCTTCTGGAATCCGCGTCGGTACTGAAGTCGGATGGTTTGTTCCTCCACCGATACCGGCACCCAACCCTGCTGACGCAAGCCCTCCACAATTCGTGCGGTCGGCACGAAAATGTAGCGTTTGCTGACTCCATCGCTGGGTCCCGAGGCAAAGATGCTCGGGGCCTGGCTCCGGAGTTCACTATCCGTCAGAGCCATGACCCGGAAGTTTGTCATCGTGTCTGTCATAACCGTGCTCTTTCACTGGCCGCACACCGATTGAAATCGGCTTGCGTTGAATGTGTTCCCTGGTCTCCGCCTGCGGCCAAAAAGGCCAGGGATATTCCGTCAATGAATGCACCCGTCCGGGCGACCATCGACGGGAATGGGGTGAATGAAGAGCGTGGCGATGCTGAAACGAAGGCAGCCCTTAAATAAACCTCTCTTTTGAAAACCTTCCTAAGCGGGGAATATGACCATATTTAAGCCGCTCGATCAACGTCGGGGGGGTAGCCGGGCAGGACCCATTTGGCGCAGAAAGGCTCCAATCTTTGATTCATGCCCAGTGGGATGTA
>CAILNN010000142.1 GCA_903835555.1 uncultured Verrucomicrobiota bacterium
CGATTTTGGTGGCGGCTGCGGTCAGTGCCCTATCCTGGAACTTCTTTTTCCTTCCACCGCTATTTACCTTTTATATCCAGACCGTCGAAGACGGGCTGATGTTTGGGATGTACTTCATTGTGGCAGTCGTCCTCGGCCAATTGGTAACGCGAATCCGCGCTCAGGAGCAGGGGAATGCCACGCGCGAGGAAAAGGCCACTGCTTTGTACCTGCTCACCCGCGATCTCGCCGATGCACCCAATGTCGCCGCGGCCGTTTCTTCCCTCATTCGCCATGTCCATTCAGCGTTCCAATGTCCGGTGACCTTTAGTGTCTCGCTTCCCCACGGAGCCGGACTTGGCCCATCCCATCCAGATGGCGAATTGAAGCTGGATGAAAAAGATATTTCTGTCGCCGCCTGGGCCGCTCAGCATGGAAAAATGGCGGGGCTTTTCACCGATAATCTTCCATCCGCCCGCTATCTCCATGCCCCCATTCGGGTCGGCGATCGATCGATCGGGGTCATTTCCCTGGCCTGGGACCCGAATCGTCAACCTACCTTTGAGCAACGCGAACAATTGGACGCCTTTGCCCGCCAGGCGGCTCTAGTGCTCGATCGCCATCGGCTTCGTGAGGTGGAAGCGGATGCCCGCCTGGGAGTGGAATCGGAACGTCTCGGGAAAACTCTCTTGAATTCCATCTCCCATGAATTACGCACTCCAATCAGTGCCATTGCCACTGCTGCCAGCGGACTGTTGAGCGACCAGCAATTGGCTCCGGCTCAACGCCAATTGGTGGCGGAAATCGATGAAGCCAACGCCCGCCTTCATCGATTGGTCCGCAACTTATTGGACGTTACTCGATTGGAATCCGGTCACCTCAAACCCAATCTCGACTGGTGCGATCCCCAGGACATCTGCCAGGTCGCCGTCAAGAATGTCGCGCAATTGCTTCAACAGCATCCCCTGACGGTCGAGATGCCACCCACTCTGCCGCTCGTTCAGTTGGACTTCGTCCTCATGGAACAGGCGGTGCTCAATTTGCTTGCCAATGTTGCCGCCCATACCCCCCCCGGAACGCCGGTGGAACTTCGCGTGGAGGCCCGCAAAGGCGAGGTTTTCTTTGTGGTGTCTGACCGAGGACCAGGAATCCCCGAAGCTGAATTGCCCCGCATTTTTGAAAAGTTCTGCCGCGCTCCAGGGGCTGGACCCGGTGGAACGGGCCTGGGCCTGTCGATCGTCAAAGGTTTTGTCGAAGCCCAAGGGGGGCGTGTAACCGCAAGAAATCGAGAAGGCGGCGGTGCGCAATTCGTGATTCGACTCCCGGTGACTTCTTCCCCCACACTCCCCTTGGAGTCCGAATGAATGAGTCAATTCCAGCAGAAGCGAAGGTGGTCTTGATTGTCGACGATGAACCGCAGATTCGCAGGCTTCTGGCCGTGGCCTTGGAGACCACGGGCCTCCACGCGGAAAGTGTCGAGACGGGCATGCAAGCGTTGAATCTGGTCGCCCTCCATCCCCCAGCATTGGTCTTGCTCGACCTCGGATTGCCCGATCTCAATGGCATGGAAGTCCTTCGACGCTTGCGGGAATGGACACAAGTCCCCGTGATCATCCTCACCGCCTCGGATGATGAGACGGAGAAGGTGACCGCCTTGGACCAAGGTGCCGATGATTACGTCACCAAACCGTTCAATACCCCCGAACTGTTGGCCCGGGTTCGAGTGGCCCTGCGCCACGCCGAGCGACGCGAGGATCAGCCGGTTTATTGTTTTGGCTCGCTGATCGTGGACCTTGCCAGCCGCCGCGTCACACAGCGTGGCGTGGATGTCTCACTCACCAGTACCGAGTATTCCCTATTGAGATTATTGGTCAGGCACGCCGGCAAGGTCCTGACCCACCGCCAAATTTTGCGCGAAATCTGGGGTCCAAAATCGGAAAACCAGACTCATTACCTCCGCGTCTATGTCGCTCGGATTCGAGAAAAAATCGAATCCGATCCCGCCATGGCTCGCCTGCTGGTGACTGAACCTGGCGTCGGCTACCGCTTCACCGCTGCCGATTAGCCCTCGTTCGTCGGTGGCGTGGCCCCAAAGGGGCAATGGTTTTTGTCGGTCCACACGGGTTTTTGTGGCTATCACCGGCCACTTCGCTTCCCGAGTGATCAAACAAGGGGAAGTCCGTAGGTCCCCGTCACCTTGGTAACGAACTAGAAGAATAAGAATGCCTGACCATCTGCCGAAAGGGCGAAGTCTCGGGCTTACCCATCTCTGGCATTCATCGAATTTGACGATGGGGTGAATACCCGATGGGGTAACACTCCATGGAATGTCCGCATCTACGGCGGGCATGATGGCACTACATTGGCCTTGGTGTCTGTTGCGGAGGATACCGGGGAACCCATTCACCCTCACGTTTAAAATAAATAACGCACAACAAATGAAAGATTTAATAAAAACCCTGGCACCGGAGACGGACACGGGACCTTGGTGTCCTCCTCTTTTCCATGCCGCGTTGCGACCAGACACCTTGGCGCAGCGCCTATTGGCTTCCTGGATCGCTCTCTGTGCCGGTCTGTTGCTCTTCGGTTTCTCGACTTCCATCGCCCGTGCCGACCAGAATCCTCCCGGATGTAATGGTAGCGGCTTGGGAATCAATCTTTTCACCAGTACTCCAGACGTCCATATCGGCGATACCATCAGTTACAGCGTCACCGTATTCAACGGCCTGCTGGGTACAGGCCGAACAGTTTGCGATGCCACCGATATTCATGCGTTCATCGTCACTCCGGATGGAGTATCTCATTCGATCACATTAACACGTACCACGCTGACCAGCGGTCAGTTGGATTACTACGCGGACGTGGTGAGCTATGTGATTCGGGCGCAAGATGTTCTCCCCGATTCAACCGTGCGGGCCACGGCCAGCGATACCGGCGTGATTCATCAGAATGATATCAACAGTCAAGGCGGCGGTGATCAGGGCGTGAATACCGTGGTCAGTCTCCCCTGTATCGGCGTATCCGTTCAATGCACCGGAGCCGTAGGTCAGGCCGGTTCCATTGACTTTACCGGCTGGGTCACCAACTGCGGCAATAACACCTTGGTGGGAGTGACAGTCACCAATAGCAATGACAATGGAAATTTCTCGGTGACCTTTCCCTCGAACCTTCTCTCTGGTGCGATTGTGCAGTTCAGCGGCAGCTTCGTGCCGCTGAACCCATGCGCCCCGTCGACCGTGACTGTGGTTGCCACCGGTACTGACCAATTTACAACCCATCCCCGCACGTTATCGGCCATCGCCTCTTCCACCTGTTCCACCGTTCTCACTCCCGACATTAAAGTCACACTTGCATGTCCTTCCATACCGATTCATCCCGGTCAGTCGCTCACCTTCAGCGGTACCGTCACCAACACCGGTGACGTGACCTTGACCAATGTCATCGTCCTTGGCGATCACCCGGCGAACACGGTGCTTTTGACGTTGGCCACGTTGGCTCCCGGTGCCGGTTCTGCCTTCACCGGCAGCTATATCGCCCCTGTCGATTGTTCCACAGCGACCACCGTTTCCGCCTCCGGGGCCAGCGTTTGCGGTGTCCTAGTTGCCGATCACGCGGCCATCACCTGTCCTATCCTGACGACTCCCCTCATCAGCGTATCTGTCGCCTGTTCCACCAATCTCGTCGCACCGGGCGGATTGCAGACCTTTACCGGCACCGTCAGCAATACGGGTGATATTCCGTTGAAGAATATTGTCGTGATTGGCGATCACCCGGCTGTCGGCACGTCGCTTCTCAGAATTGCCTTGTTGGCTCCCGGTGCATCAACAAATTTTTCCGGCGGCTACACGGTTCCGTTACTGGATGCATGTTCTGTGACCACAACGGTGACGGCCTCCGCTCAGGACGTCTGCACCGACCTTCCCGTCACGGCATCCTCTGCCATCACCTGCGGCGTGACCACCACCCCGCAAATCGCCGTGACATTGCTCTGCCCGACCACTTCCGTCGCTGTCGGCGCTCCGATTAACTATACAGGCACAGTGATTAATACGGGAAATGTTACCCTGACCAATGTCACCGTCGTCGATACCCAATCCTCACCAAACACGGTCTTGACCGTCGCCAGCCTGGCACCCGGTGCCTCGGCGATCTTCACTGCAAGCTTCACCGCTCCTTCTGACGCTTGCTCAGTAAGTACGACCGTCGTCGTCAGCGGCAACGACAAATGCACGTCAATTGTCGTCTCCGCCAGTAAGTCGGTCACCTGTCCCCTGGTGACCACACCAGCCCTCGTATTGACCCAGAATTGCCCGACTATTCCGGCCGTTCCCGGTGGTCGGCTTGTCTACACCGGTACCGTTCGTAACTCTGGCAATGTCACGCTGACCAACATCGTGATTAACAATAGCTTGAGCGGAAATACTCCCATCTTTACCGCCGCATCGCTGGCTCCAGGGACGGTCGCGAATTTCTCCGGAAGCTATCTTGCTCCCACCAATTGTTCCACCACCAGCGTTTCTACTGCCACCGCGACCAGTATTTGCGGTGTCGCGGTCACTGGTTCCGTGACCACGACCTGCACGATCCTAACGTCGCCGGGCATCCTGGTTGCGGTCGCGTGTCCCACCAATGCGGTTTTTCCGGGCGGCTCAATAGCCTACGCGGGTACCGTCAAGAACACGGGAAATATCACGTTGACCAACGTCATCGTCGTGAGTGATCTCCCCACGCCGAATACGACCCTGTTCACGGTCCCCCTCCTGCCCCCCGGTTCCTCGACCAATTTCATCGGCACCTACCTGGTTCCAACCAACACCTGCTCAGTCACCGCCTCCTTCCAGGCAACGGGTGCCGACATCTGCACGCTGGATGTGGTGACCAATCTCGCCACCACCACCTGCACGGTCACCACGGCACCCCAAATTGCCGTGACACTGGCGTGTCCGGTTATCACAGCCACTGTCGGCCAACTCATCACGTATACTGGCACGGTCAGCAATGTCGGCAATGTCACCCTGGACAACGTGACGGTAGTAGATACTCAGGCGTCACCTGCGACAGTTCTGGCCGTTGTCAGCCTAGCCCCGGGTGCGACGACCAACTTCTTGGTGAGTTTCCTCGCCCCTTCCGACGCCTGTTCTGTCACCACGACAGTCGGCGTTAGCGGCAGCGACAACTGCACCTCCCTTGTTGTCTCCGCCAGTCAGTCGGTGACTTGTCCCTTACTCAGCTCGCCCAAGCTTCTGCTGACGCAAAACTGTCCGACCATTCCGGCAGTTCCCGGTGGAAAACTCACCTTCACCGGCACGGTGCAGAATTCCGGCAACATCACCCTCACCAATGTGAGCATTGTGAATAATCTCAGCGGAGTGCAGCCAATCTTCACGGCAGCGACGCTCGCGCCGGGTGCCACCGCCAGCTTTTCGGGTAGCTATCTGGCACCGACCAATTGCTCGTCAACCAGTACTTCAACGGCCACCGGCATAAGCATTTGCGGCATCCCCGTCACGACTTCGGCAACCTCCACCTGCGACATCCTGACGACTCCCGCCCTGACGGTGACTCAGTCATGCCCCCCTGAAGCATCTGCCCAAGGTGCGAATCTCACCTTTACCGGCACGGTGAAAAACACCGGCAATATCAGCCTGACCAATGTCACGGTAGTGAATAGTCGCACCGGTTTGAAGCCGCTCTTGGTTGTCGCCGTGATGGCTCCGGGCGACTCCACCAACTTCACCGGCACCTTCCTGGTGCCGACCAATTGCTGCACTGTCTCCAGCACGTCCACGGCCATTGGTGCCGATAGTTGCAACGGAGTCATTATCTACCGCATGGCGACCGCCACCTGTCAGGTGCTTTCGACTCCGCAACTGACCGTCACCAAGATTTGCCCCCCGCAGATTGTAAATCCCGGCGATTTGTTGAAATACACGGGCTCCGTTAGCAATTCCGGTGACATCACGCTCGTCGATGTCGTCGTCATCAATAACCGGTCCGGCACGAACACCCCTGTGTTTGGCCCAATCACATTGGCTCCAGGTGAATCCGCTAACTTTAAGTCGTCTTACATCTATCAGGCCGACTTCTGCGGCACCGATACCGTGACGGCGGAAGGCTATAGCATTTGCGAGATTCCTGTTAGTGCCAGCGTGACCACCACTTGCGAGGTCGCTCCAACCAACCCGGGAATCGCCGTCACTAAAGATTGTCCGCTGCTGAACACCCCACGCGGTGGGCTTTATGTCAGCACGGGTACGGTTATCAACACCGGCAACGTCACCTTGGTGGACGTCTTCGTGGTCAACAACATGCCGACCAATAACACCCCAGTGATTGGACCCATCACACTGGCCCCGGGTGCCTCGACGAACTACAGCCTGAGTTTCACCGCCCCTGTCGATTGCTGTGAGATTGTTGATACGGTAACAGCTCTCGGTAATGACCTATGCTCGGGCATTACCGTTCAGGCCCGTGCCACGACCGCCTGTCCCCTGCTTACCATTCCCGGGATCGCGGTTTCTGAAATCTGCCCCCCGACCATCATTCCCCCGGGAGGACAATTCTACTTCGATGGTTCCGTCACCAACACCGGTGATGTCAACCTGACTAACGTCCTGGTCTATAGTATTCGTTCAGGTGGAATCACCAATCTGGTCTTCGGTCCAATCGAACTTGCTCCTGGCGAATCGGCCCCATTCACAGGCAACTACACCGTGGGAGTCGGCGGCAATCCGCAGACCGATATCCTGGAAGCAACCGGCATGGATACATGCCAGGCCCGCACGGTGGTTGCCAAATCGAACTGCGCCGGAGTGGTCGCTCTGACATCGGGATTGAGCCTCCGCTCGGTCACTGTCCTCAACGGCGTCGCCATCATCGTTTGGGATACAACGCCGGGCGTCACCGGCACGCTTCAATACAAGACGGCGATGTCTGACCCGACCTGGACCACCATTCCCGGTAATGCGACTACCGTCGGTACTACCTCCACGATGACCGACAAGGTCGGGCTGACACCGGTCCGATTCTATCGGATTATCGTCGGCAAGTAAGTGTAACACCCTCGAGTCCTGCCATACCCCAGCCGGAGGATTTTTCCTTCGGCTGGGCTTTTTCTTTGCCACGTTTGAACGACCACTCCGGGCGGATGGGAAGGGTGTTCGTATAGACTGGCTTGCATCCCTTCAGGATGCGGAAACAAAAAGGGGCGGCTCTCACGAGCCGCCCCATTCTTGTTGATACAACCAAACACCCAACCTATCTGCGCTGAGGACGTGACGACCAGGCCACTGCGCCTAATCCGATTACGGCCAACGCCCAGGTGGACGGTTCAGGTACGGACGTGACGGAGAAATTCCCGAAGGTTGCGCTGGCTGTCAGGCCGGGCGTGGTCGATTCCAGCACCACTCCAAGGCCGATTTGACCACCGGTGTATGAACCGTCGGTGCCATAGACCGTCGTGACCACGTTCCCCGTGGTTTTGTCGGTCAGCGTCGCTTGCTGGAATGCTCCCAGCGCCGTATAGGTGATCGTGTATCCATCGGCGGTGTTTAATGCCACAACCGGTGAAACCGCAGTGGCTCCAATCGACCCAGCCGAGGCTTCATTCACGACTTTGTTGATGACCAATTGGTCGGTGGCATAGTCAAATCCCACCGCATAACCATTGAGCGTGCCCAAGCCCGGTGTGGTGACCCGGGTGAATGCGCCGGTGAATTGGGGCGAGCCACCACCCCCAAAAACATCGAAACTCAGCGAAAAATCCGAATAGCTCTGTCCAGTGACGAAACTCCCACCTCGTCCGTCGCCTAATTGGGTCGGCGCGAGGGACTGTGGTACCGATATCTGGTAGCCGAGGTTGGGAAATGAATACGTGGCCGGACTTCCAAAGGGAGTCAGCGGACTGTAATGCGTCCAAGCGTTGTCACCCGATTGGAAGTTGTCGGAAAAATCAGCGAGGGCCGGCAAGGCTACAAGCGATGTGCAGGCGAGCAGCACCTGTGTGGTGATAGACGATCGTTTCATGTTGGTTTTGATGGCTGAGACAGGGTCAGATCGCCGCAAGAACACCGAAACACTCATTTCGACGGCTGGCGACGACGGGAACGTTGCAATTCCTGTATCATCACCGGTCATCCTACATCACCTGCGGATATCGCGAACATGGGGTGAACTACCCAGAAACAATCACAGACGAAGCCCGCAACCCCGTGACCTTCCAACGCGAGCCGACGCTTATCCCACGAAGCCTCAACCCGTTCCCGAGCAGCCAAGCGGGAAAAAGAACCGTAACCTAACGCCCTTCGAGACGGCCTCACCCAACCGCCGACCAAGCTCCCAGCTCACCTGGAGGTCCGAACCACCCTTCTTCCGCACGAGCGCAGCTTTCTTGCCGTCCGCAGGACCGCGTTCTAACGCGGCCTGACTAGCATTTCCTCCACCACCGTTCGCGAAGGTAGAGTGAGACACAAAACCACGCACGCGGCGATATCCTCCGGCTGCATCATGCGTGCCCGCGCCATCGCATCGGGTACCACCGGACGCTTGTTGAGCAACGGAGTATCGATATCTCCCGGAAAAATGGCGCAGGCCCGGATACCCCGCGACCGCTCTTCCGCATTGATCGCCTGCGTCAATCCCGCCAGTCCAAACTTGGTCATCACATAGCCGGGACCTGCCTTCGGACTCGCCTGTTTACCGGCATCGGATACAATATTGATGATGGTACCCTCACCCCGAACTCGCATCCCGGGAAGCACCGC
>CAILNN010000143.1 GCA_903835555.1 uncultured Verrucomicrobiota bacterium
CCGTTGCTCAGGTTGGTGGTTAGGCGTCCGAGGGGCCAAAGGCAATCGTCGTTCCAGGACAATTGACCGAACATCGATGAACCAGGGCCACCGGACTGCTGAAGCCGGACGGTACGATATTGGTCAACACCTGCCCGCTGATCATCGTGCCGTAGCCGCCGTGAAGGGTCCGAAAAGTGGAGACGTCCACATCTTCGACAAGCCACGGGGCTAAATCCCCACCTTGTGCGGTCTGACCGATGCTGAAGGTACCAATGGATACCGGAAAAGCTTCCACCCCGGCAATATTCCCTTCGACCAATGGCTGTGGAACCGCTCCCACCGCACCAAAGTTTCGCACCCGAACATTGCGGATATGGCCGGTATTGGCCCAAACTTCGATGGCTGAGCTTTTGTATCCGGTTTCGTTCGCCGCACTGGTCAGGGCACCTTGGCCGTCGAAATTGCCATCAAACTCCAAATTTTCGATTTCGATGCGGTTGGCGTAATCCCGGGCCAGGGGATTATTAACATCGGTGGTGTAGCTGCGGAGGAGCCAGTCCTGATATGGCGATTGAGAGGAAGGCCAAGTCGGACACCAATTGGTCAGCGGACCGGCATTGGCATCCAATGCAGCCAGAGTTAGCACGGGAAGGCTGCCGTCCGAAGCCGGGATTCCTTTCAGGCGAATGGTCCGGTTGGTGGCATTGTAGATCAACAGCCGTTGATTGTAATCATTAGCCACATTCGCCCCTTTCACAGAGTAGTTGCCGGGATAAAAGTAGATGGTGATATCGGCTCGATTGGAGTTGGTGGAACCAAGCCAGTTCAGGTTGAGATCAGATACACTGAAGGGGGCCGGATGATTGGTTACAAGACCGCTCTCAGTACCCGAGGGTGAGACGAAATAATCGGTGGCGAACAATCTGAACAAACCCAGCAACAACCAGCAGGAGACGACTAATCTAGATAAGGATACCGTTGGGGGGGGTATAAGTATCTCTTCATTTTAGGATGACGGGAGAGAGGTTTAACTTTTTAGCTCTAGAGATAGAAATTCCACTTAAGACCGGAAAAGTCAATCAAAAGATTGATTTTGTTGTAATTCTTTCAGTTGTAATACCTTACGTCGAGGCGGTCCGAATCTTCAGGGACTCAGTCGTGGTCGGAGCGTGAGATTGGCTGTGGACTGCCTGTACCTTGATAAAGCGCGGTAGCGTCTTGGACTGCGGTTGTCCTCTACCGCTTTGGGGCCGCCGAACTGTAACAGCGCTTCAGGGAGCTCGGGCTGGCGTCCATTCTGCGGCTGTATCCAAAGCTCCAGAGGACTGGAGCACTCGACGACCTGGCGGACATTCTCTCGCTCTATCCCTCGGGACACGCATGCGTCCGGGGTAGCAGCAATAAAAAGCGCTTCGCTGGACGGATTAAAATTGCTGACTCCGGTTTGGTGGGATGGCAACTCTTAGTTGCAGTGGGGCGATAGGACTTGGGATGCTTTGGGAAAGGGGCGAGACGCCGCTTCCACTTTAGGGTGCCGGTGCAGCTCCGGGGTTCTTCGCTCAAAAATGGGGATTGCTTTGGAGGCAGATAACCGTGTACCGCATTGGGATGGAAGAGCCCAGTCGGCGGACCATCCGGAGATGTCGAATTGTCCGGAAAGTCGGTACCTGAAGGTGATTTGGGGACGGTTGTGGTAGGTGGGGCTACGGCTTGCCTCTGGGTACTGAATGCTTGGAAGCCTCTTCAGGATGGTGATAGGTCCTCCAGGCCATCGGCACCTGGCCCCATTTGCGAATCCGACTGTCTGCTGAAATAAGGTGGAGCTTGTGCGCCAGAGCGGTCGCTACGATAAGCTGATCTGCCGGGTCTTTATGGAATCCTGTGGACTCCAGGCCAACAAGTTCGATCGCAATGTCAGGAGTGACGGGGATCACTTTAAGCGATGGAGTAATCGCCAAATGGAAAAAGTTGGCCAGAGACACCTCCAATTTTAGTCGCCCTAGTTCAATGAGCTTGGCTGCCTCCCAAATCGATATATCCGAAATTGCCAACGTGTTCTCGTATTGATTGAGGATATCGTCAACAAGCGGTGGGACGTCTAACCCCAATGCCCGCTGAATCCAGGCATGAGTATCGAGCAAATAGCTCACCATAGCTCACGAAGAGGCTTCCCAATCCAAACCGGTGCTTAACAGGTCTCCGATAATCTCCGCCTTGCCCTTCAGCGCACCTTGCCATGAGCGCGGCCTTTCACTCTTAAAAATGAATGTCTCGCCGTTAGAACTCACCCTAATAGCCACGCCTGAGGAAGCCTTCGCTTTCATCTGCGCAAAGTCGCGTTGAAAATCACGAGAATTCACTTCCATGTCCGTCACGTTGTCAGGCATTTGCAGCAATGTCAATTACGGCGAGGAAAATTCGGCCAGAACTGCTTAGCAAGGGATTCTTGCCTTACTATCGAGCGCCCAACCCAATTAACTCGCCAACCTTCGCCTCCAAGTGGCCGCTGCGCATCAGGGATTCACCCACCAGGATGGCTTGGGCGTTAGCAGCTTTTAGGCGCAGAACGTCTGCTCGGGTATGAATCCCGCTTTCCGCCACCAGCACGACGGGTTCGGGACCATCGGCTTGGCTCACCATCACGGATAACCGTTCCGTCGTTGCCAGGTCGACCCGGAAGGTCTTCAGATCACGGTTGTTCACCCCCAGCAGGCGGACGCCGATCCGCAAGACCCGGGCCAGCTCGACTTCGTCGTGGACTTCCACCAGCACCGCCAGGCCAGCAGCCTCGGCCAAGGCCTGAAAATGCGACAGGTCCTCATCGCTCAGAATGGCGGCAATGAGCAGGATGGCATCCGCCCCCCACTCCACCGCCTCCAGGATTTGACGCTCGTCAATAATGAAATCCTTGCGCAGAAGTGGCAGTGAAACGGCAGCGCGAATGTCGCGCAGATAGTTCAGGGACCCTTGAAAAAACCGTTCATCGGTCAGGACGGACAAACAACTGGCCCCGGCCGCCTCGTACTCGCGGGCAATGCGGACGGCATCAAAATCGGCGCGGATGATCCCGGCACTGGGCGAGGCCTTCTTGACCTCGGCGATCAATCCGATGTCCCCAACCCTCGGCGCTTTCAGCGCCTGAATAAAGTCGCGGACCCCGCCGCGCACCCGGAGGCGTTCGCGCAATTGATGCGCAGAAACCCGTCCCGGCGGCAGGGAAGCAATCTCGACGCGCTTCTGCGCGACGATTGTGTCTAGAATGTTAGGACTATTCATCTTCGTCTTTGACCCCCGGCATCCGTTTCTGGGGACAACCGGCACGCAGCCAGCCGTTGACGTACGGGTCGATTGCCCCGTCCATCACGCCTTGCACGTCGCTGGTTTGTATGCCGGTCCGAAGGTCCTTGACCATGCGATACGGTTGGAAGACATAGCTGCGGATTTGATTGCCCCAGGAGACGCTGCCCTTTTCTCCGTAGAACTTGTCCAAGTCCGACTTCATCTGATCCAGCTTGAGCGCGAACAGCTTGGCCTTCAGGAACTTCATGGCGTTTTGTTCGTTTTGGGCCTGACTGCGCTCCTGCTGGGATGCGGAGACCAATCCAGTGGGGATGTGAGTCAACCGGACGGCTGTCTCCACCTTATTGACATTTTGTCCGCCTTTGCCGCCGGAACGAAAGGTATCGCGCCGGATTTCGCTGTCCGGGACCACGATGTCGGCAAGCGTCAGATCATCCAGTTCGGCGATAATATCGACGCTGGAAAAGCTGGTGTGACGGCGCTTGTTCGAGTCAAAGGGCGAAATACGAACCAGGCGATGGACACCGCGCTCCGCTTTGCAGAAGCCGTAGGCGTTTTCGCCCTGGACAGAGTAGGTCACACTCTTGAGCCCGGCCTGTTCTCCGGGAAGGGCATCGGTGGCCTCGTATTTCCAACCGCGTGAATCAAACCAGCGGGTGTACATTCGCGACAGCATTTCCGTCCAATCCTGAGCCTCGGTGCCCCCGGCCCCGGCGTTGATGCTGAAAATGCAATTCCGTTGGTCGTGCGGTCCCGTCAGCAGCACGATCAGCTCGAATTTCTCCACCTCCCGATTGAGGCTGTTCAATTCGCCGTCGGCCTCCTTTTGGACGGCATCCTGCCCAGCATTGGATTCCGCCTCACCGAGTTCCAGCAGGACCCGGATATCGTCCAACTGACGGTCGAATTTAAGCAGCGGTTCGACCTTGCGCTTCAGGGTGTTGGCTTCGTCGATGACTTTGCGGGCATTGTCGGGTTGAAGCCAGAATGACTCACTCGACATCTGGGCATCGAACTCCGCCAGTCGCTTTTGGGAGGTACCCAAGTCAAAGAAACCTCCGCAACTGGTTCAATTTGCTGGACAATGTATCGATATTGGACCGCGTAACCTCGAACATAGAGGTGGAAATGGTAGCGGGAGATGGGGGTGGGTGGCAAGGAATGGCGAAGTGAGAAATTGTACCCCTCGTTTAGTCGTGATTGTCGGTCACGCAGAAATCGTATCGCGGGAGATCAATGAAATACGGGAATTTGGCGAGCACATTCGTCGAGTGATGGAGCAATATTGCCTTTTTATTCTATTCTTTTCACATACATATAAATATACATATCATCCGAGACTCCTGTTTCCAGCCTTACCACGCCAAGGTAACAGGACTTGATTTTTAATATGTTGTCTCTTGACAATTCATCAAGTCTGTTATATAGTTTAATAATAAAAATATCTCTAATAAAAGAGACTCAAGAACAATATTGGAACATCAAGGGCTTCAGACGCGACAATATAGCAAAGCTGCTCGGCAATCGTGGGCTCGGTGCTCATCATCCCTTAGGAATGCCTGCGGTTAAACCTTGGATTGCTGTTACCAAACGCGAAAGCTTTGAAGATGCGCAAGTCTCCTGCAAACAAAGGAACGAGCTGATTCTTGAGCAATCAAAATCAAGGGAGCATTAAGTTGATGCCTCCAAGACAAGAAGCGGTGGAAAAGACCTAACGGAGTAGCCTACAGCAATGGCTTGAGTCGGGAAGCTGCCTCCCGCTCCAAGGCGAATTGGAGCGATATCCCTATATTTTTCTCCCCCTTCGAGTCTTCGTGTGATCCTCAAAAACCGTTTTCCAACCTAAGAGGCCAAGGTGCGAAAGAACGCTGGTTTGACGGGGCACTGTCCGTGCCTCGATTGAATCCCGACTTACCAAGGACTCCGGAAGCCCGACCCGGCGGAGGTGTTACCGCCCCACACCGGTCAATTCAATCGGCTTGTCCCCTCGTCGATATTGAAATGGAAAGCTTTGCACAATCGACGTCACCAGCGTGACCGCCCGAAAATCGTTCGTCGATAATTGGGTGGTGATCTTCTTCACGGCGGGGAGATCGTAATGTTCCAAACCACGCCCCAAGGCATACGCCATCATCTTGCCCGTGACCTGCCGGAGAAATAAGTCCTTTCGGTTCAGCAACGCCTGTTTCAGGGCAATCGGTCCATTCACTTCATCCCCGTTGATCAATCGGCCACTGGCATCCACCGGATGGTCGCTCACCTGGTCGCGCCATCGGCCAACCGGATCGAAGTTCTCCAAAGCAAACCCGAGCGGGTCCATTCGTGAGTGGCAGCCGCTGCAATTCGGGTCCTTTCGGTGCTTCTCCAATCGCTGCCGAAAGGTCAGCCCTTCCTTGACATGATCATCCGGCGGCAGCGTGGCCACCAGCGGCGGCGGCGGGGGTGGGGGAGTGCCCAGCATTTCCTCCAATATCCATTTTCCCCGCAACACCGGACTTGTCCGGAGTGGATAACTGGTCTGGGTCAGGACAGCCGCCATGGTCACAATGCCCCCGCGTTTGTGGTCGGGAAGCGCTACCCGGACAAACCCCGGTCCATCGATTTTGGGCAGTCCGTAGAATGTGGCCAGATCGGCATTCACGTAGGTGTAGTCTGCGTCGATTAAACGCAGCAGGCTGGCGTTCTCATGCAAAAGAGAGGCAAAAAACTCGATGGGCTCATCCATCATCGAGTTCCGTACCTGATCGTTGTACTGCGGGAATCGTCCCCGGTCCGGACTTGCGACGGTGGCCAGCTTGCGGGTTCCCAGCCATTGTCCGGTGAAATTTTCCGCCAATGCTCGCGCTTTGGAATCCTGTAGCATCCGACGAACCTGCACATCGAGAACGGCGGGTTCGTTTAATTGACGTTTATCCGCCAGGCGAAACAACTCCTCATCGGGCATGGATGACCAGATAAAATAACTCATTCGGCTGGCCAGCTCATAATTGTTGAGTTTCCACGGCTTGGTGCCCGATTCCATATGCTCAATTCGGAACAGGAACGACGGCGAAACCAGGATGGCCTTGACCGCGCCTTTGAATGCGAGGTCAACCGAGGCCCCATGTTCGCGAGCCGAATCATACAGTCGGGTAATCGATTCCATCGGCTCGGATTCGACCGGATGCCGGAAAGCCCGGGTTGCGAAGGCTTCCAGGTCCTTCAGCACCTGACCGCGTTCACTGCGATACCAAACCGGAGCTGCGCCGTGGAGCTTGGCTGGATCCGCTTGGGCGACCGCTTGCTCTGCGGCGGTCAAATACCGCTCCATCAGGATTGGCGGGACGAACAACGTATCGGCATTGTTGTCAAAACCACCGCCGCCCCCACCATCCGCCGGGAATTGGTCGGCCAAGTGATTGGTTACCCCCAGCAAATCGCGCAGGGTATTGTTATACTCTGTTCGATTTAGTCGATGAACCACGCCATTTCCAGGGTCGGCGGGAATCCAAGACGGATCCGGATTATCGAGGAGATGCTTGAGGAACTCGATCAGCACGATCCGTTGTTCCAAGGTCGGCTGCGGCTTGTCCGTCGGCGGCATCTGCCGGTCTTCCAACTGCCGGATGGTTGCCTCCCACATCTGTGGATTGCGAAACAGCGAGGCGGCGTTGGTGTACGAGGCGAAATTAACCCCGGCCTTCGACTTCTTTTCCCCATGACAACTGATGCAATACTCCTTCAGACGCGGCTCAACTTCCGCCTGGAAGCTATCCCGAGTTCCGGCGGCGATCCAGAAACAGAAATGCGTCAGGAACAATCCCAATGCGAAGCACCGCTTCATAACTCCGTCCAGAATGGGTTGAGATTAGTGTAGTTTCCAATGCGAACGCTTTGCGCAATAGCTTGGGTAATATGCTGCTTCGCCTGCTCGACAGCAATCGGGAGCTCCAGGCCCAATGCCAAGTATCCGGCGATGGCCGCCGAATACGTGCAGCCGGTGCCATGAGTATTCACCCCGCGAACCCATGGAGCCGACAACTCCAACTCGTTCTCACCATCGAAAAACACATCGACCGCCTGCTTCGCCGAGGGCAGATGCCCCCCTTTAAGCAGCACCGGACGCCCCCAACGCATGAAGAGCTCAAATGCTGCGGGAAAAAGTTCCGTGGCCTTCGTGATGGGATGCCCTAACAACCGGCTGGCTTCGTCCAAATTGGGTGTCATCAGCGCCGCCAACGGAATCAGTCTTTCGGTCAGAACCCGCACCGCCGCCGGTAGTAGGAGGTCTGCACCACTCGTTGAAACCATCACCGGATCAACCACCAACGGGGGGCGTTTTTGCCCCAACGATTCATACCAGTCCGCCACGCGCCGAATGAGCACGGCGGAATAGAGCATGCCGGTCTTGATGGCTTGCGGTGGAAGTTCGCAAGCCACCGTCTCAAGCTGTTGGGTGAGAAAGGCCGCCTTGACCGCTTGAACCGCAGCAACTTCCCTGGGATTTTGGGCGGTCAGACAAGTGATGGCGGTGGTTCCATGGACGCCCAACGCTCCCCAGGTGGCCAGGTCCGCCTGAATGCCGGCACCGCCTCCCGAATCGGAGCCGGCGATGGTCAAGGCGATGGGACGGTTGGGTCGTTTCATTTTTGGGATCACCGACATATGCGGCTTCCGAGCCAAACTGCCCTAAGGACTGGAGCTGGCAAGGGCTGGATGGTGGACTTCACCAAGTCCGCACCTTTTATCGCCGGACTTTTTTTCCCGACCATCCTAACTTGGGCGTGCCAATTTCTCAAAATATCGCACACCCCAATGATCGATGTTTCCCCCGTTCCATGGAAATTGGTAGTGTTGGCATCGGAGCGATTAAATGGATTCAAGCCCAGACTATGGCGAAATCCCCATGGAGATGACATCGGCAATCGAGATAACGTCAGAGCAGCGGGATTTGCTTGTATCTGTCCTACGGCAATTCATCCCCGGCGTTGCGATTTGGGCTTATGGCTCCCGGGTTAGACGGACGTCAAGAGCCCATTCCGATCTGGACCTGGTTGTCTTCGCCACGCCAGACCAGCAGGCATCCGTCTGCGATCTGCGGGAAGCACTCGACGAGAGCAACTTGCCGTTCCTGGTTGACCTTCACGTCTGGGACGATCTGCCCGATCGGTTTCAGGATTTCATTCGCCAGGAGTATTTTATCATTCAGTAATTGTTTTTGTTAATGCGATTATATTGAGCAATTACTGAAGGCGGTCGGTTCCAAAGACGCCGACTATACGTACTTGCAAACGACGTTGAATTTCTGATTTTTCTCCACTCTCTTGTGCTTGAGCTTCACGGCTTGGCAATCTTACCCTCGCCCATTGGCATGGCCAGCTTTCTGCGGGCCATCAATTCCTTCCACGTAGTCAGGACGATACCGTGGCTTTGGATCGCTGCCCGCACTTCCGGCGAAGTCAGAGCCATCAGGTCGGCGCGGCGTGATTCACTCGACCCGGTGATCACCGGAAAATCCTCGGTCGGTCGCGACGCGTGAAACAAGATTTCTGTCACACCCGGTTTCAAATCTCCCAGTAGAGCGATCAGTTTGGCCGTCTTTTCCTCCGGCTTCCAGTCGTACGAACCCGTGTGGAGATCGTCCAAAATGGGCAGACCGGCATTCCAAATTCTAGGTATCCAAGCCCGAAGTTCCCGGGTAGCTTCCCCATTCTCATGGCGGGCGTAGGTGGCATGACCGCCTACCGCCAGAATGGGAATGCCTTTCTCAATTCCGACCCGGGCAAAGGCTTCGAAATAGTCGACCCGGGCGAACAAGGTTCCCATGTGCGAATCCAAATGCGTGATCGGCATACCCAAGGTGGCCGCCCGGTCCACCTGGGCACGGATTTCCGCCTCCACTTCAGCCGCAGTAGCCTTGGCCATCACGCCGGGCACATCCCGCCAGAGACACCCCTCGGGGTCCACCAAGCCCGGAACCTGTGATTTCCCGGCCAGGGGTCCCCATCGGTAGGGCCTCCATTCCGAGGTCAGGGTTAGATGAAGTCCGCTATCCACATTCGGATGCTCCTTCAGGTAATGGGCAATATCCGAGACCCACGGGCACGGCATCATCACGGACCACGAAGTGGCGACTCCTTTCTCGACGGCCTCCGTTGCTCCCAGATTGGAGGAACGGGACATACCGACATCATCCACATGCAGGATCACCACCACCTGACCGGCCTTCCACCCAAGACGCTCGGCAAAGGTCGGATCAGCCGCTTGGAGTGCGGAAATGGCGAGAACCGAGACCGCAGCCATAGCGGTCTGGAGTAGTCGAAAGACGGGGAACATGGGGAAAGAATGCCCATTTCGATTTCCACGTCAAACCACCCGTGGAAACAAAGGACGTTCACCCGATCCACCGCGCGATACCAAAAGCCGCCGCCGCCGCCAGTCCGCCGATAACACTGGTCTGCAAGGCGCTCCGAAGGATCGGAACCCCGGTGAACCGCCCCTTGATGCCCCCAAAGATGGCCAGTGCAACCAACGTCACGACCACGGAAAGCCGGAGCGCACTTTGCGTGTCGGGACGGATCAAGTAGGCACTGAGTGGGATCACGCCGCCGCCGATGTAGGCGAGTGCAATGGTCAGAGCACTTTTCCATGCTCGATTGGGGTCTGGCTCTTCCAGTCCCAATTCAAAGCGCATCATAAAGGCTACCCAGTCTTTTGGACGTTTCCGAAGCGACTCGACCACGGTGGCGCTTTCCGTGTCGCTCAGCCCGTAGGTGCGAAAGATATCGCGGACCTCCTGTGCCTCGGCGTCGGGTTTGGTGATGATCTCCTCTTCTTCGCGGGCCAGTTCATGGGCATAATGTTCGGCATCTCCGCGCGCCGCCAGAAATCCGCCCAATCCCATGGCGATCGCCCCGGCGGCAAGGGCAAACGGCACCGTAAGCCCGTCGGACATCCCGATAACGACATCGCGGACGGCGTCACCGGCGGTGAAGTGCTTTTCAATGTGAGGGTGCATGCGTGTCCTTTGATAGTCGCTGCTCGACGTTTGAAC
>CAILNN010000144.1 GCA_903835555.1 uncultured Verrucomicrobiota bacterium
ACCCCGACCGACTGGCTTGCCGGGTTGGGCATGATGGCCGTGTTTGCCGGTGCCAGTCATACTCCTTTGGCCTGCACCATCATGGGTCTGGAACTGTTTGGCGCGGAACACGCAGTGCACCTGGCGGTTGCGTGCACCGTCGCTTGTTTTTTCAACCGCTCCCAAGGCATCTATCGAGCACAGCGGGGTCACGCGCCGGGAGCCACAAGCGGTATGACTTGACGGTCAAAGAAGGCAACCAGGACATCATTTGCCAAAACCGTTCAGGTATTATTTATTTCTTGCAAGGTTCCCCAAGCCACTGTCGGCACCACCACACAAATTGGCTGTCAGGCTCAACGCCGACTGCACTTGGCGCTGCCGTTGCTGCTGCAGAAGTTCCCTGACCAAAATAGATTTGGACGTTTGTCTCTCCAACCATAGGTATCGCCTATGGAAATGCATCAACTTCGGTATGTGGTGGCCGTGGCGAGAACCCGCAATTTCTCCCGGGCTGCCGAGTCCTGCCATGTGTCGCAACCGTCTTTGAGTCAGCAGATACAAAAACTAGAGGATGAATTGGGGGACCGCCTATTTGAGCGCACCCGCCGCGAAGCTCGGTTGACGAATGTCGGCGAAGCCTTCCTTCGTCGGGCAATGGCCATTCTGCAAGAGGTTGAAGCGGCAAAGCGGGAGGTATCCGAGGTGCAGGAACTCAGGAGTGGAATCCTAAGAATCGGTGTTCTTCCCACCATTGCCCCCTACCTGCTGCCCCGATTGATGGTTGTATTTACCCCCAAATACCCCGGTATAGAACTCGTGGTGCAAGAGGATACCACAGCGCAACTGATTCGCCAGGTATTGGCCTGTGAGCTTGAAATGGCCATCGTTAGCGATCCGTTCGACGAACGGGGACTTCAATCGATGGAACTGTTTGAAGAAGAGTTGCTGGTGGCACTTCCTCCCCATCACAGCCTCTGCAATAAGCAGGAAATTGGAGTCAATGATCTCGAACAAGAACGGTTTATACTCATGAAGGAGGGACATTGCCTGGGCGATCAGGTGAACCGGTTTTGTCAGCGGCAGGAATTACGACCCCAGATCAGTTTTCGGAGCGCGCAACTGGAGACTTTACAGGCCCTGGTTTGGTCAGGGTTGGGAGTCTCCCTAGTCCCTGAAATGGCAACCCAAACCGGAGCCCAAAACCGACCTGTTTACCGATCCCTGAGCGGAGTCAGACCCAAACGAAAAATCATCGTCATCTGGCTTCAGCAGCGTCCGTTGTCCAAGGCAGCGCAAGAGTTTTTGTCCGCATACTGACAAAGCTATTTTGGGTGTCCCTGACCGCTGAATTTTCTCGCCTATTTAGGCGATGGATTTCCGGTCAAGAACTATCGCCAAAAGTACCTTTCGTAGTAGTTTTGTCCCATTCAGTTCCTAAATTGTATCCCCATGAAACACTCACAAACACACCTTCGGTCTGTGTCCCTGCTAAGGTTCGCCGTGGCGATGTTCGCTTTGGCGGCCGCCTGTTTCACCGCCGGTGCACAGGTCCCGGTCTTCACCAACTCCATTATAGGGAAAGTTAGGTTCAGTAACGTCAACCCGGATATCCTAGCCCTCCTAAATCCGCCGTTCGGGGAAGGGATTACCAATTTGGACGTACTCGCCAATAGCGTTCCCCCCGCCAACGCAACCTATTCCCGATCTGAACTGTTTTCCTCCACGCCGGGGCTGTCCATCGATTATTCCGT
>CAILNN010000145.1:0-2500 GCA_903835555.1 uncultured Verrucomicrobiota bacterium
GACCGAACTGTCTTGCGACGTTCTGAACCCAGTTCACGTGCCACTTTAATCGGCGAACAGCCGAACCCTTGGGACCTTCTCCAGCCCCAGGATGTGACGAACCGACATCGAGGTGCCAAACCTTACCGTCGATATGAGCTCTTGGGTAAGATCAGCCTGTTATCCCCGGAGTACCTTTTATCCTTTGAGCGATGGCCCTTCCATACAGAACCACCGGATCACTTTAGCCGGCTTTCGCCCCTGCTCGACACGTTTGTCTCACAGTCAAGCACCCTTTTACTAATGCGCTCTGCGTACGATTACCAACCGTACTGAGGGTACCTTTGCAAGCCTCCGTTACTTTTTAGGAGGCGACCACCCCAGTCAAACTACCCACCATGCAATGTCCCCTTGTTCAGGGTTAGGTTCTAAGCAACAAAAGGTTGGTATTTCAACGTTGACTCCATGATGCCTGGCGACACCACTTCACAGTCTCCCAACTATCCTACACATTTGTTGCTCAAAATCAATGCAAAGTTGTAGTGAAGGTTCACGGGGTCTTTTCGTCCCGTGGCGGGTAACCGGCATCTTCACCGATACTACAATTTCACCGGGCTCGCGGAGGAGACAGCGTTCAACTCATTAGACCATTCGTGCAGGTCGGAACTTACCCGACAAGGAATTTCGCTACCTTAGGACCGTTATAGTTACGGCCGCCGTTTACTGGGGCTTCAGTCAGAAGCTTTGGGTTACCCCGAACATCCTTCCTTAACCTTCCAGCACCGGGCAGGTATCAGGCTCTATACGTCATCTTACGATTTTGCAGGGCCCTGTGTTTTTGTTAAACAGTTGGTTGAACCATTTTACTGTGACCGCATCGCTGCGGTACGCTTTATCCCGAAGTTACAGCGTTAATTTGCCTAGTTCCTTCTCCGCGGCTCACCCGAGCGCCTTAGAATACTCATCCCATCTACCTGTGTCGGTTTACGGTACCGGCTGCTATGCTCGCTTTTCTTGGAAGAAATACCATGATTACGCTTCCCCCGAAGGTTCCACTCAGCATCCGTCTGCCTGTATCACTCTCAATCTCCGTCACTTTTATTGCATAGCAGGTGCAGGAATATTAACCTGCTTTCCATCAACTGCCCCTTTCGGGTTTGCCTAAGGACCGGACTAACCCTGATCCGATTAACGTTGATCAGGAAACCTTAGATTTTCGGCGTTGGAGTTTTTCACTCCAATTATCGTTACTTATACCTACATTTTCTTTTGAAACCGCTCCAGCATCGGTCGCCCGACACCTTCGACGCAGGTTTCAATGCTCCCCTACCACTCTAGCAAGCTAGAATTTAGAACTTCGGTTCATGGTTTGATGCCCGATTATTTTCCGTGCAGGACTTCTCGACCAGTGAGCTGTTACGCACTCTTTAAATGAATTGCTGCTTCCGAGCAAACATCCTGGCTGTTATAGAAATCCCACCTCGTTTGATCAACTTAACCATGTATTAGGGACCTTAGTTGCTAATCTGGGTTATTTCCCTCTCGGCCATGGACCTTAGCGCCCACAGCCTCACTGCCGCAGATATTTATTAGCATTCGGAGTTTGTCAGGGTTTGGTAGGCGGTGAAGCCCCCTAGCCCAATCAGTAGCTCTACCTCTAATAAACTTCTATATGCGACGCTGTTCCTAAAAACATTTCGGGGAGAACGAGCTATCTCTCAGTTTGATTGGCCTTTCACCCCTATCCACAGGTCATCTCAAGACTTTTCAACGTCAACGAGTTCGGTCCTCCAGTGTGTGTTACCACACCTTCAACCTGCCCATGGATAGATCACAAAGTTTCGCGTCTGCCCCCACTGACTAAACGCCCTGTTTGGACTCGCTTTCGCTACGGCTCCGTTAAATATGAACTTAACCTCGCCAGTGAGGAGCAACTCGTAGGTTCATTATGCAAAAGGCACGCCGTCACATCTATTTCAATGCTCCGACCGCTTGTAGGCGTACGGTTTCAGGTACTATTTCACTCCCCTATTCGGGGTTCTTTTCACCTTTCCCTTACGGTACTGGTCCACTATCGGTGTCTGAGGAGTATTTAGCCTTTCCAGATGGTGCTGGCAAATTCAGGCAGGATTTCTCCGGTCCCGCCTTACTCAGGGTACCGCTCGTCACATTTGATTTCCATCTACAGGGCTTTCACCTGCTATGGCCCGACTTTCCAGACGGTTCGATTTGACAAATGCTCCTAAATGCGGCCCTATAACCCCGGTGCAGCACGCTGCCCCGGTTTGGGCTCTTCCCATTTCGCTCGCCACTACTCAGGGAATCATTATTATTTTCTTTTCCTCCGGGTACTTAGATGTTTCAGTTCTCCGGGTTGGCTCCCTTGCGGGTAATATACCTTCAGTATATTAGGTTGTCCCATTCGGAAATCTACGGATATAACGCTCGTGTGCAGCTCCCCGTAGCTTATCGCAGCTTACCGCGTCCTTCATCGCCTCTCAGACCCAAGGCATCCACCATA
>CAILNN010000146.1 GCA_903835555.1 uncultured Verrucomicrobiota bacterium
ATGGCCACCCGCTGTTGTTCGCCGCCGGACAGCTCGTAGGGCCGATGGTCCAGGCGATCGGCCAACCCAACTCGCCCCAGCAATTCGACCGCCCGCTTGCGGGAAGCCGACGGCGATTGCCGGGCCATGCGGGCAGGCAAGACGACATTCTCCACTGCATCGAGTTCCGGCAATAGATGGTACGCTTGAAAGATGAAGCCCACCTGCCGATTGCGAAAATCGGTCAGCCGGGTGGTTCCGGCTCCGGTCAATCGATGGCCGGTCACCTCCAAGTCACCGGCATCCGGGCGATCAAGCGCCCCGATTAAATGCAGCAGCGTGCTCTTGCCCGCACCCGAGGCCCCCCGGAGAGCGACAAATTCTCCCCGCCGGACTTCGAGGTCCACGCCGCCGAGCACCTCCAATTGGCGACGTCCCAGCGTGTACGATTTGCGCAATCCGTGCGCTTTGACCGCCCAATCACTCATTGCGCAAGGCTTTCACGGGTTGCAGCCAGGCCGCCCGGACGGCTGGAAGGACGCCGGCCAGCAAACAAAACAAAAGCGAAAAGGAGCAGATGATCCAGACGTCACTGGCGATGGTCTTTGCCGGCAGTTCTCGAAAGAGATAAACTGAAGGCGGAAATAGATTGAAACCCAGCCGTTCATTCATGAACCGCAGGAATTCGTTGCGGAAGTGCAAGGCGGTGAGCCCCACGACCAACCCGGTGGCGACCCCCAGCACGCCCACCACCAGGCTCTGACCCAAAAATAGGGTCGCGATGGAAAACGGACCCGCGCCCAAGGCCTTTAACATCCCAATCTCCCGCGTCTTCTGGACCACAAAGGTAATCAGGGCGCTCATGATCCCAAAGGCAGCCACGATCACGATGAAGAACAGCAGGTAAAACATCATGCTGCGCTCCGTGCCCAGTGCATCCAGATAATCGCGATTGTCGGACATCCAGGTGCCTACCCCGAATTCCTTTCCCAGGCGACGCTGAAGCTCCTTTTGAGCCCGTTCGGTTTTCTCCGGCGAGGGATCGGTTAGCATCACCGATAACCCTTGGATGGCATCGTCGTATCCGGCTAGGTCTTGGGCATCCTCCAGCGATGTCAGAACCACCCCGACATTGAGGTCATTCAATCCGAGATCGAACAGCCCGCGAATCTTGTAATCCTCGGCCAGAGGCAATTCATCGATGTCGCCGGCTTTGGTTTTCTTTGCCCGGTCCAGGGACGCTTCCAGCCGCTCAAACGCCCTGGGTGAATAGACGGAAATACGGTCGCCCGGACGAAGGTGAAAATTATCCCCCAGCACATAGCCCACCAAGAGACTGTGTGGGGTCAATCGAAACTCCCCTTCGATCACGGTATTGGTGACCCGATTGATCTGACTCTCCAGTTCCGGATTAATCCCGCGCACCATGGCACCAAAAGTATGGGTTTCGCCGGTGGGCGTCTGAGTTTTGAGCAGGACTTGCGTGTTGATGTAGGGAGCCGCTCCCCGCACTCCGGGAACATGGGTGACCAATTCGTAGACCTTGCGCCAGTCGGCCATGGGATGACGCTGCTCAATCTGCAAGTGGGCCTTGGTGCCAATGAGCCGCTCGCGAAACTGCAAATCAAACCCGGTCATCACCGACAGAACGATGACCAGCACCGCAACACCGAGCATCACCCCGGCGATACAGATCAGGGTGATAATCGAAACAAAGGTGCGCTTTGGCCGCAAATAACGCAGCGCTAGCGCCAATTCATACGGCACGGGCAACATCCGTGGCGAAACCTTAGCGCAATGTCTGCCGAACGGAGAGGAATTTGATCAAATCGGCATCCACAGTTTAAGACGCTTCCCGGATGAGGGAGCCAGCCGATGTCCGCAGGACCCTAGAACTTTTCCGGAACACCTTCCTCGAGGATTCGAAGCTTGGCGGTCAACCCCTGG
>CAILNN010000147.1 GCA_903835555.1 uncultured Verrucomicrobiota bacterium
ACTCTGGATCTGTTTGTCATGGTTCAAATCCATGTCGGGCAGCCAAATCCAAATTGGATAGACGTTCCGGCGGTCTTTCGCAAAATTCAGCACAAGGGTACTCGGAACCAGCGTCGTTTGCACCAGCGATTCCGAAGCCGGATTATTCGGAATACCTCGGGCATCCTGACGTTTCATTTAGAGCCTCCAGTCTTGGCGGCGGAGGTTTTGCCTTCTGCCAGGATACGGTCTGCTTCGGTTTTGCCGACCTTTTCCCAGAGCTTTTCGTTGACCAGCACCACAGGCGCGGAGCCGCAGGCGGCGAGGCACTCGACAAATTCAACGGTAAAGTTGCCATCGGGAGTGGTCTGGGGCACGTGCGCCTTCGGGTCGAGGCCGAGTTTTTCGCAAAAGTGTTTTCGAAGGTCCCCAGAACCGGCAAGCGAACAACTCAAGGTTCGACACACCTTGACGTGGGTCTTACCCAGCGGTTCCTGCCGGAACATGGGGTAAAACGTGACCAACTCGTAAACGTTAATCGGAGCGAGACCAAGTTTGGTGGCGGTCCACTCAATGGCGCCTGAGGAGAGATACCCAAAGTGCTCCTGCAAAGCATGGAGGAACATCAGCGACGCGCTCCGTTTTTGCGGATAGCGGGTCACCAGTTCATTCAGCTCAGTTTCGAGATGGGCAGGAATTGAAAAACTCATGGCGATTCAAAAGTTTGGCACGACCTAGCGGTCGCATTCGCCCATCACGAAATCAATGGATCCAAGGATTGAAACCATGTCGCTCATGAGATTGCCCGGAAGCAGTTCGGATAATACGCCGAGATTGACGAACGATGGTGCGCGAATTTTCAGTCGGTAGGGTGTTCCGCCTCCGCGGCTGTTGATATAGAAACCGAGTTCGCCTTTGGGATTCTCGGCACCAAAATAGACCTCGCCGGTCGGCGCATTCACCCCCTGGGTGACCAAAATAAATTGGTGGATCAACTCCTCCATACCCGTTAACACCTTGTCCTTGGGAGGAAGAACAACCTTGCCGTCTGGGATGTTCACCAGTTCACCCGAGGCATTGTCCGGTCCACCGGGAAGGCGATCAAGGCATTGGCGGATAATCCGAACGCTCTGGCGCATTTCCTCCATGCGGACCAAATAGCGATCGTAGCAGTCCCCCACACTTCCGACGGGAATATCAAAATCCAGTTCGGGGTAGACCAAGTAGGGCTTGGCACGGCGAACGTCGTAATCGACACCCGATGCCCGGAGATTTGGGCCGGTCATCCCGTAATCGATCGCCATTTCCCGCGAAATCACACCGACATCGCGAGTCCGGTCGACGAAGATTCGATTTCGAGTCAGGAGTTTTTCGCTCTCATCGAAATTAACCACCACTTCATCACAGAACCGGCGTACCTCAGCGGCCCAACCCCTGGGTAGGTCACGAGCCAGACCGCCGATGCGGGTGTAGGAGGTCGTAAATCGGGCACCGGTCAGTGCCTCGGCCAAATTGTAGATTTTTTCCCGCTCGGTGAAAGTGTGGAGAAAAACGGTCATCGCACCGACGTCCATGGCGAATGCCCCCAAACCAAGGAGGTGCGCCGAAACACGGGCCAATTCGCAGCAGATAACCCGGATATACTGGCACCGGGGTGGCAATTTGACGTCGACACCCATGAGTTTCTCCACCGCCAGGGCATAGGCGACGTTATTGGCCAAGGGAGCCAAGTAGTCCAGTCGATCCGTATACGGGATAAACTGGGTGTAAGTCATATTTTCAGCGATTTTCTCATCGCCGCGGTGAAGATACCCGACGTCAGGTGTAGCGCGGGTGATGGTCTCACCGTCGAGTTCGACCACAATGCGGAGGACCCCGTGGGTCGAGGGGTGAGATGGGCCCACATTGACCACGAGTTTGTCACCCTCCAAGTCTCGCAAATCATCGGGCAGCGGCCCCTGAGAAAGCGAGGCATTCGATAAGCGGCGAGACGCCGCTTCTACTTCGGACCCTGGTGCCTGGGAAAGTGACCGGGAAGCTGCGTCGCGAAATTCTATGGTTTGACTGGCCATGAAAAAGGATTTGAGTTCAGGCGTCGGGAGTCCGAGACCGGGGTTCGCGAGCAATGGTGTCTTTGGCTCCAGGACTGGTGACGAAAGGTCCGCCTTCCAGTGGCGCTAGACGGGTAAAGGCAACGTCGGGCATCTCCGATGGCTTGCCTGCCAACGGAAAATCTTTTCGCAACGGAAAATAGGGATAACCATCCCACATCAAAATTCGGCGGAGGTCTGGGTGGCCGCCGAAACGAATTCCCATCATGTCGTAAACTTCGCGCTCATGCCAATTGGCGGTGCGCCAGACGGTCGATACGGTTGGCAATTCGGATTTCTCCTCGGAAACCGAAGTTCGAATTCGCAAATGGCAGCCGTGGGCAAGTCCGTAAAGTTCGTAAACCACGAGGAAGCGGGGATCGTCACCATATTGGTCGACGCTGCTCAAATCCAGCAGCAGGTCAAACCCGAGCGCCTGCTTGGCATAACGACAGACTTCTTGAATCCGGTCCGCCGATTGGACCTGCACCGAGACTTCATCGCGAAACGACGGAAGCAAGGACACCAGTTCGCCAAAAGCGGCCTGGAGTTGCTGAGCGAGTTCGAGGGAAGTGGTAGGATTGGGCACGGAACGTGAGGGCTCGATTGGAACTCAAATGGTTAAATCAAACAGGTGTTTTGCGGGTTCGTGGTGCAAGCGACTAGGGCTCAACTATCAGCTAGCAATCGTTTGAACCGTTTTGGTGTCCAAATCGAATTTCATCTTGCCATAGTAAGCGGGACCCGAATCGCGCTTGAGGTCCTTGAGCAAGGGCTCGCGACCTACTTTATTTTGGAGGCGAATCAGGGCATCTAGCAACGCTTCAGGACGCGGAGGACAGCCGGCCACGTAAACGTCGACGGGAAGGATGTTATCGACACCCTGCAATACGGCATAGCTGCGGTACATACCGCCAGTGGAAGCACATGCGCCCATGGCGATGACCCATTTCGGTTCGGCCATCTGTTCGTAAATTCGACGGACAGCCATGGCCATCTTGTAGGTCACGGTTCCGGCGACGATCATGACGTCAGACTGGCGTGGCGAAAAACGCATGACTTCCGAACCGAACCGGGAGATATCAAACCGACTGGCACCGGCGGCCATCAGTTCGATCGCGCAGCAAGCCAAACCCATGGGCATTGGCCACAAGGAGTTCTTGCGAAACCAGTTAAGAGCGGCATCAACGCGGGTATGAACCACCTCTCCCTCGATTTTCGAGTTGTAGCCGTAGTCGGCGGTGGTCAGCCGGGAAGAGTTCTGGCTATCGGTAGCGGGCATCATGATCGGAGGAGCGGCAACAACCGCTCTTGAACGGGAACTTTGAGATCGCTCCCTCCGGGCTGCAAGCGGCTTTTGTGATTTTTTTCACAAGCCCCCCGAAAAATCTGCCTTAACACCTCTATTTGAGGTAGATAGGACGAATCCGATCAGGGGGAGCGATTGGTGGATGCCGGGCTTCGTTCCGGTCCAGGTTCGGGAGCTCGCGACCTTCCCTCTCGCCCCCAGCCGTTCTTCTCACGCTCGGCATCCAGCTCTTCCAACTTCTTTCGTTGCGACTCGGTCAACAGGGGGAGAAGCTTCTGGTGCCCGGCCTTTATCGCCTCGCGGACCTTTTGCATGGACTCGTGATGCAATTTTTCCATTTCAGCCGCGCCCTCCTGGATGAGAGGCTCGATTTGCTGCTGCTGCTCCTCCGTCAGGGACAACTGAGAAGTCAATCGCTGCAAGATTCGCTGACTCATGGGGCCACTGGGCGGAGGCGGACGAAAAACTTGCGACTTACCCGATTGAAAACCGACCGCCCATCCGGCCACTCCGCCCAGCAAGAAGGTAATGGCGAAGTAAATCGCAACAGCCGAGCGGGAAAATGGCTTCATGGGTGGGAGGTCCTGGGATCGTCCACTCAGTTCAGGACGGCCACATTGAAAGCCGCGTGAGTTGCCGCGACTTCATCGTTAACGAATGAGGCATCGCTGCCATTATTGCCCTCATTGCGCAAGGTTACCAAGACAGTCAGGAGAGCGGCGGCTCCAGCCACAGCCACGCCAGTGCGAAAAAAGGCGAGCCAAGAATCGGTGGCAGAAGCCAGACGTGACGTGCGCCATGCTCCCAGAACCTTCGCCTCGGCAGTCCAAGACAATGCCTGGACGGTATGTGCCTCTATTTTCGCCTGTGCGGCACTGCGAAGCAGGCGATCCAAGGGATCGGCGGAGGCCATTGAGACCTTTGCGTTTTGTATTCGTTTCATATCGACGTTTCCTTCAAAAGTTTTTGGAGATGACGCTTCATTTTCTGGCGGGCGCGAAATGCTCGAACCTTAACCAACGCACGGCTCCAACCGGTGCGTTGATGAACTTCATCAACACTGCGACCTTCCAAGTGAAGCAGCGTTACTGCCAACCGATCCTCTGGGCTCAACATCGCCAGCATTTTATCAACCAACTCTCTTGACCCGTTATTTTGCTCAAGAGGCAAGTCCCCATCACCACTAGCGAGGTTCTGGACGACTGCTTCTTCCTCTTCGGAAAGGTCGGCATAACGTAATTCTGGTCGGACTCGTTCGTGAGCCAGCAGATTCAGACAGGTATTCACCGCCACTCGTGCGACCCAATGGGTGAATGGTGCCGAACCGCTGTACTGGTCGAGTTTCGTGAACACTTTTACAAAAACGGCTTGAATCAAATCTTCCTCAGACGTGCGACGAGGTAAATGGGACCGAACGATCTTGGTCACCAATGGCGTCAGATGCACCAGCAACTCCCGAGCGGCGTCTTCATCTCCATTCCGAACCCGAGCCAAGCATGCTGACACATCCAGTTCCGCTGGATTACCTGCTTCTGTTACCCCATCTATGGACAGTGACTGTCGAATGGCGGGATGGTTACACATCGCCGTCATTCTGAACAGAGAGGAACGATTCCACTTCCGTCGGTTTGACTCGCGGCTCCCAACCTTCAACCTAAAGGCCATCATGGCGCTGCTCGAATTGACCGACCTGCGCAAATCGTTCGCCAGCCCCGACGGAACGATTCTTACCGTCATCGATATCCCACGCTTCCAACTGGACGCCCGGCAGCAAATCGCACTGTTCGGTCCAAGCGGAACGGGAAAAACAACGTTTCTGCATCTGATCGCGGGGATTTTAGGAGCAGATGCTGGGCGCATCACCGTCGCCGGAAAACCGATGACCGGCGTATCAGAAGCACATCGAGACCGGGCGCGGGCGGCACATATTGGCTATATCTTCCAGACCTTCAACCTCCTGCAAGGGTTTACCGCGCGGGAAAACGTCCAACTTGGAATGGCGTTTGGAGGACAAACTGATCATCATCGCGCCGATGAATTGCTTCGCCGGGTGGGTCTGGGCCACCGCTTAGACTACTTTCCCCGCCAGCTTTCCACCGGACAACAGCAACGCGTGGCTGTTGCCCGAGCACTCGCCAACCATCCGCAATTGGTTTTGGCGGATGAACCGACGGGAAATCTGGACTCCGCGACCAGCCGAGAGGTTTTGCAGCTCATTCGTGAGGCCTGCCGGGAGTCCAATGCGGCCCTTCTCTTAGTCAGCCACGATGCCGCCATTCTAGGCAGTTTTGGCGAAACCGAATCGTTGGCGGACCTCAATCAGGCGTCGCGTGCAACCGCCTCCCCTGCCCCATGACTCTCCTTCTCCTAGTTCGCCGAAGCCTGCGGCAACATGCGTTGTCCGCCGTGGTCACCGCGCTAACGGTCGCCCTTGCGGTCGGACTTTTGATGTCTGTTTGGATGGTCAAGCGTCAGGCTCATGACACGTTCACAGGTCAGGCCGGCGGATGGGACGCGGTCTTGGGTGCCCGAGGTTCAAAGCTGCAACTCGTACTCAACGCCATTTTTCATCTCGAAGCCTCACCGGGCAACGTGGCATGGGACGATTATCTTACCATCAGCTCAAATCGGGCGGTCGCCGCCGCTCTGCCTCTGGCGATAGGGGATAATTATCGCGGTTTTCGACTGGTGGGTACGTTAACGAACCTACCGGCAGTGGCGGAATTCGGACGTAATCAGCATCTGGATGTCGAGAATGGTGGACGATGGTTTGAGGATGGCTATCGGGAAGCGGTGATCGGCAGTTTTGCCGCTCGAAAATTGGCCCTACACCTAGGCGACGAGTTCCATCCCTATCACGGGCTCAATTTTGATCCCAAAAATGAGCACCAAGAGAAATACGTCGTGGTCGGCATCGCCAAACCGTCCAATACGCCGATGGACCGGGTCATTTGGATTCCACTGGCTGGATTGCAAAATATGTCGGGACACGATCCCTCGACAGTGAGCGACGTCAGCGCCGTGCTGATTAAATTGCGATCGCCGATCGTCGGCCAGCAATTGGATGTGCTTTACAACCGGCAAGGGAACCGGCTGACCTTTGCCTGGCCCATTGCCCGGGAGGTGGCGTTCTTATTCGACCGCTTTGGCTGGTTCGACCGGGTCTTGAGCCTGATTGCCTGGTTGGTGGCGGTAGTCGCCTCTGGGTCCATACTCGCCAGTATTTACAACTCCATGAGTGCCCGAAGACGCGAATTGGCCATTCTTCGTGCGCTAGGAGCCCGGCGTCAGACGGTGTTTTCCGCGATCGTGACAGAGGCGGCCGCAGTTGCTGTTTTGGGGCTTTTACCCGGATATGCCTTTTATTTCGCCATTGTCGGGACGGCGGCGGCCATTATCCGGGCACAAACGGGTGTCGTGCTCGATGCGATGGCGTGGGACCCCGTGCTGGTTTGGGCTCCGCTGGCCTTGGTTGGATTGAGCGCATTGGCTGGGGTGATTCCCGCCATCAAAGCCTACCGAGTCGATGTGGCTGGAGGCTTGGCTCCCGAATCGTAACCTGAAAGCCTTCCGCCGCGCATGCTGTTCAATAGCTGGAGCTTTCTCGTATTTCTGCCGATTGTCTTCGGACTGCATTATGTGCGCCGACGTCCGTTTTGGCAGGCGGGCGTTCTCATTCTGGCGAGCCTGGTTTTTTATGCCTGGGGAACAGATTCCCAAGGGCATCCGCACTGGCAACTGCTGCCCTTGCTTTTTGCCTCCACAGGTCTGAACGGACTGGCCGCGCAGGGACTTCTATCTCCGAAATCGACGCCGGCACGCCGTCGCCTGTTGCTTGGGCTCGCCTTGACATTCAATTTGGGAGCGCTGCTTTGCTTTAAGTATGCTGGCCTTTTCGCCCGTCTCTTATTGCCTGCATCGCTTTACGAGCAATGGGGACGCCCCATCGCCGAGATTCCACTGCCGATTGGCATCTCGTTTTATACGTTTCAAGGGATCAGTTTGGTGATGGAAGCCTGGCGGGCCGGGCCCGC
>CAILNN010000148.1 GCA_903835555.1 uncultured Verrucomicrobiota bacterium
AGGAAAAGTCCTCGGGATTGACGCAGAATGAGCGCCGAGAACTCGACCACTATGAAGACCTGGAACTTCTGATGAACCTCGCCAAGGCCAGGGCCCGTCAACTCCTTGCGCATGGCCGGTGAGATTCCTGAGTCACTTTGGATTCGCGTCGCCGAGCGTGCGTATCGAGTCTGCGAGTATTGCCTAGTCCACGAGGACGATCTCTACCATGGGTGCGAGGTCGACCACATCATTAGTGTAAAGCATGGTGGAACAACGACCGAAGCAAATCTTGCCTTCGCTTGCTTTCACTGCAATCGCCACAAGGGATCGGACTTGGGTTCAATTTCCCGCGTTAGTGGTAAACTTGTCCGCTTTTTCAATCCCCGTAACGACCGCTGGAACGCCCATTTTCAATCCCAAGACGGTGAAATTGAAGGATTAACCGAAATCGGTGAAGTGACCGCCCGAATACTGGAGTTTAACCAACCTGAAAGGCTGACATTACGCCGCCTTCTTACCAATTCTGGTCGGTACCCGTCCATCGGTGCTTTGGCTTTGCTGCGTGAATGACGGTGGTGTGGCTTCGTCGGAAGCCTTGTCCACACCTTGCTCGGGAATTGGCACTGCATTCCGATTCAAATCCAGCTTTTCCACCAACTCCTGCTGCTTCGCCGCCAACTCCGCCAACCGGGTCGCATACTCAAACGGCTGATTTACCTGCTGGTTCAAATCAACCAAGCGCTTGCGGGACTGGATCAAGTGGTCGTGGGTTTGGAGGGCAGTCTCTTCCAGCTTTTGGACCTGATGTTCGAGGGATCGGTTTGTCCCGTGGGCGGTCTGCTGGACGGTGATCGTGTGCCGGGTGGAACCCTTGAGGCAGAGTTGGGCTTTCCCATTGCTCATGGGTTCCGCTAAGAGGTCAAACCCGGCGAATCGACCCAAGACTCGGTCCTCCGTCAGTAATTTCGATCGGTCGGCTATCGCCACAAGAAACAGTTCGGCGGCTTTAAGCCTTTGGAACGCGATCGGCCAGGTTTAGGCCGAAATTCGGAATCGCCCGATTGCCGAACGCACGGACGATTGCACCTCTGATGAATCGAGTCGCAGACCGCTGTCTGCGTTGGAAAAGCTACCTTGCTGATCATGTGGCTTTATGGGAATATGGCTAAATGAAAACGACGGTGGAGATTCCAGACGAGCTATTCCGCGAGGCCAAGGCCACTGCGGCACGCAATGGAACCAAGCTCAAGGACCTGGTGGCCGATGGTTTACGCCTCGTTCTCACCCAGGCTAAGCCTGAACGTTCCCGGTTGCAGTTCCCATTGATTCCCCATCGCAAAGGGTCCCCCCAATTGACCGCTGCCAAGGTCAACGCAATCATCGAAACGGAAGACCGCGAACAGGATGCGAACCATGCGAATCCTCGCCGACGTTAGTTGGCTGCTTCCATTGTGCCATGGTGCTCATGAGCACCACGAGCCCGCGCGTCATTGGCTGGAGGCGCAGCCCGAAGGACGTAAAATCGTGGTCTGCCGATTGGCACAGATGGGATTGCTCAGGTTATTAAGCAATCCGTCAGTGATGGGATCAGATGTTTGTTCCACAAGTCAGGCATGGAAGCTGAACGACCGCCTCTTCGCTGACGACCGCTTCCAGATGCAACCGGAACCGCCAACCCTGGAAGTAGAACTTCGCCAGATCACCAAGGGTTTTCCATATTCTCCGAAACTATGGCAGGACGCTTACCTCGCCGCTTTCGCCATCGCGTCAAATGTTCACCTCATCACCTTCGACCAGGGATTTAGTAAATTCACTCAACTCAAGAGTTTGATTCTGAAACCGACCTGACTCCTTAGTCCCCTTCGGTTGCGGGCGCGGAATTCCGATTCAAAT
>CAILNN010000149.1 GCA_903835555.1 uncultured Verrucomicrobiota bacterium
CCACTTGGGCTTGATGCCCGAAGGTTTGGGTGACAAACAGGGGGGCATCGAATTTCGCCCCTGCAGGGCTTCTTTTTTTTTTGGACCGGTTTCCCCGGACCTTATCCAGTGCCTTCGCAGTTTGCCCCGTTGGGCCGGTCCCCCGATAGGCGCAAAACGAACCGCCGAGCAGACTATAAAGTCTGCGCTACGTGGAATGGAGCCACCTTTTGTCCATTCCCAACAGCACCCAACGCGCAAGGCCAGGGGTCCTGAGCCTCAAATGGACCAAGAATGTGGCTCGCCCGCCCGGCATTTGGGAGCGAGCTGGACAACAATTGAGTCAGAAAGCGGAGGACGCGTCCTCCCTTTCGTGTGACACGACCGACTTAGTTGACTGGGATTAAGTCGACGGCCAGATCGTTGTTTGGGCCACCGAAATTGAAGACCAAATACGCATTCGATCGCAGAATCAGTTTCCCATTCGAGAATACACGAGCCGCCACGGAATAGCGCTCGCCGGGCTTGATTTGAGCCGGGTCATAGGGGATTGCGAACTTGATTGGGCTCGAACCCGCCGGACTAATAATGATGGAATTCAACACATCGACGGCTTCTTCGATGTAGGTGGAACGAACCAAAGCCACGTTGGCACTCGCTCCAGCGGGAAGCGAGACCGAAGCCGGGTAGGACAAGGTGCCCCGGAGCTCCGATGAACCGGCCTTTTGCCGAGTGACAATCGGGGCGGGTGTGGTGTTGGATTCGGAGGCACATCCGCCGCCAACCACGGCAACGAGTCCCAAGGCGATAAAAGTAAGAGGCAGGACTGATTTCAGGTTCATAAACGCCATGCAGAATACCGGTAGAGAGCGCTTTGGCAATCGGGAACACCATTCGTCGACTCAGCTTAGCGTCTCGAATTGGGCGGATAATCACGCTGAGCCCGACCCAATTCTAGTAACCTTTCTTGGCGCACGGCCTCGTATCGACTGCGTTCCCGACGGAACTGTTCCAGGGTTTTCCATTTGCGCGCTGAAAACCCGATGCCGGAAGCCAGAATAATGGCACCGGCAATCATTAATGAAGGGTGGCCAGTCGCTGCTCCTATCATGCCAAACATCAATCCCGGAATCAGGAGTAGGAGGAAGCCGATCGGGGTGGTTTCGGGTTCGACCCATTCCCCGGACCGATTTTGGACCAGATACGGTTTCCGGCGTTCCTGCCATTGACTATCCACCAGCCGAATTTGGTCACGAGCACGCCTGGCGGCAACATTCAACCGGAGCATCGCACTGCAAGAGAGGCATTCAATTTGAGAGGGAGTACCCGAAAACGAAATCCATTCCCCACATTGCGGACAGAGCATCCGCTCATCAGAAGGGGCGGCGGAGGCGGTTATCGAGTGCTCGGCACTCATCCCTAGGCCAGGTCAACCCAAGCACCCTGGGCAGCGGAAGCGATGGCAGCATCCATCACTGATTGTGATCGAACGCCATCCTCGAATGTCACGGCGCAAGGACGCTGCTGACGAATCGCCTCGACGAACTCAAATGCTTGATCAAACCGGAAGGTGATCAGCGGGTCTCCGACACCCGGATCGCGCGGCGAGCCAGGCCAGGTCCAGAATTCGCGAGGAACCTGTAGAAGCTGGAGTCCGGGGCCACCGCGACGCCCGTGCTGCAAGGAGTCCCATCGTCCGGTGGTAAACTCGAAGGTGGCTTCGCTTCCATTGATCTCGACATAATCCAGGCTGCGCCAGCTTTCGTTGCGTCCGCTGGCCAGCTTGGAGCTTTCCAGAACTCCGGTGGCATTGTTTTGGAATTCGGCCAGAATGGCGACCCAATCGTCTGTGTCATTGGGTTTGCCGTCGCGTACGGGTGTCAGCGTTTTGACATTGGCAACCAAGCGGCGCATCGGCCCGACCAAGTGATGGGCAAAATCGATCCGATGGCTGAGCATGTCGCCCAGCTCACCGGTACCGGCAAACTGCTTGATCTGACGCCATCCCAAATTGCGAGTGCCCCAATCCTGTAATCGACAGGAACGGTAATGATAGGGTTGGCCGAGATCACCTTGAGCGATGAGGTGAGACAGGTACCGCATCGCTGGAACGAACCGGTAGGTAAAGGCCGTCATGTGGCGGACACCGGCGCGAGCGGCTGCATCGGCCATCAGTCGGGCGTCGGAAACGCTCAGCGCGAGCGGCTTTTCACACAGGACATGCTTGCCATGCTGGAGGGCGGCCAGAGCCACGGGAAGGTGGGTGTGGTTGGGTGTGGCGATGATGACCGCATGGACATCGTCGCGCGTTACGATGTCGGCAAAGTCTGTGGAAACAATCGATGCACCAGTTTGTTGTCGGGCATTCTCCAAGGTGCGTGGGTCAGCGTCGCACAGGGCGGTCACCCGGACCTCTGGACAAAGGGCAAGCCCGGGCAGGTGATTCTGGAGAGTAATCCCGCCGCACCCGACCAAGGCAAAATTGATTGTGCTCATCGGGACGGAGGGTCAATCAGGACAAGTCCAGGCTCAAGCAGGATTGCATGACCGAGAGTTGTGGGGACTTGATTGGCGGGATTGGGTTGGAAAGCCCCACCTCAGCAAATGACAGGGAACCGTCGGATGGGACAGCGATTCTGC
>CAILNN010000150.1 GCA_903835555.1 uncultured Verrucomicrobiota bacterium
ACGCCGACGAACGTCCTGCCCATGAGGTCGAGGTCAGCGAATTTGGCCTGGGCCGCCACCCGGTGACCAATCGCGAGTGGCAAACGGTCCGGAACTGGGCAATCGGGCATGGTTATGATCTAAAGACAGAGGGCGACCCCTCTAAACCCGACCACCCCGTTGTGAGTGTGAGTTGGTATGATGCCGTCCGCTGGTGCAACGCCCGGTCGGAAATGGAACAACGACGCCCGGCCTACTACCTTCGATCTGGTTTTGAGCCAGAGGCTGTCCTGCGCCAAGGCGATGTCGACGTTCATGCGGAATGGGTAGATTGGGAATCCGATGGCTATCGCTTGCCAACAGAGGCGGAGTGGGAGCGAGCGGCCCGAGGGGGTAAGGACGGCCACCATTATCCGTGGAATAGCAAAGGCAAAGGGTTCGAGAAATTCATCACCCGAGCCAATGCCAACTTTAACTGCCATGAAAATGGCACGACAGCCGTCGATAAATATCCCGCCAATGAATTCGGGCTGCACGACATGTCCGGCAACGTTTGGGAATGGTGCTGGGACTGGAAGGATGATCGCTGGTACAAGCAGCAAGAAGCGACGTTGCCGAACAATCGAGGGCCAGTCGAAGGGGCGCTCCGGGTGATTCGCGGCGGGAGCTGGGACGGCGACGCGTGGCTCGCGCGGTGCGCGTACCGCAGCGGCGGCCACCCGTCGAGCGCGTACTCGAGTCGGGGCTTTCGCCTCTCCCTAGGTGCCGCTGGGCTCGGCCTGAAAGCCGGGCCGACTGGAGCGAGGAGGGGCGACGAGCGGAAGGAGACCCGGATTCAGGCCGAGCCCAAGCCACGGGGAGCCTTGCTGGTTCAGGTCCCTGATCTGGCCAACGTCCGCCTCCTGAGCCGCTCGCTCGCAGGCGAGTTGACCCGATCGCCCGGACGGCCGGAAGCCTGGGAAGTCGGGCGTTGGACGATTCGCTGCGAGGCCAATGGATTTCAGCCCACCGAAGTGGAGGTGGAGATCAAGGAGGGAGAGGCGCGAGAGGTTTCCATCACCCTGGAACGTGAAGCCCCACCCGATTTCGAGTGGATCCCCGCCGGTCGTTTCGCCATGGGCGATCCGACCGATGAAGGATGGGCGGATGAACGCCCTCGACATCCCGTTTTCGTCTCCGAGTTTTGGATGGCCAAGTACCCGGTTACTAATCAGGAGTGGCACGAAGTCTGTGAATGGGCGGCACGCCACGGATACCATTTCAAGGCCAAGGGCGACATCCAGAAACCCCGGCATCCATTGGTGGACGTCGATTGGTTTGATGCGGCCAGATGGTGCAATGCTCGTTCGGAAAGGGAGGGGCGACGCCCGGTCTATTACGTTGGGGCGGACCGAAAGCCCGAGTCCGTTTACCGCAGTGGTTCGGTAGCGATCGAAAACGCTTCGGTCGATTGGGCCGCCGACGGCTACCGATTGCCGACCGAAGCAGAGTGGGAAAAAGCCGCCCGCGGCGGAAAAGCCGGTCATCATTACCCGTGGGACAGTCGAGGCCCTGGCCATGCAAACTGGATCAATCGTGAGTTGGCCAACTATGGCGGCAACGAAGGCGGCACCACGCCCGTCGACCGGTATACCCCCAATGGGTACGGACTGCACGCCATGGCCGGTAATGTCTGGGAATGGTGCTGGGATCGATGGGATCAAAAATGGTACGAAAACCCTTGGGCATCGAAAGGCGACCCAGTCGGTCCGTTTGCAGGGGCGTACCGGGTGATTCGCGGCGGGAGCTGGAGCCGCGACGCGTGGTGCGCGCGGTGCGCGTACCGCAGCGGCGACCACCCGTCGTCCGCGTACTCGTCTCAGGGCTTTCGCCTCTCCCTAGGTCATCTGGGCAGGGCGGAGCCGGTGGCGGGTGGGCGATCGGCGAGGAGGGGCGACGAGCCGACCGCCCAACCGACGACCGGCTCCGCCCAGGCCCAGATGCAAGCGCCGCCTATCGATAAGAAAAAAAGTGGGTTATGGGGCTGGTTTGGGTTTGGCTCACGGCGTCGTCGCTAATAACCTTACCTCCTAAATTGCCGTGGCCTTTAAGTGCTTCACCTTGCGCGGGCGGTATCCCGCCGATATTGAATCCATGCCGAACGCCAGGCATCGGAGCTTGGCCATTCACCCTCGGACCATGCCAAAGGCATGGCAGCCTGTAGCCGGTGGTTGAGCGCAGCGACACCACCGGATCACACGCCACCTAAATCCCGCATCCTGAAGGGATGCCAGTCCCCAGAATCGGCACAGCCGCGTTGGCGGGCGTAAGTACCGAAGATGGTAGGTAAAATTTAAGGCCGCGAGAATAATATGAAACAAGTGAGTTGGAAATGGGCTCGGTCTTCTGCGCTCCGTCGCCTTGAAGACCGCTGGCACCCCTGCCGGGGTGCGATTCCCCATTATACGGGCGATCCGGTGGTGTCGCTGCGCTCAACCACCGGCTACTGGCTGGGAAGCCACCGGCTTCCGGGTCTAACTCCAGGGAAAGCCTTCGGCTTCCGTTTAGATCCAGCGTCCCGCCTACCAAGAGGCTACTCCAAGATGACATTAGAATCGCCCCATGACGTGGTAGGGCGAGGCTCCGCCGAGCCACCGGGCCGTAACCCGTTCCATGAGCGTCCTCGTTGTCTAATGGCCCAGCCCGCTAAACGCGCCATTGCAAGCATGCCCGAGAAGATTTAGGTTTCCAGAAGGCCACCGATTGCAATGCCAATGAATGCCTGCCCAAATCCTAAGCACGTCACGCAACTCCAATGGAATTTTTGATCGCCAAGCTCGAATCAAAGGAAAGGAACGGACTTTCTGGTAGCCTTCACTGGAAAAATCGCCCGGAATTCACTCCACTCCCCCTGGCCAAGGTCAAACTACGCGAGTCGGATAAGGTCGTGTTGGGGGAAGAATCCAAGACGTTGAAGGAACTCGTCGATGTGTTGGCAAATTGGGACCCTTGTGACAAACAGAGTCGCGCGTCGATTGACCGCTACTGGAATGAGTTGGCCCAGTATCAAATCGGCACGCATCTTGCCGAACAACTTTTCAGTCCGCTATCGAAAGACGACCGAGCAAGGCTGGACGCTGCCAGTTCGGTTCGATTGGTGATCCAGACTCAGCATGAATTTGTCGCCCGTCTGCCTTGGGTCTGTCTGCAATGGAATCGTCAATTTGTCGCGACCAAGACATGGACCGTGTCCATTTCCAGCGTGCGATTGGAGGATTGGAAGACCGTTGAATTCCCACGATCGGCTCGCTTGCTGGTCATCGCTCCCGAGCCAAGCGACCAGGAGAAGACCGATTCTGATTCGCATTTGACCGAATTGGAAAAGGAACTGAGTGATGGCGATAACGAGTATCGCCTTGGTACGAATCTACGGGTTGTCCGCACATGGGATGAATTCCGCGATGAACTGACGCATCGTTCACCGGATGTCGTCTACTATTACGGCCACGCCGGTTTGCTGGGTGGGGGCCAGCTTCGCCTCGCATTCGCCAATGCCAATGGAAAAACCCATCTCGTCGACGTTCCGACCTTCGCTCATCAACTGGCCGAAACCCAGCCCAAGCCGGTTTTGGTCTATGTCAACTGCTGCGGTGGGGATGCCGCCGGGCCGACCGGGATCGGTTGGCAATTGAGCGGCCAGTTCGATTCGGTGGTGACCAACCGGACCGTGGCCAAGCAGAAACTAGTCCGGGAACAGGCGCGAACCTTCCTCGTGCAGTTGATTCGATTTGACCAATCTCCGGAGCTTTCCCAGCGGGCGGCTTATTGCTTGGTGGGCAACCCGGGACTCGCCTTTCGCACTCCGGAATGGCTTACCCAAACCATCTATAGTCGCTACGCGACTTGGAAATTCCGTCCCGTGGGACCCAACGATCCCCATCCCCATTGGCCGCACTTATTGAATCGGCAATCCCAGTTCGGAATTGTCACCGCAGCTGTTGGGAATCTATTGAATCCGAACACCGTAAGAGGTGCTGCGTTTGTTTGGATGGGTGACGAAGAAGCCGGGCTCGATAGCTTCCACCATCGATTGGAGGTTGAACTGCCCATTCAGATGAATGGACGCTTCACGCCGGTTCCAATCAGATTAGTTTGGCCTGACGCTGTTCCTTCCCATGTAGGTGCCGATTTGCTTTGGGGAAACATGATTCGCAATGCTCTCAAAATCAACAGCTTGGCTGAGCTCGCGAGCGCCTTACATAGGAAAGCGGGTTTC
>CAILNN010000151.1 GCA_903835555.1 uncultured Verrucomicrobiota bacterium
GACGGAGGGTCAATCAGGACAAGTCCAGGCTCAAGCAGGATTGCATGACCGAGAGTTGTGGGGACTTGATTGGCGGGATTGGGTTGGAAAGCCCCACCTCAGCAAATGACAGGGAACCGTCGGATGGGACAGCGATTCTGCCGGAGGATGGCTCCGCTGCCTTTTCAAACAATGCTTTTGGCAATCCGACACGAAGGTCACCGATGAGAATCCGTGCCAACCAGCGAATTTCGATGACCGAAGCTCGATTAAAAATCGTGGTCCAAGTCGCCAAGTCTTTTCCGACCAACGGATTGGCGTTCCAAGCCCGGAGTAGCTCGGCAATTTCCGCAACCATCAATGGCTCGATTGCATCGGAGGCCGGTCTGGTGGTGGCGAGACAGTGGCGACTCCACAAATCGGCCACCGCTTCGGCTAGATGACCATGCAAGAGAGCGACCTGAGCAAACTGGGCGGCTGAAATTCCGCTCGCGGCAAACAGGACTCGTGAAAACCAAGCGGTGCCAATTCGCGGCAACGGTCTTTGATCATCTGGCAACCAATGGCCCGTAAACCATGACACTAGGATAGGCCGATTGATCGATGGCGATTTGGTCAAGAACGTGGTTAGCCGAGCCAATTTATCCGACTTGTCCGCAATCGATCGCAACTCTTCGCATAGAGAGGCGAAGGCGATGAACTGCCCCGGGAGGATTTCATGACTAGTCGGGCATTGTGCGGAAACCTTTGTCTGCGCTGGGTCTTGTCGATGGTGAATTGAAGGCACGCGGACTTGGAGACGGGTCGGTAGGTCGAGACTGAGTTGGTCCCGTTCACTCAACGGTTGGGCATCGAATCCCAACTCCCGCAGATAGTCAGCAAAATCGGCGGCATAGCCGTGGAGAGTAAAGACCTTGCGCGGGGAGACGCGCCGAGCGAATTCGACCAGTTCGGGAAAATCGGCGTGATCGCTGATGGGAAAGGCGGCATCGACTCGATATTGATGGGTTGCGCCGCTTCGCAACGCCCAGCCACTGAGGATGGCCAAGCGGGACGGACCCAACTGTTGGCGAAGTTTGGCTGTAGACATTCCCGGCGGCGCAATCAAGACACGTCCGGGAATTGCTCCACCTTCCCACTCCTGATAGGCGGGAAATTCGATTCCAAAGCCTTTGTAAACCTGGGTCATCGACATCATCGGAGGAGCCAAAGAGACGGGTAGTCCGCTGCCCATCAGGCCCATCAGAATCTCCTGGGCCTTGCCAAGAGAATAGCCCAGCAGTACCGGAGTCTCGTCGTTATCCAAGGCCTCGGCGCAAAAGCGGATAATCCCGGGCCACACGGCCTCCGAAGGCGGAAACACATATTCGGGACGCCCAAAGGTTGTCTCCATCACCAGGATATCTGCTTTCCTGGGTTCACACGGTTCAGCGGTCAACCCTTGGTGCAATTTGAAATCACCCGTGTAGAGCAGCGAGGAATTGTCGGCTTCGATATAGGCCATCCCCGATCCCAGGATATGTCCGGCAGGAAGAATGGTCAGTTGAGCTTGGCACTCGTTCGGGTGTGGTGAGACGTCGCCCAACCGGATGGGCCGACCGTATTCCAGCACCGATTCCTGCCGGACGCCCCTCACCCGGGCGCGCATCAGCTTTTGAGTCGGAGGAGAGAACAAAACTGCGGCGTGTGCCGCTGTGTGGTCCGAGTGGGCATGGCTAACAAAGACACCGTCCGTGGCACCGACAGAATGGTGGGCATCCAGCCAGAGTCGGAGGCCTGGGAAATACAACCCGCCTCGATCAAAGCGGAAGTCGAGTTCGGACATCGTATCTACAGTAGGCAGGCTTTGGCTGGAATTCCACGGTTTGATACGGATTCGACCTGAGAGAAGTTCCGTGGGACAAACGGACGCCCGCCTGTGATTTGTTCGCCGTAGCCAAATAAATCCAGACGAGCTAAAGTCCTCCTATGATAAACTCTCCCCAGGAGAGCTCCAATTCTCGAAATCCATCCGAGGCAGATGGGTTGGCCCATTCTGAATTACCTGGAATCCGATCGCTCGGCTTGGATCTCCTGCAAGTCAACCGCACCCAGCAAATGATGTCTTTGTCCCGCCCCGCGTTGGCATTTGCAAGCTACTGGGTATTGGCGGTTCACGGATGGTGGATTCCGGCGGCTTTGTCTTTGGTGGTGCTTCAATTTCTCACCTACACGTCAACATCCCACGACTACGTTCATCGGACCTTGGGGTTACCCAAGTGGCTCAACGAATGGTTGTTATCGGTGACTGAAGGGATTTGTCTCCGGAGCGGCCACGCGTTTCGGCTGACTCATTTGCATCATCATCGTGCCTTTCCGGAATCCTCCGACATTGAGGCCAAAGGCGCGACAGGAAGTTTTTGGCGGGCACTTTTGCAGGGACCCGGCAATCAGATTCGACTTTTTATATAGGCCTGGCGGCGGGCGAATTCTCTGGAACGTCGTTGGATGAGCGCCGAGGCAATTTTCGTCAGCCTATGGTGGTTGGCATCTGGGGGCTTTTGCCATTCCGCGCCAGCGATCGCTGTTTACGTAGTTCTCCTGACGCTGGGAGGATGGCTCTATCCATTGGCTACAGTTTGGTGGCCGCACCGAGCTTCCGCTTCGCACACGTACCAACAAACGGTGGCTGTTCGCGGACGCTGTATCCCTGCCCTTTTACTGAATCACACCTACCACCTTGAGCATCACCTCTATCCGATGGTTAGCTCCCACCATTGGCGCGAACTGGCTCATCGACTGGACCCCCATTTCAGGGCGCTCGGGATTCGACCTTTGAAATTGCCATAATCTGCGGTCCATCAGAAGCGTCCACGGTCAATCGATAGAGCACTCACCAGAAAATGGTCCACCCCATCCCGACAAATTCACGCGATGACCAAAGTTTGTTTGAGGAGATTCAAGGCGATGGTCGGATGCCGATTTTCATTACGGGGCTTGCGCTCGCGGGCAGTGGTGGGTTTGCTCTTTTTCAAAGCTTTTCCGGGCATTTTCTACCCCAGGACACTCAGGCTCTCGGGATGGATGCCGCCACCCTCCGCAACGTCGGAGGAAATGCTCTGGTTGGCTTTATGTTTCATGATCGCGTCTCTTTTGGAGGCGTATTAATCGGCATTGGCACCCTCTATGGCTGGATAGCCGGTTTTCCGCTTCGGGATGGAGAAGGTTGGGCGTGGTGGGCATTGCTCATCTCTGGGATTACCGGCTTCGGCAGCTTTTTGGCCTACCTGGGTTATGGTTATTTGGACACCTGGCACGGAGCAGCCACTCTTTCGCTACTTCCCGTCTACGGTGTCGGCGTATGGCGAACACGTAGGCTTCGTGGAAGACCGCCTTGGGATTGGCTCTTGTTTTGGAATCAACTGCGAATTTCAAGCTCCATCAGCGAGCGATGGGGCCGCTTCCTCCTCTCTTCTGCGGCAATTGGGATGACGGGTGCCGGTCTGGTGATCATGGGAATCGGCATGACCACGGTTTTCGTCCCGCAGGACCTTTCCTTTATCGGTCGTACCCGGGAAGCAATTTGTGGTCTTAATCCGCACTTGGTGCCGGTGATTGCCCATGACCGTGCGGGTTTTGGCGGCGGGCTTGTTTCGATCGGTCTATTACTGTGGATGATGGCAAGCCGCGCTCGATTGAGTCGGCATCTGGCTGAAGCATTGGGGATCGTCGGACTTAGTGGTTTTGGCACGACACTGGGTGTCCATGTGGCCATTGGCTATCTCAATGCGGTTCACATTTTGCCGGCCATCCTCGGAGCCATTGTCTATGGATTGGCATGGGGTCTTTTGGCGATTCACACCATTTCAAAACGCACCCGGTGAGAGAACCGATTGCCATTGTTGGGGGTGGAATTGCCGGTCTTGCTCTGGGCTGGCTACTTCGAATGCTGGGGATACCCTTCTGCATTTACGAACGGGCCATCGAACTTCAGGAGATCGGTGCTGGCCTGCTGCTGACGGCAAATGCCACCGGCGTTTTAGAGGGCCTTGGAGTAATGAGGGAGGCGTTGAATCGGGGGCACTCCAACATTGAATTTCGGATTCTGAACCAGAGCGGACGTCGGCTTTCCACACTCCGCCAACCAACCATTCCCAATCCAGCTCTCAAGGTGGTCCCAAAAAGAACAATCGATCGTCTGTTCTGTGAAGCTAAGGGCATATCCCGCTTGCCGAGGCGCTGCAAAAGTGGCCGTGCTACCGTCGGACTCAGACAAAAGTGAAGAACCAGATGAATTCTGGAGAGTTGGAGTATGATAGACTTATCGGGATGGATACGACGACGTGGACTGCGCGAACTCAGCATTGGCATCGGCGGCGAGCCACATCTTAGAAGCCTTGACCAGATCCGATTGGGCTAATTCTCAGGTCTCGCATCCCAAACATCCCATCACCCGACAAATACCTAAACTTTCGGGCTCCGTCTTGCCGCTTTGGCCCAAACCGCTGCCGGTGCTGCTCGAAGACGTGGTCAACCCAAGCCCGACTGCCGATAACGGCTCCGTCGGTAAAGTAGCGAACCCGACAACGAACATAATCGCCCCAAGACAACTGGCCCTTCTTGGCGAATACTTCCCGAACCTTTTCAGGATCAATACCCGGGCGAATGGTTGGTCCATCCGGTCCTTGAACCCCTTCGACCATCCCTTCCCCAAAGACCCAAAGGCGATACTTGGCCATGGCATCGGTCAGGTTCCCCTCTTCTCCTTCGCTCAAGTGGATGATGGCTCGGATACCTTCACGAGCGAGGCGCTTACCAGCCACCGCAGCCGCGTAA
>CAILNN010000152.1 GCA_903835555.1 uncultured Verrucomicrobiota bacterium
GTAGGCGTACATCCAGTGGACGAACTGTTCCTTCTCGTTGGAACCGAAGATGAACCGGCGGTCCACCACCCGCGAGATGCAGTGGTAGTACGCTTGGCCGATTCGCGAATCGAGCTTCAGACGGGGTTGGCGCATGCTCGGAAAGTAGGTAGGAAAGTAAGCATGTCAATACAGAAAACCTGTCCCTTGGTTTTTATTTCGCAAAAAAGCCCGCGCTGGGCGGGCTTGCGATTACTTGGCGTCTTCGATCTTGGTCACTTCGACCTTCATCGTGCCGTCTTCTTCCTTCACTTCGCCGGTAACAGTGATTTTCTTGGTGGCGGAGCAGAGGTTATCGTGATGATAGTCCTTGCTGACTTTGCCGACGAGCCAGTAGGTCTTGGTCTTGTCGCCTTCCTTGACTTCCAAGACATTTTGGCACTTGTCGGCCTTGTGCAGACCGCACTTGAGGCACTTGCCTTCGCCGGTGAGGGTGACTTCCTTGGCTCCGAAGACCGAGGTGCTGTAGGCGAGAGCCGCGATAACGGCGAGCTTGAGGGTGTTCTTCATAGTGTTGATTTAGTGTGTATCCGTTGAGACTTTGATGAAAGAAAGGGTATCTAGTCCAGTTTGGCAAGTCCCGATTGAAGGATATTCGATCGGTGGGGCTGTGCTAGCGGGCGGGCTGTCGACACGCATGGGACATGACAAGGCGTCGCTGCTTCGACGAACGGTTCTAGGAAGGATGCAACCCGAGAGCGCGACGTGGCTGGAACGACAGCTTGACCTCTTGGGCCAGTGTGGACTGCGACACCGGGTAGTTTCATGGCATGCTGAACGACCTAGTCCGGTTCTTCCCACGGATGTTCTATTGGTTCGCGATCGGGTGGAAAACCAGGGTCCATTAGCCGGGATCGAGGCGGTTTTATCGCGAATAGAAACGTCGGCGGTGTTGGTTCTTGCCGTCGACCTGCAGCGGATGACTCCACGGCTGTTGAACGAGTTGATTGCCATGGCGAAAACGCAGACGGGTGTTATCCCCTTCATCGACGACCGTTTTGAGCCTTTAGCGGCTATCTATCCACAGAGTTGCTTGACCGAAGTGAAACGGCGATTGGATGAAGGACGGCTTTCGCTCCAAGAACTGATACGCAGTGGTTGCGATGATGGGTGGCTGTCGCCGTGGGAGGTTCCCCAGGAATGGGCACGGGAATTCGCCAATTGGAATTATCCGTCTGACATTGAATAGATGGCACACTAGGACACGAAGAGGTCCATTTGAGGGGGAGGACCCAACTGTTGAAGTTGCACCCGTTCTCGACGGGCTTTTTTGGGTGGAGAGAGCGCAGAGGGCGGAGTATTCGGTTCTGGAGAACTGATGAGTTGTTGCATGTTCAACTCGGCTTCCTCCAAGACGCGCAGAATCACTTTGGCCCGTTCGATGACATCGTGCGGCACTCCGGCTAATCGGGCCACCTGTATGCCGTAGCTTTTGTCGGTGCCACCTGGAAGGACTTTGCGGAGGAAAATGATCTGGTCATTCCATTCCCGGACGGCTACGTGATAATTCCGAACCCGTTTCAGCTTGGCCGCCAATTCGGTCAATTCATGGTAGTGGGTGGCAAATAGGGTTTTTGCCCCAACTTGATGGTGCAGGAATTCAACGATGCTCCAGGCCAGGCTTAAACCATCAAAGGTGCTCGTGCCGCGGCCAATTTCATCCAAGATCACCAGGCTATTACGGGTGGCCAGGTTCAGAATGCCAGCCGTCTCCGTCATCTCCACCATGAAGGTGCTCTGGCCGCGAGAGAGGTCATCGCTGGCACCAATGCGGGTAAAGATTCGATCCACCCGGTCAATACGGGCAGCCGAGGCGGGCACCCAGGAGCCGACGTGGGCCAAAATGCAGATCAAGGCGACCTGACGAATGTAGGTGCTTTTCCCCGCCATATTGGGTCCGGTGATCAGGGCGATCTGCTGTTCAATTGGATTGAGCAGCGTGTCATTGGGGACGAACCGCTCTTCCAATTGGGCTCGTTCGAGGGCCGGATGTCGACCGTCCCGGACATCGAAGACACCTTCATCTCCCATTTCGGGTCGGACCCACGATTGGATGCGGGCGGTTTCCGCAAATGCAGCCAAAACATCCAATTGAGCCAGAGCGGAGGCGGTCGCCTGAATGGGGCGCAGCTCCAGAATAACAGCTTCGCGCAATTCCAAGAACAGTTCGTATTCCAGCTTCGAGGACCTTTCCTCCGCTCCGAGGATTTTCCCTTCCATTTCCTTCAACTGGGGGGTGATGAATCGCTCGCCGTTGGCGATGGTCTGCTTGCGAATGTAGTCAATTGGGACCTTGGCCAAGTTGGCTCGGGTCACTTCAATGTAGTATCCGAAAACAGAATTAAACCCGATTTTTAGGGAGGGAATTCCGGTACGGGCAATTTCATCCTGCTGGAGCCGGGCGATCCAATCTTTGCCGCCGCGAGAAGCGGCACGTAACTCATCCAGTTCCGGACTATATCCATCGCGAATCAGACCACCTTCCTTGAGCGCCAACGGGGGATCATCGGCCACGGCTCGGTCGAGTCGGTCGACAAGTTCTGGAAGGGGTGCTAGATGGCTTTCAAGCTCGGCCAACAATGAAACCGAAGACCCCCCCGACACGGGCATGCCGACTTGAACCTTGTGTACCCATTCGCGCAGGGTTGGAACACGGCGGAGGGCCTCGCGAAGGGAAACCATGTCGCGGGCGTTACCGGATCCAAGACTGAGTCGACTGAGCGTCCGTTCCAAATCGCGCACCTCTCCCATGGCCGAGCGGAAATTCGCCAGGGAATCGGGCTGCGCCAACCAGGCGGCCACCGCGTGCTGACGACGTTGAACAGCGGATGAGGAACCCAGCGGCTGAGTCAACCAATCGCGCAGCCGCCTGGCCCCCATGGGCGTAACCGTCCGATTCAGAGAGGCAAACAAGGTCAGGGACTTGGGGGAACTGGATGCCAGTGATTCGATGACTTCCAGATTGCGCAGCGAAACGGAATCGAGGACGAGGTAGTCGCCGACTTCATAAAAAACGATCCGGGTCAAATGCGGCACCGCCCGGCGCAAATGGTGAACCAGGTAATGCAGAACGGCCCCGGCAGCTCCAATGGCAGTCGTCCGACCCTTAAGCCCGTAGCCATCCAGAGAAACGACTTTGAAGTGGTCCCGGAGGGTAAAAAACGCGGTTTCTGCTTGAAACGTCCAGTCATCATACCCGCTCAACTGAGCCTGGGTGCCCGTCAACACGTCCCGAATTGTGGAGGAATTAGCCGGAAAAACGACCTCCGCCGGGCGAAGGCGGTCGAATTCAGCGAGGACCGCTTTAGCTGAGGTTAATTCGGTGACCCTAAATTCGCCAGTGGTCAAATCCACGATGGCGAGACCGAAGAGGGCTCCACTGCCAGTGAGCGCGGCCAGGAAATTATTGCGTTCGGCCGTTAGAAGCCGTTCGTCGAAGTGGGTTCCCGGAGAGAGGATCGAGGTGACCTCCCGTTGAACCAGTTTGCCAGGTTTGGCTTCTTCGGTTTGGTCGCAAATGGCGACTTTGCGTCCGCCTTTCAGCAGGCGACCAATATAGGTATTGGCCGCATGGTAAGGGATACCGCACATCGGGATGCCCTGGCGCTGGGTAAGGGCGACATTGAGCAATTGGGCACCTTCCTGCGCGTCCTCGAAGAACAGTTCGTAGAAATCGCCCAAGCGATAGAGCAATAGGGCATCAGGGGGAAGGGACGCCTTGATGCGCCGATACTGCGCCATCATCGGTGTCAATTGGACCTCGGACATTCGGAGGCCGGAATATAGTCGGATGAATGGCAGTGTGGAAGTATCCGATCGCGAAGTCGGCCATATCGGGTTCGAATTCAAAGGTAGACCCTTGGCCGGGCTAGCCGCCGCCTGTTGAATGACAAGAGATTCGCTCTATCGAAAACCATCGGATAGATTTTGAGCGTGAATGTAAGACTGGAACGGAGGTCGCGACGGTTACGGGCGACTCCGGCGATACGGAAACTGGTGGAGGAAACTCATGTTTCCGCACAGAACCTGATTGCCCCCATGTTTGTTCGTGAAGGCGAGGGTGAACCGGAAAAAATCGGTTCGATGCCAGGCGTCTACCGCCATAGCCTTGGCGATTTGGTGGAAAAATGTCGACGGCTGTCCGACCAAGGAATTCCCGGGGTAGCCTTGTTTCCGGTTACCGACGCCGCGCTCAAGGACCCGACAGGCCGTGAGGCATTGAACGAGAATTGTCTGGTTCTTAGAGCCGTTCGAGCTTTGAAGGCTGCTGTCCCAAGGCTACTGCTTTTCACCGATCTCGCTCTGGACCCATACACAAGTCACGGACACGACGGCGTTTTGACCGCAGACGGAGCTGACGTAGACAATGACCGGACGGTTTCAGTTTTGGCTAAAATGGCGATACTGCATGGTGGATCGGGAGCTGATTTTGTCGCTCCGAGCGACATGATGGATGGAAGAGTGGCGTCCATCCGGTTGGCGTTGGACGAAGCGCAGCTAACGGGTACGGGTATCCTGGCCTATGCAGCCAAGTTCGCTTCGGCGTATTACGGTCCGTTTCGGGAGGCAGTAGGAAGCGCGTACGCGGCTGGGACACGAAGCTTGGACAAGCGAACGTACCAACTAAATCCGGCCAATCGCCGCGAGGCGATTCAAGACGCCTTGTTGGATGAAGAAGAGGGAGCCGATATCCTCATGGTGAAACCGGCTGGTGCCTATCTTGACGTAATTTCAGAGCTTCGACGCGAGACTCTTCTTCCATTGGCGGCATATCAGGTGAGCGGTGAATATGCTCAAATCCATGCCGCAGCGCGGTTGGGATGGCTGGACTATATCAGAACTCGGGATGAATCGTTGCTCGCCATCCGAAGGGCAGGCGCGGACATGATTCTGACCTATTTTGCCGAGGAGATTGCCGACCGCCGATCCGAGGCTCCTCTGAAGGATGCGTAGTCCGCGCTATATTTGGTAATCGATATAGGCAAATCGATTGAGTTTGCTAATGACGCGGGAGCGAACCTCTTCCATCAGGACGATGGAGTCGGGTGGAACACTGGTCATGAGGAAGACGTTGGCTCCCACGGTGCTGCTGCGTCCGATGACGGTGTCGCCTCCCAAAATCACCGCACCGGAATAAATAGTGACGCGGTCTTCGATGGTTGGATGGCGTTTCTTTCCCCGCAAGGCTTGTCCACCGCTGGTGCTGGTGGCTCCCAAAGTAACGCCATGAAACATCTTCACGTGGTTACCAATGATGCAGGTCTCACCAATGACGGTGCCCGTGCAGTGGTCGAGGAAAAAATGACTCCCGATAGTGGCTCCTGGATGGATATCGGCACCGGTACGCGAATGAGCCCATTCGCTCATGATTCGCGGCAGAAGCGGGACGCCGCGTCGATGAAGCTCGTGGGCCAACCGATGGACAGCGATGGCTTCGACAAAGGGATAGGCGACGATGATTTCCTCGCGGGAGCGGGCAGCGGGGTCGCCTTGAAAGGCGGCATCAACGTCGGTTTGGAGTAATTCACGAATCCGAGGCAGTTGCCGGAGGAACTGGAGGGTTAGCTCATAGGATGCCGGGCGGGGATCACGCAGGGCCTGGTCGTCGCAGTCAAAGCAACGGAGACTTTTGTATATCTCGTCTTCCAAACGCTCGGAGATGGAGTCAATTCGGAGGGCTGTCTCGGCTTGTAACTCGGAGGAATGGATTAGTTTCTCGTCGAAAAAACCAGGTAGCACGATGGCCATCAAATCCTTCACGATTTCGACCACGGCCCCTTTTGAGGGGAGATTGACTCCGTCGAGGTGATTGATGCCTCCATGCTGGCGATAGGATTCCAGCAGGGCTTGGGTCAACTCGGTTACCGGGTATTGCACAGCTCGACCAGTATCGCGGTCGATGCTGGGAAGTCCAATGGGTTGGACGGTGGCGGTGGGATGCGATGGAGACGGTCGGTTTTCCGTGGTTCAGCAGCATCCCACTCGCTGCGCTGGGGGTAAGGCGGGAGATAACGTGCGCAATGGGCGTGATTCAGATCGCGTCGGGCTCGACGGAGGCTCGCCCAACGATCAGAAGGGAATTTCGCCCAACTTTGCGTGGTCTGTTCCCGAGCTAGTTTCATACGAAGGAATAAAATGGAACTCCATCAGAGAAATGAAACAGCAACGGCGAGCGCCACGGGGCTGCCGCAAGCTGATCCTTGGCGGGCACGTTTGGAAGTCGTGCGGCTGTTTCTGGGTTTGGGCGCGACCGCCTTTGGAGGTCCGGCGGCCCATATCGCCCTGATGGAGTCGGAAACGGTACGAAAGCGTCGTTGGGTGACTTCGGAGGAGTTTCTCGACCTCCTGGGGGCGACTCATCTGATTCCCGGTCCAAATTCCACCGAGATGGCGATGCACCTGGGGTATCGGCGCGCTGGAATGTGGGGATTGTGGTTGGGAGGAGCGGCCTTCATCCTGCCGGCGGCCTTGTTGGTCATGGCTCTTGCGGCGATCTACCGTCAATGGGGGCAGCTACCCACTCTCCGCGAGCTGCTGTATGGAGTGCAGGCGGTGATGATTGCCGTGGTTCTTCAAGCCGCTTGGAGCTTGGGGCGTACTGCCCTTAAACAGACCTGGCTAGTGGTCATCGGTATTCTGGCATTTGTCCTGCGCTTGTACGGGGTACACGAATTGGTCCTGCTCCTGGCGGCGGGAGGCCTTGGCTTGGCGATTCATCGCTTGCCGACCCTTCATAACCTGGCCGGGTTGGCTTTTCCGGTGCTCTCGCTGCTGGAACCGTTGCGCTTGATTGGCGCGGGGGTTAGCGGACTACCACAGACCGTTCGATTGTTCCTGATTTTCTTCAAGATCGGATCGGTGCTCTATGGAAGCGGGTATGTGCTGCTGGCCTTTCTGCAAGCGGACTTCGTCGACAGACTCCATTGGATCACACCGGGCCAGTTATTGGATTCGGTGGTCGTCGGACAGGCAACACCTGGTCCGGTGCTGACCACTGCCACCTTTCTCGGATTCCTGGTTGCCGGACCTAGCGGGGCACTGGCTGGCACGGTTGGCATTTTTCTTCCCGCGTTTATTCTGGTGTCCCTGACTTGTCGATGGCTGCCGCGATTGCGGCAAACTCCCCGCTTTGGTCCCTTCGTGGATGGCGTAAATGCGGCGTCGCTGGGTTTGCTGGCCACGGTGGTATTGCAATTGGGTCGCGCTGCGATCGTTGATGTGGGCAGCGGATTGATTGCGTTGGTTAGTCTATGGCTTCTCCTGCGGACGAAGGTTAATTCGATTTGGTTGATGCTGGGCGGTGGTGGGATCGGGTGGTTCCTGGTTCATTGGTGGTATTAGTTTTATTTCGTTGAGTTGCGGCATGTATTCCCGCCTGGCCGCTCGGAAACGGGTTGTGGCCTTGTGGGATCAGCGTCGACTTACGTCGGACGGCTACGAGGGATGGGCGGTGCTCCGCTTTGGGCCTCGGCTACGGGGTAGCTTAAACCCGGTGCTGGTCTTAATGGACTGAACAAAGTAAGGCTGGGAAATTTGGCCCGTTGATGGATTGTCACCGGCAAATGGAGCCATCGTTTCTCGAGTCATCTGATTTTGCCGCAACACAGGCGCGGCACTTGATGCAGTGCTGGGCTTCACAGCGGGGTTATGCCCCAATACCGGTAGCCGAGACACGGGGATGCTGGATTCACACCTCGGATGGCCGCCGCATCTTTGATCTGCGCAGTGCCCACGAGTGCATCAATCTGGGATTTAATCATCCGCACGTTTTGGAAGCGATGCGACGGCAGATGGATAAGGTGGTCTACGTCACCGACGATTTTGCCACCGAGCCGACGGCGAGACTTGTACAGAAATTGGCGCATCTTTGTCCGGGCAAACCCGACAAAAAGGTTTTCCTCTCCCAGAGCGGGGCTTCGGCGGTGGAGGCGGCCATCAAGGCAGCGCGGATGTACCAATACAATCGGGTTTTTGGTGGACCGATTCGCCCCGATGACATCGATGCCCCTCGGCAGTACCCCTACCCGTACAAGATCATCTCACGATACCGATCATGGCACGGCGCGACGGCTGGGGCGGCTTCGGCCAGCGGCGACCCACGGCGTTGGTTTCAGGAGCCGTTTACGGTTCCTGGCATCGTGTTTGCCCCGGATGCGCACCCTTATCGATCTCACTTTTGTAATGGTTCTGAGGGAGTCGCGGCGCAACTTCAATTTCTGGAGTACCTGATCGAGCAGGAAGGCGGGAGCAACAAGGTGGCGGCGGTCTTGATCGAACCGGTGGTGGGCAGCAACGGGATTATTCCGCCACCGCCGGGCTACCTAGCCGGCCTTCGAAAACTGTGTGACGACTGGAACTTGCTGCTGATTGCCGATGAAACGATGACGGGATTGGGGCGAACGGGCCGCATGCTTGCCCTGGAGCACGATGGGATCGAGCCGGACATTTTGGTCTTGGGGAAGGCATTAGGAGCCTATTGTCCGTTGGCAGCGACCATTTTTTCCGAGACGGTTTCCCGGTCCTTTGATGACCATATTTTTGGCCATGGCCAGAGCTTTTCTGGTCATGCGTTGGGCTGCGCGGCGGCGGTGGCCAGTTTGGAGGTAATTGAAGCCGATGGATTTCTGGAGCGCGTCCGGGTGGATGGCGAATATCTCGGGAAGGCCCTGCGAGAGCTGGCAAACCGGCACCCCAGCGTGGGGGATGTGCGAGGACTTGGTTTCTTTTGGACGCTAGAGCTGGTCAAAGACCGGGAGACCAAGGAGCCGCTGCGACGGTTCACGGAGAAATACACGCCCACCGTGGTTGGGCGGTTGTCAGACTTTTTACTTCGGGAACGGCAGGTTTATGTGCCGTCGGATAAGTTTGGTATCTGGGTGGTTCCGCCATTGGTCGCGACGCGGTCGGAACTGGACTTTGTGGTCGAGGCGATTGATGCGGCGTTGGATATCGCGGATGCCGAGTTGGGATAACCGGCGGGATGCCAGCCAAGCTAAGGCATAAGCGCGGTATAAATAATCGAGATATGCCCCGCTCTCTCTTATCCTGTAACCGCTTTTGAGAGTTAGGACGGTGGTTTGCCGGCACCCCTGGCCGGGGTGTTGACGTCTTCGCAAGGCAGCGATCCGGTAGTGTCGCTGCGCTCAACCACCGGCTAATGGCTTTGAAGCCTCTGGCTTCAATTCCCCGCGACTGGCATTGACTGCTGAAACCTCGGATGCGGCACCAACGAACGGTCCACGGCACTATTTTCCGGGTAGTCGCTCGCCAGGCGGCGCTAACCCTACGGGCCTGCTACCCGTTATTGGGCTTTGCTTTGGGGACTTCGGCTTGGGAGTGGATTGGGACGTCCTCCAATTCGGGGCAGGAACCAGCGAGTGCAATAAATGTCTTCCGTTTGGACTCGAAGGATGAGTCCATTCACTTCAGCAAAGCAGACAGCGCCCACACCCCCCACACATTGGTGAAATGGTCGGCCTGCTTGGGTCGAATGGCAGCAGCACCCAACGTCCCCAGAGAAGCCAGCACCCGTTTCTCCATCCTGGTGCGTCCGGTGGGTGGATAGCCCAAACACGCAGCATTCTGTCCAAGGAATCAATCGCTCTCACTCATTAAAATCACGTGGATTAGCGCAGAAACGAAACACTAATACTTCTAAGTTCACGAGCCGGAATCACGACGAAGTCCCCCAGAACTGGCTTTGGCACTCCAGAGCCTTCTTTTACATTGACAAGTGTCAATACGATTCTATTTAAATCATCTCCGGTAAAATGATAACTTTCAAGCGCTCCGGTGTATTCCATCGCGGCTCCGCCGCTTCCGACCAAGGCCACTACACGAATGACCTTTATCTCTTTGATAAGTTCCTCAAACTCTTTTTTCCAGGTTCCGAGTGAATTAGTTTGGATTCGTTGAGGATCACCAATCAAATCTCGGACATGCTCTTCTCCGCTGAAGGTGTATATCCACATGTTGGGAAACCGCAGGAAAGGGACGAGCAAGTCCAAATGCAAACTTCGCACCAGGTGGTGTAAACCAGCTCCCAAAGCTGCACCTGCGACAGAAGATGCAAGCGAATAGATCACGAATTGGATTACCAGCTCTGTCGAAATGCTATTTATTGAAGTCGGATCAATCAGAGTCCTAACCGTTCTCGCCAGGTCAAAACAGAAAGTACTGCATACAACCAGGTGAAAAAGCAACGATACGACGACCCCATAGGCCGTTTCTTCAGTAAAGCTCCCTAGACTTGCCGGTGTAAACCATCGTCTGCTCCCCTTGAAACCGGAACTGAGCGTAAAATAAAATCCAGTTCGGTAGAAGAATCGGAAAAGGATCCCGGGGAACGCAACCAGAAGAAGAACGACGACCCCGATGGGTATATTCATCCTCGCCTCGTTGATAACGTTTTACGACAATTATGACTGAGGCTTAAGCGAAGGGGCCGAGCCACCACTATCTAAACGGCCCCGAATTCTTTTGAGCGTGGGACTAAGGCTCAAACTTTGCAATTCCAATGAGTGACCGTTTGCTTCAAC
>CAILNN010000153.1 GCA_903835555.1 uncultured Verrucomicrobiota bacterium
ATTGTGAATAGAGTGGCTTTTTTATTATAAATTCCGATTTGGCAACAGGACGTGCGATACCGCACTGAATTGCATAGCAATTCGGCGGGAAGAATCAGACGTTGGTGAAATCGGGCGAAGTGACCTTACCGATGGGCGGACGTAGTCCCGGGACAACAAAAATGGGGCCATCCTGGCCCGGGCGGGCGACGCCACCTGAAGCGGGCGCTAAATTGTCAACAATCCAATCGATTCGGTTGGCACCTACAAAGAGTGCGCTAGCTACTACAAGTTTCATAAGTGAAGGCTGGGTAACAGCCGGCACTTCCGGAGGTCCGGTCAGAACGGTCAAGGTTCGGTCAAGGTTTCGGTCGAATTTTACGGCTGTGTCTTACGGGAACGCACCCTGGTTAGGAAGTGCCTGTAAACCATCGTTTCGCCGCGTATCGGCCACCCTTCGTCGGGGAAGACTCGCTACAGACCAGACTTAAACATCAAAACTCTAGTTAGTCAATAGGGTTAGTGTTGTTTTTAGTGAATCGGTGAATTTTGGATTTCGGGGTGGTTTGGACCGGCGAGCAGGTTTGGAGACCTCCGGTACAGCAGCCCGCCTGTAGTTTTCGGGGTCAGGCATCTTTCGCTTCGAAAGTTGCGGCTTCGTATTCGTCCAGATTGACATTATTCGTGGCTTCGCTACCCCTCTGTTCCGAATTTATCCACTTTATTTCAACTATTTGTATGGCACTCCGGCGATGAAGGACGCCGAGGCCACCACGTTGTTTCCCAAGGGGTTCACGGCGGTAAAGCCTTACCTCCGGTACACGCCGCAGCCTAACAAATAGGACCAATAGGACCAATAGGACCAATGGTCTGAAGTGGGCAGGGCTAGTTTTCAATTTGGGCAAAGGTTGCGCGGGCCGATGGTGACCAATGTGGTACAGTTCAAAAGCAAGGTTCCGGTGCTGGGAGACATTCCGCTCATGGGAAGGCTGTTTCGAGAGGCGGGAACCAGTCAGGTACTCAAGCGACTCTACCTGTTTGTCACACCGACGGAGGTGGATGGGGCGGGAAGAGCGATGTAGGGGAGCAAGGGATAACTTGCGAGGGCGGCGTGGTTCGGACCGCCGACGTCTCGACGGAGTCTCGCCCGGCCGATATTACTTTGCTTCAATCGTTTACGTCTGACTTGTAGAGGTGAGAAGAATGGGTGTTATTTCGAGGGTCTCAAGACCTTCACGGCAGTCACAATCGCGCCCGGCTGCGAACGAATCTCATTCTATGGCTTGGATTTATCGCCAGCATGGGCCGGGCTCTCAGCCCTTCCATTATATTTTGCCGGCAACCTACGCCGATGGCCTAGGCTGGTATGGTGCCGCGCCTTTGGCGCTCAGAGACGGTGGGATTCGTCTGGCTTTGTCGGCTTCCTGACGGGAGCGGGGTTATATGGGGCCGAGGCGTTGGCGCTAAATCCGTGGGCAAGAAGCAGCACATCGAACAAGATTGGGTGGTTGATTGCCAAGATCGGGGAAGCAGGACCGCCCAACATCCAACAAAGTTCTCGCGACCCAGATGGGTCGTGAATGACTTTGACCGCCCAACCGATTGAACGCGCGCCCGTCGGCACCCAGCCAGGCCGGGAGGCGGTGGCGTCGTCACGACCGGGTTGTGCGCATTGCGGGTTGGCATGTCCGTCGGGCGCTCCGACGGAAGGAGAACACCGGTTTTGCTGTGCTGGCTGCCGGGCGGTCTATGTCCTTCTCCATCAGGAGGGTCTGGGGGATTTTTACACCCTGGCACCGGACGCGGGGGTTCGACCGAATCTGGAGAACTCCGTTGGTCAGTACGAGTTTCTAGATCAACCGGAAATTCTGGCGCAGTACGCAGACTTCTGCGATGGGCGACGTCTGCGGGCAACCTTGCGGATTCCAGCCATTCATTGCCTGGCCTGTGTCTGGTTGCTGGAGAACTTGTTTCGGCTCAAACCAGGTTTTGGTGCCTCGCGAGTGGATTTTGCCCGACGCGAGCTTGCCATCGACCTCGATTTGACCTGCTTGTCCTTTAGTCAGGCCGCAAATCATCTAGCTCAGTTGGGGTATCCGCCGGAGTTTCGTCTGGCTGACTTGGAAGACGCCGAGCAACCTGTCCGGTTCCGGTTACATCGCCGGGAGTGGTTGCGACTGGGTTTTGCCGGGTTTGCCTTTGGCAATACCATGCTGTTCAGCCTGGCCGGTTATTTGGGGATGGATACCGGTGCGACCCCTGGATTTCGCGGGCTGACGGGCTGGCTCAGCTTCGGCTTGGCGATGCCGGTCGTCATCTATAGCGCCGGGGATTATTGGCGGGCTTCGTGGATCGCACTCCGACAACGGCATTTGAGCATTGAGGTTCCGATCGCCGCTGGAATTATCGCCTTATTCGCTCAAAGCACGTGGGAGATCGCCAGTGGCCGTGGATCGGGGTATTTCGATTCGCTGGCCGCCCTGCTGTTTTTCCTGTTGATTGGTCGTGCCTTCTCGCGGGTAGCCTGGGATCGGCTCTCGTTTGAACGGGACTACAAGTCGTTCTTTCCGCTGGCGGTGATACGGCGGACGGAGTCTGGCGATGCGGCGGTAGCCATTGGACAACTGGAGGTCGGTGACCGGGTGGTGCTCCGTCCCGGTGACCTCATTCCCGCCGATGCCCGCCTTTTGTCCGAACAGACTCGGATTGATTACAGCTTCGTGACCGGCGAAGCCGAACCGGTTCAACAGGTTCGGGGCAATCTGCTCTTTGCTGGTGGACGTCAATCCGATGGGGTGATCGAAGTTGCCATCGTGAAACCGGTATCGCAGAGCTACCTTACGTCCCTCTGGGACCAAGCGGCATTTCGCAAGCAACGGAGTGAACGATTGGACAGCCTATTGAACCGCTACAGTCCTCGCTTCACGGCTGCCATTTTGCTGCTGGCGGTTGCCTCCGGTCTTTTTTGGCTGCCGACCGACCCGGCCCGGGCGCTAAAGGCGGTCATTTCCATTCTGATTGTGGCCTGTCCCTGTGCCTTGGCCTTGGCGTCACCGTTCACCCTCGGCACCGCCCAACGTTTATTGGCCCGGTGCGGTATCTTCCTCCGAAACCCTCAGGTTATCGAGGACCTTTCGCGAATTGACGGGGTGGTCTTTGATAAGACCGGCACCCTAACAACACCGCAACGGAGCGAGGTACACTTCCGAGGTGATGGGCTGACTGAAGCGGAACGTTGCGCCTTAGCAGCGCTGCTCGGACATTCTTCGCATCCGATTGCGGTGCGGATTCAAGCTTGGCTGCAAACCCAGGCCGACGCCGCTGATGTGCGGGATTTCCGAGAGATTGCAGGCGCAGGGATTCAGGGAAGTATCGGTTCAAACCGAATTCTTCTCGGTTCGGCGACTTGGCTCTGCGATCAGGGAATTCGAATGCCCATTGACGATTCAGGAGCCACGACGGTGCTGGCCTTAAACGGTCGCTATCGAGGAGCCTTTTCCTGGACGGACGATTTGAGGCCAGGGGTGCAAACAGTGATCCGGACATTGGAGAAGACTCTGCCCGTCTGGCTTTTGAGTGGCGATCGGGACCGTGAAGGGGCTCGATGGCGGTCCGTATTTGGGGTTGGTACGAGGTTGCGCTTTGGTCAGACACCGATGGAAAAACTGGATTATGTACGACACCTTGAGGGTGAAGGTCGACATATCCTCATGGTGGGCGATGGCCTGAATGACGCCGGCGCTCTGCGACAAAGCTCGGTGGGAGTGGCCGTAGTGGAGTCCATCGGGACCTTCTCGCCTGCCAGCGATATCATTCTCGATGCCCAATCGCTGGGAATGCTGGCGGACGTGGTGGACTATTCGCGTCGAGCCATGCGGGTGGTGCGCATCTGTCTTGGCATCTCCACGGTTTATAATGTCATCGGGCTAACCATTGCCGCGCGCGGAGAACTTCAACCGGTGGTGTGCGCGATATTGATGCCGCTGAGCTCGGTGACCGTGGTGGCCGCCGGATGTGGATTGGCCGCCTGGTCCGGGCGAAAACTAACCCGAACGGGACCTACCTGTTCCGCTACCCTATGATTGTCTTACTCTTTCTCATACCCGTGAGCCTCGTGATCGCTCTGGTGTTTCTGGTGGCCTTCGTGTGGGCCGTCCGGTCGGGGCAGTTCGAGGACACCCAGACCCCTGCCCTGCGCATGTTGCCGCAGGATGCCTGCATAAAACAACAAACTGAAACTTTGCCGCTGATTACCAAACTATAACTATGGAAACCTTTCGCTACGACAATCGCGTCGTCCGAAATTTTGCTTGGGCGACGTTGATCTGGGGCTTGGTCGGCATGAGTGCCGGTCTTTTGGCCGCCGTCCAATTGTTCTTCCCGGATGCCAATCTCGACTTTCAATATATCACCTTCGGACGACTGCGTCCGTTGCACACCAATGCCGTAATCTTTGCCTTCATTGGCAACGGCATGTTCATGGGCATTTACTATTCCCTGCCCCGCCTTTGCAAGGCGCCGATGTTCAGTCGGCTGTTGAGTCAGATTAATTTCTGGGGTTGGAATGCCATCATTGTGGCGGCGGCGGTAACGCTTCCATTGGGTTTCACCACCAGCAAGGAGTATGCGGAACTGGAGTGGCCGATTGATATTGCCATTACGCTGGTGTGGGTCGCTTTCACCATCAATCTATTCGGCACCATCATCAAACGCCGGGAGAAGCATCTTTATGTGGCGATCTGGTTCTATATTGCCACGGCGCTGACAGTCGCCTTGCTCCATATCGTCAATTCGATGGAAGTTCCCGCCGGTTGGTTTAAGAGCTACTCGCTCTACGCCGGCGTTCAGGACGCGTTGGTTCAATGGTGGTATGGACACAACGCAGTGGCGTTCTTCCTCACCACCCCGTACCTCGGCCTGATGTACTACTTTCTTCCGAAAGCAGCGGGACGCCCGGTGTTTTCTTACCGGCTTTCAATCATCCATTTTTGGGCGCTCATCTTCATCTATATCTGGGCGGGACCGCACCACCTTCTGTACACCGCATTGCCGGACTGGGCGCAGTCACTGGGAATGGTCTTTTCGGTGATGCTCATCGCACCGTCGTGGGGGGGGATGCTCAACGGATTGCTCACCTTGCGCGGAGCATGGGATAAAGTTCGGCAGGAGCCGATGCTCAAGTTCATGGTGGTAGCCGTCACGGCGTACGGTATGGCGACACTCGAAGGACCGACGCTGGCGATTAAAAGCGTCAACTCGCTATCGCACTATACCGACTGGACCATTGCCCACGTTCATACCGGTGCCTTGGGGTGGAATGGCTTCCTGACCTTCAGCATGTTGTATTGGCTGATTCCAAAGCTGTATCGAACCTCACTCTATTCGGTCAAACTGGCCAATTACCATTTCTGGATCGCCCTCACCGGCATGATGTTCTATGTCGTGCCGATGTATTGGGGCGGCATCACCCAAGGATTGATGTGGAAGCAATTTACTCCCGATGGATTCCTACAGTATCCGAATTTCCTGGAAACGGTGCTTCAGATTATCCCGCTGTATCGCATCCGGGCCATCGGTGGCTCGCTGTATCTGCTTGGGGCGTTTATCGGTGCCTTCAATCTTTGTAGGACTGCGCACGCTGGTTCCTTTGAACCTGAGAGCGAGGCTCAGGCACCGGCCCGAGTCAAACACTCCGGCGTAGATGGCAAAGGGCATCGCTGGCTGGAGGCTCGGGGGCTTCTCCTGGCCGGCCTGGCCTTGGTCGCCGTGGCGATTGGAGGATTGGTGGAAATCATCCCGACCTTCCTGATTAAGGAAAACGTGCCGACGATTTCCAGTGTGAAGCCGTACACACCGTTGGAGCTCCTGGGGCGAGACCTGTACATTCGGGAGGGATGCGTCGGATGCCATTCGCAGATGATCCGCCCGCTGCGCTCGGAGACGGAACGGTATGGAGAATATTCCAAGGCGGGCGAATTCGTTTATGATCATCCGTTCCTCTGGGGTTCAAAGCGAACAGGTCCCGATCTTCATCGGATTGGCGGCAAATACCCTGATGCGTGGCACTACAACCACATGGAGAATCCGCGAAGTACATCCCCCGGCTCGATCATGCCGCGGTACCCATGGCTCCTGACGCAAAAACTGGAGACCAATTGCCTGCCTGCCCGAATCAAGGCGCTTCGGACGGTTGGCGTGCCGTATCCGGAGAATTTTGAACTCACTGCGGGCAAAGACCTGGTGAAGCAAGCCAAGGGGATTGTCCAGAATCTGGAATCGGGGATGGTCAAGGCACAACCGGACACGGAGATCATTGCCCTGATCGCCTATCTCCAACGCCTGGGAACTGACATCAAGCTCTCGAAACCAGTTACTGCGTCGGTGGACGGCGTGCCGAGCACTGTCGTGGTCAACCCCTAAACCTAAAGCTTATGTTTCAAAATATCCTGCATGATTTGGGTGGCGCTGCCCTTTATGGCATCGTTTCCATCTGCCTTTTCTTTTTGGTTTTCACGGTCGCCATGGTTTGGGCCATGACCCGCCGTTCGACGGTCCTTCGGGAGATCGAACAGTTGCCCCTGGCCGAAGATTTGTCATCCTTTTCAATCCCAACATCCGTCCATCATGAAAGAATCTCCTGAGTCTGATCCGTTATTACTGGACCACGAGTACGACGGCATCCGCGAACTCGACAACCGGCTGCCGCGCTGGTGGGTCTGGCTGTTCTACATCACCATCCTTTTCGCGGTCATTTACCTGGGCTATTACCACGTCTTCAATCTGGGCGAGCTTTCCGCAGCCGAATACGCCCGCGATAATGCGGCGGGACAGGCACTCAAAACGGCGTCCCAAGCCAAGTTTGAAAGCACCCTGGAAAGTCTCCAGCCGTCGAGCGATTCGGCGATCGTTGGGCGGGGAAACGGAGTGTACCTAACCTACTGCGCCCCCTGTCATCGTCCTGATGGCGGTGGGTTGGTGGGACCCAATCTCTGCGATGACTATTGGATCCATGGCCCCAAGTTTTCCGACAATCTCAAGGTCATCATCAATGGTGTCCCCGACAAAGGCATGCTGACTTGGAAAGGCGTGCTGCAGCCGTCGGAAATCTATGCCGTCGCAAGCTATATCTACACGCTACGAGGAACCAAGCCACCCAATCCAAAACCGCCGGAGAATCTAGCTCCGGCCAAACCGACGGAAGTCTACGAATAGTGGCCTCCCGCTCCCATCCGCCATGATACAACCCGCCCTTTCTCTTCCATGCCCGCCTCCCCTTGCAGTGCTGCGCCCCTCAAGCCAGCATCAAAGCCCGACGATTTCCGCGAACACCTTGCGACCGCAGACGACCGAGGTCACCGACGCTGGCTCTATCCACAGCGGCCATCGGGACGGTTCTACACGTTGCGCCAATGGTTCAGCGGGTTCCTGTTGCTCGTCATGTTCTCGGGCCCGTTCATCAAGATAAACGGGAATCCGCTCCTGCTATTTAATCTGTTGGAACGTAAGTTCTCGATTCTGGGGCAGATTTTCTGGCCTCAGGATTTCTTCCTTTTCGCCTTGGCGATGTTGCTGTTCCTGACGGGGATCATGATCTTCACGGCGGCCTACGGACGGCTCTGGTGCGGTTGGGCGTGTCCTCAGACGGTGATGATGGAGATGGTTTTCCGCCGACTGGAATGGTGGCTTGAAGGCCATGGTGCCAGCCAACGGGCGTTTAATCAGCCCCCGTGGACGAGCGACAAAATTCGACGGAAGGTCATAAAGCACACCTTGTTTTTCGTTCTTTCGTTTATCGTGGGAAACACGCTCCTATCGTACTTGATTGGGATTGAATCGCTTTGGCAACTCGTGACGGATGATCCCCGGAATCATCTCTCGAGTCTTGGCGCGATGATTGGATTCACCCTGGTATTTTATGGAATTTTTGCCAAATTCCGAGAGCAAGCCTGCACCTTTATCTGTCCTTATGGACGGTTTCAGTCCGCGCTATTGGACGAGAATACAATGGTAGTCGCGTACGACCACAAACGGGGTGAATCACGTGGACCGTGGAAAAAGGGTGAGACGGTAACGGCGCGACGAGAGGCCGGAGCAGGAGACTGTATTGACTGCCATCAATGCGTAACGGTTTGCCCCACGGGAATCGATATTCGCAACGGCATTCAGATGGAATGCGTGAACTGCACGGCCTGCATCGATGCCTGCGACCGGGTCATGGATAAGATCGGACGACCGCGCGGACTCGTGCGGTATGCCTCGCTCAATGGAATCGAGCGAGGTGAACCGTTACGCATCACGCCACGAATGAAAGGCTATGCGGCAATCCTATCGATCTTAAGCCTGATTTTTGCGGTACTACTTTTCACCCGGTCTGATGTTGAAACAGTGCTCTTGCGAGCACCGGGAAGCCTTTATCAAACCAGTGCGGAAGGGAACATCCACAACTTGTATTTGATGAAAGTCATCAACAAGACCTCGCATTCCGTCCCGGTGAATCTTCGATTGATCGGGCGCGAGGGGAACTTGAAGGTTATGGGGCCACCGTTGGTGGTTCCCGCCGGGCAATTGGTTCAAACCTCTGTCCTGGTAGAATTATCCCCAAGCTCGCTAACCGGGCATGAGACGCGGCTGAAGATCGAGGTCTCCAGCAACGGAAAACATTTGGCAACACTTTCTACTGAATTCATGGGACCCAGACAATGAATGCTACACCGACTACATCCGAGAATACCACGAACGTCCGCTGGAATCCGTGGCCATGGGCGATCCTGGTTTGGTTTATCTGCTTTTTTGGCGTGGTGGTGGGCATGACCGTCACCGCCGCGCGTTCGCGCACGGACGTCGTTGCGTTGGACTATTATGCTCAGGAACTGAAGTTTCAGGATCGAATCGACGCAGCGTCGCGGACCGATTCGATGACGGAGCCACCGCAGGTCATTTACGACTCGCAGAACAGCGTGTTGCGGATTCACCTGCCGGTCGGGGCCAAAGTATCTGGTGGCAAAGTCGCCTTGTATCGTCCTGATGACGCGCGATTAGACCGGGATATGCCGATGGCGTTGGATGCGACCGGCTCGCAAGTGATCTCGACGGATGGGCTGAAAGTGGGGCGCTGGCGGGTGCGGCTTTCGTGGACGGTGGATGGGCATGAATTCTATCATGAAGCGGCTGTGCGGTTAAAGCCGGGGGCGTAATCGCGATTTGTCCGGCCTTCCAGACAGGTTTGTCCTTATTGTTTTCTATGAGCATCAGCTTAGCCTATGTTCATACCAGAGGCATGGCATCGCATTTAATGTTGGCCAACGGCGGGGGAGAAGGTTGCTGGTACCCCTGCCGGGGTGCGGAACCACGGTGGACCGGTGATCCGGTGGTGTCGCTGCGCTCAACCGCCGACTATTGGCTGGGAAGCCGTCGGCTTCCGGTTTGACCCAAAACCGTATGCCTATGAAAGCCACTGTCTAGCTATGGAATGGACGGCTCTATTACTTGGGTTGGGAGGTGGCCTGCATTGTGCGGGGATGTGTGGCCCTCTTGTTTTGGCGTTGCCTGGACCACGAGCGCCTGGGGCATTACTTCGACGGGTTTGTTATCAACTCGGTCGAGTTGTCACCTACGCACTATTGGGGGCAGCGGCGGGATCGTTGGGGAAATCCCTGACGGTATTTGGCATTGGGCGGTGGGTATCGCTGGCGGCCGGGTTGTCCATTGCCATTGGGGTTTTGTGGAGTCAGCGGATGGAAGGAGGAGGCTGGTGGATTCGGCTACTGGGTCGGTGGCGTCAGCGTGTGCTCCCCTATTTGAGACCGACATCGGTCGGTGCGTTCGCGGTTTTTGGAGCTTTCAATGGACTGCTTCCGTGTGGACTGGTCTATGTCGCGTGCGCTGCCGCCTCGGCTTCTGGGGGAATCCTGGCGGGGGCAGGGTACATGATTTGGTTCGGGCTGGGGACGATACCCATCCTTTTGGGGTTATCCCTTTCCCAGCGAGCGCTTTCGCCATCCATTCGATTCCGATTGCGGGCCTTCTCCCCGGTATCGATTGCCTTGGTTTCCATTTTATTGATTTTGCGGGGTTTGGCGCTGGGTATTCCGTATCTAAGCCCGGCCATTGGGGCAGCCTGTCCGAACTGCCATTGAATTTGATTGATGGGCACGTGTCGTGTGGGCAACGTCCCGGGAAAATCGAATCACATCATGGCTTACGAACTGTATTTGGTCGCGCCGGAAGGTGCGGACGGTACTCCGACGTCACAGTTAACCAACGCATTGCGGGCGGTGGGTATTTCGGCTACCGAAAAATCCGATGCCTTCGGGCACCTACTGGTGATGGATGGCTATGAGTCGGCCTTGGATATCCTTGTGACCGACGGTGTGGCGACTGGCGGCAACTTTCGTTTTGTGACCCAAGATGATCAGTTCCTTGTCGACAAGGTGACTGAGGCTTTCAAAGCGGTTGGTTGGCAGGTGTTTGATGACGATGGGGAGTTGTAGGGGAGGCTATCGGTTGGCGGGCGGCATTTGTTCATCGTCCATTTTCGCTTTCAAATTCCAACCATACTTTGCGGTCCAGGTGTTTAGATTTAACGACTTCAACCGCATGACGAAGAGACTCACGTTCCTTTCCAGAGAATGTGCCTCTGGCCACGATACGAACGCCTCGACGCGTCGTGGTGCGCATCACTTTTGGCGTCTCTTGCCCGAAACTTTCTTTGATACCCGCCTCTTGCAATACTTCACGGTAAATTTGTAACGAAGCCTTTGCGTCATCGCCCGTTGGCACGAAGCTTAGAATCAAGAGGTTACTCGCGATGAACGCAAGAACCACCGAGACCGCTACAGTAATGATCTTGCGCATGGTGTGACGCTTGGGGGTAGCTTTGCAGTCGCCCGGAGCGTTATGCTTTCGAGCCATCAAATGTATCCGAATGCACGGCAATACGGTTCCAGCCTCGGGAGGATGGGAGCCAGGTATTTCTCGTAGGCAGGCCAGCGACACAGCGACCGGCTGTAGACCGGCTGGGTCACGTCCTGATAGGTTGGAGAGTACAAATGCTTTGAACGGCTCCGCTCATAAAACCGGGCTTGGCTTTCATGCCAGGTTAGCCCGAGGAATTCCGTCGCTCGACGGCCCTCTGTTTCCAGGCTGCGGACGGTGTCTTCATAGCGCACCTCGATGGCCCGGAGACCATTCCATTGCCGTACTGCCAGCCAAACATCCATCAAATCGATATAATGGGACACCAAGCGGTCGAGGGACAGGAAATTCACATTCATGCCATTGAGTGCCAGGTTCTGGAAATAACAGCTCAGAATGACATCCCGCGGGTCACGCAGTGCCATGATGACCCGCACTTCGGGAAAGGCCCGGAGCCAAAGCGGCAGGCGTAACGTAAGCGAGGGATTCTTGTCGACGAGGGTTTTGGTTCCCAATGGAGCTCCCAACTGACGGCTCAAGGCTTGAAGGTAGGCATCGCGGGCACTGTTCAAGCGGCTGGATGGCAACTCCCCGGGCTGCGAAAAGGCGGGATGCACCAACTCGGCAAATGCCGTCGGTTCGTCGAAGGCAACCACGTCCGGGTGGGCATCCAGGACCTGCTCCAGCAGGGTGGTGCCGCTGCGGGGGTGGCCTCCCAGAAAGGCGATGGGCGGAACCGTCGAACGGACAGACGTGGGAAACAATCCATCCCAGACACTGAGGATGTCAGGCGGTAGCGCCTTGATCAACGTGCGCATGCTGCTGATATCGCGCTCGTAGGCCGAGATCAGGATGGCCGTATCGGTAAGCCCCCCAACGATGGCCTTTGCTTCTGTCAAAAGCAGCATGGCCTCATCTACGGCACCGGCGCGGTCCAGCAACTGCGCCAGTTCATACCGGCAGGCATATTGGACGTAGGGATGTCGGGGGCCAGCCGTGATCAGGTCGCGAAGCCGACTTTCCGCTGCGTCGACCGAGCCTTCACGGCGGTCCAAGACGGCGAGAAAATACCGGGCCTGTTCGTCATTGGAATCGATGGCCAGGCATTGTTGGACAGCAGCCCGGGATTCGGCGAGCCGATGCTGTTTTTCGAGGAGGACAGCCAAGCTAATCCGGGGATTCACTGCTTTTGGGTCAGCAGACGCCGCCTGACGGAGACAGGCTTGGGCCTTGTCGGGTTGTCGAAGGCCGATATATTGGTGGCCGATTAGGGTCAGAATGTCTTCCCGATGAGCGCCCAGCTTGCGTGCCTTGCTCCAGGCACGGTCCGCCAAGTCATACTTGCGGGCACCGGATGCGGCATTGCCATATTCGAACCAGACGACGGCATCGGCAGGGCGGAGGTTGACCAGGTGTTCATAAGTAGCCAAGGCGCGCGGATAATCGCGAGATAGGAGGCTTTGGCGGGCCTGCTCGAGCAGGCTTTGGACGGATGATGGAGAAATGGGCGGCAACCGGAGGACTGTTATGCCCGGAAACCGGGTGGAGGCAAAACAATTGGTTGACTCTCCTGATAGGAGGCGCAGCCTAAAAGGCGTCTTGCAAGGAGATCGCGTTTCAAAAGCAGTTTCAAGCACCTCGGACTTTGCAATGCCAGCAACGTGGTCTGTCCTGCATGAAAATTCCATGAACACCGAAAATCCCGCCACGAATCGCCCAACGATGCGAGCCGTGTGCACCGTCTCCGCCGCAGCCTTGATGCTCGGAGCGAGTCAGGCCGCCACTGTCGGCCTGCACTTCCAGCCTGACTGGTCAACCACTGCGGCGCAGTACACCGGCTACCAGGTGACCGCGACCGCCTTTGGAGTCCCCCCGGAAAGTTGGCAAAACCTGACTCCGTTGCCGACCGGGTACAACAACGCGGATAACCCTGGACCCTACACGCTGAGCGAAATCATCAACACGACGACCACGACCAACGGTCTCCATGCCCTGCCCTCCGGGTCCCTCAGCATCACATGGTCGGCCACCGCAGCCAACACCAGCGGCGTCGGCGACGCCAGCAATGGCGGCTCCTATGGGGGCAATCACCCACATCGTGGCGATCAGGAAGTCCTCTACGGGTTCTTGCGCGATGACGTATTCATCTACACCAATCCGAACAACACGATCCCGTATTCCGTGCAGATATCTGGATTGAAAAGCGTTTTCACCAGCGGACCTTACGTCATCGAGCTCATCGCGACGACCGATTCCGGGACGGCATTTACAAACGCCATCGTCACTGCGCCGTCGGGCACTCAAAATCTGACCTACACGGCAACGCAGGGCAATTTGGGGATTCTCGGTGGGGTAAGTTCGGTCAGCACTCCGCTCAGTGACGACTCCATCACGATTTCGGGTGCGCCAGCACTCAAAGACGGCAACACCAATGATTTGGCCAGCACGATTGCGGGTATCATTCTGACTCAAGGTCCAGTGATCACCAAAGCTGCATCTGCACCGGTTGCGCCAGTAATCTCGGGAAGCTCGGTCAATTTGGGTGTGACCGCCATCGGCGTTCCCCCGTTAAGTTACCAATGGCGGTTGAATGGCAGTGCTATTCCAGGTGCGACCTCGCCCAGCTATACCGTCGCGTCCCTGGTTCCCACGAATTCCGGATTCTATGATGTAGTGGTAGCCAATGCCTATGGCTCCGCGACCAACCCGCCCGTGCCCGTGACTGCCGATATCCTCATCGGTTGGCAAAGCGGTTTATTTGCCGATTCGAAGACCCAGGGGACACCTCACGCTGGGTGGAACAAAGGGGCAAAATGGCAAGCGGGCGATAGCGTTCGCAGTGGTGTGGCGTTTTTTGATTCGAGCGTGAACGGCGCGATCACGATTCCGGGCGAAGCCGACCTGACAGGAGCGACGAACGGTACGGTTGCCTTCTGGTTGAAGTCTGCCGGAGACGACATTTCCCGGGGGTATCATGGTGCCGTGCTTTTCGAGCAAGGCCGTGGCACCTTCCGCGTTGATATTCAGGACCAGAATCAAGGAAGCGCCGGCACCGTCGATGTCAAGGTGGGTGGCACCTCGGTGACGAGCAATGGAACGGTGGACGATGGCTCCTGGCACCATATCGCCGTTTCTTACGACCAGTCGGGGACCGGAAGTGTAACGGTGTACATCGATGGGGTACCCGATAGTCAGGTGGCTGGCGACGCGTGGACTTGGGCGACCGGTCAACCGTTTAACCTTGCCTGGATCAACGACTCCTACTGGGAGCTTTTCAACGGCACATTGGACGACGTGCGGTTGTATAATCGCATCTTGACCGACGGCGAAGTGGCCCAAGTTGTCGCTACCGGAGCTATCATCGACGCTGCGGCACTCCAACTGCAACTAAACTTCACCACCGATGTTGCTGAAGGACTCGGTTTGTATTGGAGCAATGGCGGCGCTCTTCAATCGTCGGCGACCGCTGGCGGACCCTTTGGCGACGTGCTGAACACATCCTCGCCGTGGGGATTCATTCCGAACAGCAAAGTGGATTTCTTCCGCACTAAGCAATAAGTGCTGCGGTAGCCATTTCGCGGGCTAACGACGGAAGAACTTCCTGATTAAAAAGCCGACTGAACTTGGTTCAGTCGGCTTTCCATTTGGTGGATAGCGTCCTTTCCATGCGCTGGGCACGGTCGGCGGGTCATAAGTAGACGGTAGACAACGACTTGGATGGTCGGTGAACCGTATAGAACGTGTTTTAAGAACAAGGAGGGGTCCTCTTGAGATTCGTCTGTCATCTTGACACTGTTGATGTTCGGCTTTTTCATTATCGACGATGTTGATGGAACCGCTTGAAAATCTTGTCTTTTTGGCACACGCGAAGGCCGACGCGGAATATGCCAACCGCATGGAGCAACTGTTGTTGCAATTAAACATTCGGAGCTGGAATTTTAATACGGCGGTATTGCCCGGGGACAATTACGTCGAAAAGGTTCAGCCAGCCTTGAGCGGTTGCAGTCACATCATGGTTCTTTTGGGGCCGACGACTCGGCTCAGCCGCTTCGTGGACATCGAAATGGAGTTGGCCATGGCCCCTCGCGAAAGCAAGGAGGGAAATGCCTTTGAACCGGGCGCGGCTTTGCTTGGTGTCAAACTGCCGAATCACGACGATTTTAATAAACCCTATTATGAGCCCGATCTGATTCCCAAGCGGCTCCATGATTTCATTTCCCAGAATATGGCCATTTTGAAAAAATGGACAGAGGAGTACAAGGCGATCGCGGCATGGCTGGTTGAAGCCGAAGCGCGGCGCCAGCGATACCGTCAGCGTTGGTTTCCGCCTCCTTCCACCCTAAGCATGGTTCGGTCGATGAATGACTGGCAGGATTCCGATGATGATATTCGAGGGCCGCTTAAGGCGCTCAGTCTCAATCACTCCAGTTTCCAATGAAGTCGACCGCCCTATTCCGGCTGACCTTCGTTTATCATCCCAAGAACCAGAACGAGGCCGCAGAATACGAAAGCGCGCTTGCCCGTGCGTTTTCGACGGTGACGCGAGCTCCCTTTGTGTCCAATCTAGACGTGCCCCTCGATGTTTGGGATCGGGTTGAATTCAAATCGATCACTGACAAGTCAGCGTGGGATATTTTAGAAGGTAATGATGCCATCATCCGCAATACATTATATGTGGTCCTGTTGACCGAACAATTGGTCAACGACCCGCTCATGTCGCAGGTCTTGGATTCCATTGCGGCCAGGGTTCACGCGGCCCGGAAGGTCGGAGGCCACGATCTGTTGGCCTATAGTCTTTCAACAATTGCGATAAGAAAAGCACCTCCCGTTTTTAGCAACCGGCAGGTTAAAAACGCGGCAAGTCTCGGCGAAGATAGAATCATCGCCCACAAACTGGGATTGATCGCCTTGCACCGTACCCGATTGATACTTGGTGCGGAAAAAGAGCCGGAAACCCTTAAACTATTTATCAGCCACGCTAAACACGATGGCATCTTTTTCGCGCAAGCGCTTGAGAATTGCATCCGTGATATCCCTGAGCTTGAGGCTTGGTATGACGCCAAGGACATCGGAAATGGGGAAGAGTGGCTTGCGGCGATTCAAGAAGCAGCGGGGGCTTGCGTCTTCGTCGCCTTGCGCACCAATGCTTACGAGTTTCGGACAATCTGTCTGGACGAGTTCATGGTGGCATTCTCCAACGGAATGCCCATGGTGGTCGTAGATGCGCTCATGCAATCGGTTTCGGGTCCGTCCGCAGTTCCATTTGCTGCGGTTCCGAATATCCGGATTGAGGATGGAAATACCTATCGCGTATTGACGGCGGCGCTGCGGGAACACATCCGCCTCCTCCTGATGCGGAACGTGGCCGGAGAAAGGAGCGACGCCACCACCCCGTCCCAGGTTTGGCTCCGGCTCCCTAGTCCAGCTGCCGCCAAACTGGCGATCGCCTTTCGACAGGCATCACCTTCGGCACTATGGCTTGTGCCAAAGGCGCAGACACGTCCGGAGGAATTTTCAGCGCTTCGGGACTGGCTGGCCACCAGCAACCCGCCCATCGAACTTGATTACCTCGAATCCGCACGATAAGCCCAGCGCCAATGATTAACGTGGATACCAGAAAGCATGTCGGTTGGAAGGTCGGACTGTCCGTATCCGCACCCAACGATGGAGACCCCGATTGGCCACCCGATTGGGGCGACAAGACGCGGGCCATCAACCGGTTCGTCTATGATGAAGCGAACAACTTCCTCTTTGAAGGGGCACAGCTCATTTTGGGACACTCTTGGAAAGATTCACTGGGCCGTTGGGATGAAGACGGCGTCCTGAGCCACCTCGCCAGGGATGCTCGATTATTTCGCCGACTAAAACCTGAGGCACCCGATCCGGTCACGGGAACCGTTCCTCCCGCCATCCTTAATTTTTTAGCCTGGCCGGACCAACCGCCGCCGAGGTCTGAAGTAGTAGCCCAACGGTTGATCAATCAGGATCTGCTACAGATATTACAAATTCTTCCCATTGGAATCGAAAAAGAGTTACCAGATCAAGATCTATATCCCGATTCCATTAAGACCTTCCTCCTAACTGATTTAGGCAGATTTGCTCGCATTCGGGCTCTGACTACCATGAGGCGGATGCTTGTCCGGCACACCGAGTACCGTTTTTTTGTTGGTGGTCCCGTTCGTGACGTGAAAGCACAACCTTCCGATTCCGTCGATGCCAACAGGTTGCCAGGAATCGTTGAAGAGGCCATCCTCACTCAGGAAGCCGGCCAACCTCTTTACATCAGCAGTGCGTTTGGCGGAGCGGCGAAAGCAATTGCCGATACTCTCCTGCAGCGGAAACTAAAGATTCCTGCCGACTGTGCATTTTACACGGCACCGCGAATAGCCGAAATCATGACCCGTTTTTCGGGAAAGTATCCGAGTTCCGGGGATATTGAGGGCTCCAGCCTTTCGGGTGGATGGAATGCCCACGATTACTTCCGGAGCCTCGATCTGGACATTTTGGCCAGGAATGCAGGCCTCGAAACGGACAGCTACATTCAAATGCTTGCCAGCCCGATTCTTGATGTCGCCATGAGCTGGATGCTGACCGGGGTAAAGGCTCTCAGATCGAAGTCCAAGCGGGATTAACCTTGCTGCTCAGCGGCTGTCAGCCAGCAACTGGCTTTCCTTGAATTCAGCACGGGGAATTTTGAGAGCTGCATTTGTGGCGGGATGCAAACGAGGGCCCCAAGACCATTAACCTGGAGCCCTGACAGTCAATCATTTTACTCCTATGGCACCTGAACGCGATAGGCACGTCCTGGGAAGCCACTTGCGGACGGATCGATAAAAACAGCCCGACCGTTTTGAAAGGATACAGTCTGAAGGGGCATCCAAGATTTTAGATCGCTCGACTCATAAACAGTCGCCGTCGGCACTCCGGAGACGGTGACGGTAAACTGGATACTGCCATTGCCATTCCGAACAACTGAGCTCGGATCAACGGCGGGTGGGTCAATCAGGCTGAAAGTGCCGCTAAACGCATTGATGGCTGGGTTGTTGGTACTGGTAATTTTGACGGAATAGTCGTTGCCAGGGGTCGCGGTCAAACTGGCCAGCCATTTGTAGCTGACCAAGCTCGATGCCGTGGTAATGTTCTTAACGAACGCACCGCCTTTATAAAGGTCCAAAGAGACATTCTCGAGCCCATTGTCGTTCCACTGGAGGAAGTAGGAAATACCGCGCTGCAAGGCGGCACCATTGGTTGGGTAGATCGCGGTGATGGCCGGTGGTACCGTCATAAATGAACTGCTCGCCCAATCGGAGATTCCGCCATCGTTGGAGGTGTTAACCCGCCAATAATAGGTGGTTCCAGCAGCCGCATTTGTCAACTGATAGAGTGCGTCTGTGAGATAGGGAACGTCCACATCGGTGGATCCAAATGCGGGGTCGCGTGACAGTTGGAAGTGATAGGAAGCAGCAAAGCCCTTGGGAGACCATGCGAGCAGGATTGGCAACGACTGATTGACGGAGTAGTTCGTTCCAGCCTGAACCGGGTCCGTGACGCGAGTAATGAACTGGTTGGTCACGAGCGTGGTGGGGATATCCAGCAACGGCGGATAGGGGACTTCGGCGATGTCGGGAAAGCCGAGAGCATACTCACCGAAGTCGGTGGTCGAGGCCAGGAGTTGGCCCGTGGCGAAATTGTAAGTGGTCTGCAAGGGAATGAACAATCCCTGGCCGATATTTGGACGAAAGTAGACCGTGGTTGCGGCTGGATTTTTCAACTGAAACGATGCGACGTTGAACGAAACCGTTCCTGAAATGGCGTCCAGACCTACCGGAACGAACTGCACTCGCACCGGCAAAAGTCGGGGAGCTTTGCCAACGAAATCGGGAGCCAGTGGGGCAAATGGCTGTCGGACCACCGTCAGCGAGTTGTAGCCTTGAGAAACTTGCTGATCGACATCCAGCGTGACACCGGTGTCTGAATTCCCGGTGGCGAAAACATAATGACCACCGTTGCCTATATCCGGGTTGAGCACAAAGGTCCGCTGGGCCGCCGCAGGGTACGGAATCCGGAATGCCCGATACGAATCAACGGTTGGATCATTGAACTGAAGTTCCCACACCTTGGAACCATCCGGGGCGACTTCGGTGACATCGGGGCCGGTATAGCCCGGGACCAATGAGGTCCCCCAACCAATCAAGGTGTTGCCATTGGCAAGTCGCTCGGCGCTACCGCGAGCAGATGCCGAGATATAATTGGTGGGGACGTAAGACCACACATAGGTGGCGACTTTATTCACTTCGTCCAGCTTGTACTCTTGAGCGCGGGAGGATCGATTGGGTGCGGTGTTGTTGTACAGGAGAACGTTTCCATTGGGCAGCCGATGAAAATCATGCCCGAGAAATGCCAATACGCCTTCCTGCTCAGGAACACCCAAAAAGGTAAATTGATTGAAGGGCCCGCCGAGACGCCACAAGACATTGCCGGTTTGGCGGCTCACCTTCATAATTTCCTGAACGGTCCCGATAAACAAATCGCCGTCGTCGTCCTGGCGCAATACGTTTTCATGCCAAGCGGAAACCAAGCTTCCCCCGGAGGTCGTTCCCCAAAAATATTGATTGTTGGCGAAATGGTCCCAACTGCGCCATTGCCAGATGACCTGACGCTGGGCGTTCAACTCCTGAACAACGGTTCCTGAGACCTCTGCCCGGGGATATCCACCTGGAACGACTGAACTCAGATCACGGAAGGTGGTGCAATAGCCCATCATCAGGGCATGTCCATTGGGCAAAAGCTGGAAGTCGTGAGATTCGGCCACATAGCCGTTACCCATCTGGAAGCGGGTGATTTCATTGAGGTTGTCATCCATCTGGACGCCGTAGGTATTACCACCACCGGTGTAGGTGAGATAACTCATGAACTGTTGATAGAATAAGGTTCCATCGGGCAGTTGCTTGAAATCAGCCGCATAGTAGTCACCGGGCGTTTGATAACCGATCTGTTTGTAGGCCAACGGCGTTCCGTCGTTATTTAGAACCATCAGGTAGGTGGGGGTACCTGCCAGGACATTGGCGTTTGGGCAGGTTGCGAGCAAAACAGCCCCCGGACTGATGGCCGACGGGTTGTAGGTGTGGGTGGTGATGGCCGGAAAGTCGGGCGGCAGACCTCCGAGAAGGCGGAAGCCAGTCACCCAGCATAGGCCAAGACTTTTCCAGTGTGGATTGTGCAATTTCATGACGTTATTGGGATAGAAATTAATTGGAAGCAAATGCAGATCGAACTCGGGTCACTTCCCCATCCAATTCTGCCCGAGAATATCGAGATCCTGGAAGTCAACACGACCGTCCCCGTTCAGGTCATAAAAGGAGCCGCTTTTCATCCAATCGCCGGTCAATGTCTTAAGGTCGATCCAATCCACCTGACCATCGCGATTATAATCTCCCGGAGCGAGACGGATGAGCGAAACGTTTTGAAGAAACAGGTCGGTGGTTGAGGTTCCGAAGTTGAAGCTGAGTGTCGCATTGACGTCGGTGGGTTGATTCATGACGAAGGGGAACTGGAAATGCTTCTTCGCGGTGGTGGTGGCCACATACCCGATCCGGCTGTAATCGGTGAACGGCGATACACCCTGGGAAACTTTGGGTTGGATGATTCGGGACTTGGTGCTCCAAGCATCAAATTGCAGCACATAAGTCGCCCCCTGGAGCATCGCGATGCCGGGCTGTTGAAGCTCGGCACTCGCGTAGGACGCCCCGGGTGAGGTCAACGTCAAGTGGGCCGTGGTGCCCGCCAACGACCAATATCCGGTTGCGGTATCGGCCAGGGCAAGGTTCCAGTTGTTTTGACCTTGTAAGAAACTTCCGTTGACCACCACGTTCTGCCCGGGCTTCAGCAGATTCACCTGGATATTTTCTTCGTTGGAGAAGTTGCCTTCAACCCCTGCGGCGTTCACCGCCGAGACTCGAAAGTAGTAGGTTTGCCCATTCTGAAAATTGGAGAGGACCTTACGGGTCGTCCGGGATTCCGCCAGAAGGCGGGTCGGGGCTGGATTCGTATCCCCGTAGATGCGATAAAAGGCAACGTTGGTGTCCCCAAATTGATTGAAGGTCAGAGTGATGTTGTCCGGGTAGGGTTCGACGATCAAATAGGGCTCCGTCGCGACGCCATTCCAGGCACAGCGCCACACTCGGTAGGCCTCAAATCCATCCACCCAATTCATTTCAAAGGCCTTGGTTCCGTCCGGGCGAACCTCGGTCAATTTCGGCAGATTCCCGACCGCCCAATTGATCAAGGTATTTCCATTGGGAAGTCTCTGCACATCTCCCATGTAAAATGAGTAATAGTCCGTCGTGGGGACCTTGGGATACTGCCAGACGAGAGTCGCGGTGAGTGCCACCGGATCAATCACATATTCAACGCCCCGGGAAACGGAGGGATTGTGCAAATCGCCATTGTCAAAGAGTGTGTAGTGATTGGTTCCGATACTGCGGATGGCGTGCTGGTTTCGGGGTCCCTGCAAGGGATCATTGACGAAGGTCATCTGATTGTTATTGCCGCCCATTCGCCAAATGAATTGGCCGGTGGTACGGTCCATCTTGGTGACTTCGCTCAGGCTCCGGCTGGAGACGACGAGATTCCCGTCGGTATCAACATCAATGGCGTTGAAGTGGGGAAAATCAAAACCACTACCGGTAATGTCGATAAACTGCGACTGGTCTCGAATATCGAAGTGATCCAGGGCGCGCCATTGAACGATCAATTCATCGTTGGCGGTAAATTCCTGGATACATTGTTCGGTGACGCCGGCAGCAGGGTTTCCATTGGGAATCAGACGAGTCATGTCCACCGTTTCGCCGCGCAGAGCCACCATGAAATAGTGCCCGTTGGGGAGCACCTGCAGTTCGTGTTCATCCGCGCTGTACCCATTGTCGGCCCAATAAGTCTTGATCAGATGATAGTTGGTGTCGAAACCGTTGAAGTGATTGCCATTATCCCGTGCCAGCATGGTCAGAACGCCGTTTTTTTGGACTTTCATGTCCCGGCGTTCATCCGGCATTCGACGGTACCAAATAGGAGCACCAGAGTTGTCAAAGATGACGTTGTACGGGTGGCCATTGCCGCCGCGGTTATCAAGGAAGATAAAATCGGGATCGGGATTATTGTTGGCGGTTATGTTGATGCGTGGGAAGTCGGCAGGAACAGCCACGCCGTTGGGGAATATGGGAGCCGGGGCACCGGCAAGGTGGGGCTGGTTGGCCAATCCGATCGATCGAGCATTTGAATGTTGCCCCCCTTTTTGAATTGGAGTCGTAGCAGGTGTTGAAGAAACGGTTGGAGTGGGTGAGCGAACGAAATGAGGTATGGCGGCGGCTGTCGTCACCGGCCATGGGGTCAACACTTCTCCAGGAATCACCTCCGAGGGGGCATTGGCTGGTTGTCCCGGCTTCGCCCAACCGACAGCCAGATTGTCACCTCCAGCCCCTTGCTTATGCAGGGCTTCGATGTAATAGCGAGTTCCTCCGACGAGCGAGATGGTGGCAGACTGCTGTGCCGGGTCTTTGTTCCATTCGCGGGGATTGCCCCAGGTCGGCATGGATGCAATAAGAGTTCGATTGTCCGGAGTCTCGTCGGTGCTTAGCCACAGTTCACTGGCGTCGTCACTGGCAATCCAGAAGGTATAATCACCACTTCGGGACGGTGTCAGGTAGCCCCGTACCCGCGCGCCATAGTTTTGAGCCCAATTGGTAGGCCCTTCGAAGCTGGGCAGCAACTCCCGACCGGTTGGCTGGTCGGGAAACCGTGGATCGCTGGTCAGGTCAGTTACTGCAGAACCTTGTACGTCCGTCCAGTATTCACGCAAAATAGAACCTGGATTCTTAAACAACTGAATCTCACCGATGGCCACGCCCGTTGCAGTTTGTGGAGCCGCGACCTGAGTAATCTCCAATCGATAGCCACGAAAGTCCGTCGAATTGTTAAAGCTATTGGTGA